>CAZKTE010000003.1:47333-63196 GCA_964555625.1 uncultured Isosphaeraceae bacterium | reverse complement strand
TCTGCAGCCAGTGGTGCTCCATCAGCCAGGACTTGAGGTTGGGAAACTTCGCCTGGTCCGTCGTGGACGGGCGGAATCCGCCTGGAATGTCCATGGGATCGGCGAAGGTCGTGTTGGCGGCCTCGTCGTAGGCATAGACGCGCGAGTTGTACATCATCGCCGGGGAGATGCTGTAGCTCGAGGGAGCCAGATACAGCACGGAGTTGTAGGAAATCGGGAGTCCCCAGTGCGAGGCGACTGAGGCGACGCAGAGCGTGCCCGGCAGCGAGAAGCACGGCTCAAGGACGCGCCAGCAGACGCTGTCCTTTGGCGAGAAGTACGCCGGGTGCAGCGGCTTGGAATCCATGTACTCGGCGACCTGCAGCGCGTTTGGATACCGCCATGTGCCGAAGCCCTGTTTGCCGGTGCTGGTGTTGCCGGTGGCAAAGTTGTACGGCGCGACGCCGTCGCTGTTATTCCAGAATGCGATGGCCGCGGTACCGCCATAGGGGATCTCGCCGAGACGAATGCCCACGGGCGTTCCATCAGCTCCGCCGTACTCGGCCACCCATTGGCTGATGGCAGCACCAACGGTCATGCCGAGGCGATCGCCAGCCGAGAGGTTCGGTGGCGCCGTGGTGTACTGATCACCATTCCAGTCCGCGGTGTAGTTCGACAGCGCGATCGTGACCTGGTGCATGTTGCTCTTGGACTGGGTCGTGCGGGCCGTGTCTCGGGCCTTGTTGACCGCCGGCACCAGAATGCCAACGAGCAGGGCGATGATCGAGATCACCACCAAGAGCTCGACGATCGTGAAGCCCTTCCTTGTTTGTCCGTGTGTCATGTGCGTTCGATCCTTCCGCGCTGTTGAGAGATACGGCAAGCCCGGCAGCCTGATCGCGATCATCGTCGCGATTCCTCGTCCGGCATTTCATGGACAGGCCCACGGCCCAGCCATTTGTGCGAGCAGGCAGACAGGAGGTCGATGCTCGCCTACCCTCCGCGGGCCGCGCAAGCCCGATCGACCACCTGTAGGATTGGCGAATTCGCCCAAAAAATCAAAGGGTCAACCCACTGTAATGAGCATTTTTTAAAAGGGGACGCCCTGGGCTATGTCCCGGTGCCCTCACCCAACTCCATTTGTCCACCGGGTTTGGGTGCATATTCGGCCCGTGTCCTGCCGAGGTCCGTGATGCGGCGTCCTTGGCGGGTGCGAGCAAGCATGCCCGCCTGGAGCAGGTAGGGCTCGACCATGTCCTGGAGCGTCCCGGGATCCTCGCCAAGCGAGGCGGCAATGGCCTCGACTCCGACCGGGCCGCCGTCGTAGATGCCCGCGAGCGTAGAGAGGTATCCGCGGTCTAACGCGTCGAGGCCTGCGTCGTCGACACCCTCGAGTTGCAGGGCGTCCGCCACCACGGCCGTGTCCAGGCGACCCTCGCAGCGAACCTCCGAAAAGTCGCGCACCCGGCGCAGCAACCGCAGCGCAATGCGGGGGGTGCCGCGACTCCGGCCGGCGATGATGGACAGGGCGGCTTCATCGATGGCGGGCAGCCCGATGCGATCGGCTGCCTGCCTGAGAATCGCCGCCAGTTCACTTGGCTCGTAGAAGCGAATGTTCTGCACGATGCCGAAGCGACTGCGCAGTGCCGCCGTCAGCAGCCCGGCCCGCGTGGTGGCGCCGATGAGCGTGAATGGCTTGAGGGCGTACGTGACGACCCGCGCGTGCATGCCCGCGTCGAGCGTGAAGTCGATCTTGAAGTCCTCCATCGCCGGGTACATGTACTCCTCGACGGATGGGGGAAGCCGGTGGATCTCATCGATGAAGAGGACGTCGTGCGCCTCCATGCGCGTCAGAGTGCCCACCAGGTCGCTGCCCTTGGTCAGCGCCGGACCACTTGTGGTCCAGACGCGCGAGTCGAGCTCGTTTGCAATGACGTGCGCAAGGGTGGTCTTGCCCAGCCCGGGCGGGCCGTAGAGCAGGACATGCTCCATCGGGTCGCCGCGGCCACGTGCAGCCTCAAGCGCCACATCGAGCCGCGGGCGAAGGTCCGCCTGCCCGAGGTACTCGGCCATGCGCTGCGGTCGCAGCGATGGCGTGACCGGTGGGTCATCGGTTGGCTGGGGAGACGCGGACACAACGCGCTGGCGAGTCATGTGGTCTCCCAGAGCGTATCAGGGCAGTCCCGATTCATGCGCGATCCTCCCGGGCGGCCAATCGATCGCTTCGGGCAAACCGCAGCGTACTGTCACCGTCAATGCAGCGGCCCACCGCGTCCATGACCTCGCTGCGCCACCCGTTGGTCAAGGGCGAGTCAGGGGGGGGATTGCCGGCCTCTCGCGCCAGGTACCAGTCGGTGAAGGCCGGTCGCGTCACGACGAGCCCGGGCGCAAGATCGTTGCCGGCGCACCAGGCGCACGTCAGCGACCAGAGCCCATCGAGCGCAAGTCGCATGTCCCCGTCCCCCTCGCGCGGATTGCTTCGCCGTATGTGTGGCAGGTGTTCGATGCCGGGCGACTCGATCGAGGACAGCAGCGCTGCGCCGTACTGCGCGGCGATGTCTCTCGGAAACCCCCGGAAGTTCGCCAAGGCGTCGACGTCTGCGACGGGAGATCGTGCGAGGGCAAGGAGGACATCGTCTGGAAAGATGCTCCGCGGTGGATGATCCTCGCTGCGCGCAATGCGATCTCTCTCGGTCACCAGCGCGCAGATGCGAGCAAGTTCCGCCTTGCGCGGTGAGCGATTGCGAACGGTTCGCCGCACCGCCGCGTCCAGATCAAAGGCAAATGCATCCATTGACGTGAGCGATGCGAACTCCGCTTCCGCCCAGGCGGTGCGACCCAGATCAGCGAGCCGCTGCTCAATCAGCGACCACAGCGCCGGCAGGTACCGCACGTCGTCGGCCGCGTAGGCCATCTGGGACGGCGTCAATGGCCGCGCATCCCACTCGCTGAAGGTGGGTCCTGCGCCCACATCGTGGGACAGCACCGCCGAGATCAACTTGGTCAGCGACAGGGGCCAAGGGAGGCCGCTGAGCCCGGCGGCAAGCTGAGTGTCGACGATGGAGTTCGGGGCGGCGCCCAGTAGCCGCGCGACGGGTTCAAGGTCCTGCTGGCCGGCATGCACGATCGTCGTCACGTCCTCGTCTGCAATCAGGTTCCACAGCGGCGAGAGGTCACCGATGGCCAGGGCATCGATGAGCGTAACCTCTCTGGTCGTGGCCACTTGCACGACACAGATCCTCGGGTAGTACGTCTCCTCGCCGATGAACTCCGTGTCGTAGGCGAAGGAGCCACTGGCCTTGAGCGCCTCGCAGCAGCGGGCGAGTTCCGCGCCGTCGTCGATCCACGTCGCTTCGCCTGGGGGCACGAGCGGATGTTTCAGGGGCGGTGGCGGTGGGGAGGCCGCGGCGTGGGAGGCCCTGTGGCTTCGCTGCCGATGCGCTCTTCGATGGCTGGTGCGTCTGCCCACGTGGACACTGTACCCGTGCAATGAAACAGCGGAGCGCCACGGGGCGCTCCGCTGCACGGTTCAAGGGGGAAACCGGGTGGATCAGAAGTCCATGTCGTCCATGCCCGGCGAGGCGGCGGCCGCCTTGTCTTCCTTCAGCTCGGTGATTGCGCAGTCGGTGGTCAGCAGGAGACCGCTGATGCTCGCGGCGTTCTGCAGCGCGACTCGCTCGACCTTGGTCGGGACGATGACGCCGGCCTGCACGAGGTTCTCATACTCGCGGCTGACGCCGTTGAATCCCCAGGCGTCGTCGGAGGAATCCTCGACCTTTTGGGCGACGATGGACCCGTCAAGGCCGCAGTTGGCGGCGATCTGGCGAATCGGGGCCGTCACGGCGCGGCCGACGATGTCCACGCCCAGCGTTTCGTCACCAACGCAGTCCGCTCGAACGGTCTCGAGCACGCGGCGAGCACGAAGAATCGCAACGCCGCCACCGGGAAGGATGCCCTCCTCGACAGCTGCGCGGCAAGCATGCAGCGCGTCCTCGACGCGCGCCTTCTTCTCCTTCATCTCGACCTCGGTCGCGGCGCCGACGTTGACCTGCGCCACGCCACCGGCGAGCTTGGCCAGACGTTCCTGGAGCTTCTCGGCGTCGTAGTCGCTGGAGGAGTGCTCGACTTGGGCACGGATTTGCTCGATGCGTCCCTGGATGTCGCTGGTCTCGCCGGCCCCCTCGATGATCGTGGTCGTGTCCTTGTCGACGGTGATCTTCTTGGCTCGGCCCAGCTCGGCGAGCGTGAGTGCCTCGAGGTTGATGCCAAGCTCCTCCATGACCGGCTGGCCGCCGGTGAGGATGGCAAGGTCCTGGAGCATGGCCTTGCGTCGATCCCCGAAGCCAGGGGCCTTGACGGCCGCTATTCGAAGCACACCTCGAAGCCGGTTGACCACCAGCGTCGCGAGGGCCTCGCCCTCGATGTCCTCGGCGACTACCAGCAGCGCCTTGCCAGACTCGGCGACCTTTCCGAGGATCGGCAGCAGGTCCTTGGCGCTGCTGATCTTCTTTTCGTGGATGAGCACATAGCAGTCTTCGAGCACCGACTCCATCGCCGCAGCGTCTGTGACGAAGTGGGGGCTCAGGTAGCCCTTGTCGAACTGCATGCCTTCGACGAGTTCCACGGTCGTCTCGAGGCTCTTGCCCTCTTCGACCGTGATGACGCCGTCCTTGCCGACCTTCTCCATGGCCTCGGCGATGATTCCGCCGATCTCCTGGTCCTGGTTGGCTGCGCACGTGCCGACCTGCGCGATCTCGCTGGAGTCGTGCACCTCATTGCTCATGCGATGAAGTTCCTCGACGATCGCCGCGACGGCACGGTCGATTCCGCGTCGGACCTGGTTGCCCTGGGCGCCTGCGGTGATGTTCTTGAGGCCCTCGGCGAAGAGCGCCTCGGCATAGATCGTCGCAGTGGTGGTTCCGTCTCCGGCATCCTTGGAGCACTTGGAGGCGACTTCCTTGACCATCTGCGCGCCCATGTTCTCCCAGGCGTCGTCGAGCTCGATCTCCTTGGCGACGGTGACGCCGTCCTTGGTGACGCTCGGCGCGCCGAAGGACTTCTCCAGGACGACGACGCGGCCACTTGGACCGAGCGTCGTCTTCACGGCCCTCGAGAGCTTCTGAATGCCCCGGAGCATGCGCTCCCGGGCCTCGGTGTCATATGCAATCTGCTTGGCGGTCATGATTCTCTCTTCTTTCCCTTGAACTGTTTGTGCACTCAGAGGTCGCTGCGCGCCTGCCATGCGGCGGACACGTGCGACGCATCGATCCAGATGTAGTTGGACCCGGTGGTGACCCGCAGACCCTGGGAACTCTTGAGTTCCTCGACGGCTTCGACATCTCGAATCTCGATGGGCTTGTCCTCACCCCAGAGGATGACTGACAATTCCATGTCGGTTCCGATCATTGCCGTCAGGGCATCCAGGAGCGGTCCACGTTCCATTGATCTACTCCACGATCCCGAGGATGTCCTCCTCGGTCATGATGATGTAGTCGGTGTCGTCGATCTTCACCTCCGTACCTGCGTACGACGTGAAGAGCACGCGATCACCTGTGGCGACCGTGAATGGCTCGCGATCACCGGTGTCGTGATTGAGCCGGCCGTCACCGACGCAGATAATGGTGCCCTCGCGGGGCTTGTCCTTGGCCGACTCGGGCAGGATGATGCCCGCCTCGGTGGTCTCATCGGCGTCCGCTCGCTGAACCAGCACCTTGTCCCCCAGTGGCCTGACATTCATGTCCGCTTCTCCTCTTCCTTTTTGGCCGCGATGTTCCATCGCGAGCGTGCAAGTGCTTCCTCTGCCCGCGGCCAGCGGTCGGCGTAATGACGCGCAACTACGCGCCGCAGGGCATCCAACAACATCTCCAACCGCACCGGGCGGTCTACTACTGTAAAGGCTCCCTCCTGCAAGGAGCGTGCCAGTCCCCGCGCATGTTCACGCTGGGAGGCCTGGCGGGCCCGCAGGACGATCGTGGGGGGTGGTTCGTGGATGCGACGCAGGACCTGCAGGATCCGCTCGCCCCCCGCAGGGCCCTCCCCGCCGCGTCGCAATGGCAGGGCCATGTCGACCACCGCCACGTGCACGACATGCTCTTGGATCATCACCGCGGCCTCTTCACCGCTGTCTGCGGTCATGCTGGCGATTCCCATGGGCGACAACAGCGTGGGCAATTGGCGCACCGCCGGCTCGTCCCGCCACCCGCCAAAGGTCAGCAGGAGGTTGAGACGACCGCCAGCGGCGTCGCGAAACCTGTCTGAGGGCATGGCCATGCCACCTACCAGTTGCAAGAACCATGCCGCAATCGGGCCTCCATCTCACCTCCGGCGGCTGCCGAGCCGCCTGCGGTTGACCTCGGACCTGCCGACTTGGCAGGTGACTGGGCCGCGGCCGCCTTGCCTGCGGCGCGTGCGGGCGTGATACTCCCCGTCGCCGACCATGGCATACGACCCTGGATGCACACCGATCTCCTCGATTCTCGACCCGCTGCCGGGAGCGACGTCGATCGGCTGCGCGCTGACGGTTCGCGGATGGGTCCGCTCGAGGCGCGACTCCAAGGCGGGCCTGTCCTTCATACACCTCAGCGATGGCTCCTGCTTCGACCTGCTGCAGGTCGTGGCGGAGGCGGCCTTGCCCAACTACGAGGCGGAGGTCATGCACCTGACGACCGGCTGCTCGATCGAGGTCAAGGGCACGATCGTCGCGTCCCAGGGGGCGGGCCAGGCGTGCGAGATGCACGCCGACGAGATCAAGGTGGTTGGCGACGTCGAGGACCCGGACACCTACCCGGCGTCCTCCAAGCGCCACACATTCGAGTACCTGCGCACAGTGGCGCACCTGCGGCCGCGCACCAACACGTTCGGCGCAGTGGCGCGTGTCCGAGACTGCCTTGCGCAATCGATCCATCGCTACTTCACGAGCAACGGGTTCCTCTGGGTACACACGCCCATCGTTACGGCCAGCGACTGTGAGGGCGCAGGCGAGATGTTCCGCGTGTCGACGCTGGACGCGGTCAACGCGCCGCGCACCGATGACGGCGACGTCGACTTCGACCAGGACTTCTTCGGGCGCGAGACCTTTCTGACGGTGTCCGGGCAGATCAACGTCGAGTCCTACTGCTGCGCGCTGAGCAAGGTCTACACGTTCGGCCCGACGTTCCGTGCGGAGAACTCGAATACCTCGCGGCACCTCGCGGAGTTCTGGATGATCGAGCCGGAGATCGCCTTCGCGGATCTCTCCGACGACGCGGATCTTGCCGAGGACTTCCTCAAGTCGATACTCACGGACCTGCTCTCGGAGCGCGGCGATGACATGGCATTCTTCGCCGACCGCATCGACGAGGGATGCATCGAGCGCGTCGAGGCGTTCGTCTCGGCGAGCTTCGAGCGCATGGAGTACGGCGATGCCATCAGTGCGCTCAAGGGCAGCGGAGCGTCCTTCGAGTACGACGTGGAATGGGGGGTCGACCTCCAGAGCGAGCACGAGCGATGGCTCACCGAGACGCACGTGGGCCGGCCGGTGGTCCTGATGAACTATCCCAAGGACCTCAAGGCCTTCTACATGCGACTCAACGAAGATGAACGAACGGTGGCGGCGATGGACGTGCTCGCCCCGGGGATCGGCGAGATCATCGGCGGCTCCCAGCGCGAGGAGCGCCTGGATGTGCTTGATCGACGCATCGTGGAGTGCGGGCTCGACCCGTCGCACTACTGGTGGTACCGCGATCTGCGCCGCTACGGGACCGTGCCGCACGCCGGGTTCGGCCTGGGGTTCGAGCGAACCATCCAGTACGCCACTGGGATGACCAATATCCGCGATGTCATCCCGTTCCCGCGGACGCCTCGCAGTTGCGAATTCTGACCACCAGGGCTGCTGCAGGACCCTCCCAACCCGCACAGGGCGACCCCCAGGGGCCCTCAGAGGCAACCACCGTAGGCGGTACCCCGTACAGGCTGTAGGTTGGAGTTGAGGGCGCCTCCGGCCCAAGGGACGTCCCCGCATGCGCAGAGGCAACATCCTGGCAACATTCGCCATCGCGACCCTCGTGGCCGCGCTGCCTGCGGCGGCCCCGCTCGGCCGCCCTTCCTTCCACGCGCCGCGCCCGTCGGTGGACTTTCGCCTGACGCTTGGCGAGCGGACCTTCGATCCGCTCAAGGCCGTTCCGCTGGTTGATCCAGTGTGGTCCGTGGCCGGCGATCTGGGTCCGGACCTGCGCATCGTGCAGTTCGACGGTCCCATCCGCGAGCACTGGCTCGAGGATCTGCGCGACCGCGGAATCGAGCCCGTCCAGTACATCCACCCCTTCGCCTACATCGCCTGGAGCGACGCTGCGGCCGTTGACACGCTGCGGGGCGCATCGCACGTGCGATGGAGCGGAGACTTCCTCAACGGCTACCGGGTCCTCCCGCGCTGGCGCGCACTCGACGACGGCGTCATCGAGGCCCGGGCGCTGCTCTGCCGCGCAGCGGACACTGGCAAGGCGCTCAATGACATGGCCGCCGCCGGCGCCACGCGGATCCAGCGGCGAGTCCTCGATGATCGCTTCGAGGTCGCCAGCTTCATGGTTCCCGGCAGCGCCTTCCAGAGTCTCTCGACGATCGCGGGGATCTACACGATCCAGCCGCGGCCGCTTGACGGCGGGCTCAGAAGCGAGATGAGTTGCCAGGTAAACGCCGGCAACGTCGACGCGGGAAACATGGCCTACCCCGGCTACCGGGATTGGCTGACTGAAGTCGGCATCGACGGTGGCGACGTCATCATCGCGATCGTCGATGGCGGAAGCGACCAGGGACACACTGACCTCCTCGGGCAGTTTGCCTCGTGCACCGGGGAGAGTTGCGGCGGCAGCGCGAGCTCAAGCCACGGGACGCACACCGCCGGGATCGTCGCTGCCACAGGGGTGTCGGGATTGACAGACGGTGGGGGATTTCTCCGGGGACTCGGTGTGGCGCCGGGCGCGACGCTCATCGAGCAGGTCTACTCCCCCGTCTTCAGTGATCCAGGAGGCATGCTGCAGTTGATGACCGAGTCGAGCCGCAACGGCGCCGTCGCCTCGAGCAACAGCTGGGGCCCCTCCGGCTCGCCCTTGGGCTACGACATCGACACGATGGAGGTCGATATCGGCGTGCGGGACGCAGACCCGGACCTGGCAGGTGACCAGAGTGTCTCCTACGTGCTGGCCATCATGAACGGCAACGGCGGCACCAGTTCCCAGGGGACGCCGGATGAGGCCAAGAACATTTTCACGATCGGCTGCACGAACATGCGGACCTCCAGCGGCAGCCAGGACCCTGACATCGACGACATCTCAAGCAACTCTGCCCACGGGCCCTGTCTTGATGGACGCACGATTCCCCACATGGTTGCGCCGGGCTGCCGGGTGGAGTCGACGGTCCCAGGTAGCTATGGCCTGATGTGTGGCACCAGCATGGCCTGTCCGCAGGTGGCCGGCGGCGCGGCGCTCTTCGTCGAGCACTACCGCCTGCTCGAGGGCAGCGACCCGACCCCGGCGATGATCAAGGCGGCGTTCACCGCCGCGGCCCGCGACCTGGCCGGCAACGACGACGCCGATGGCAACACCCTCGGGCACCCCTTCGACTCCAAGCAGGGATGGGGCCGCATGTACCTGCCATCCGTGCTGGAGGCGGATCCCGACGGCGTCCGCTACTTCGACGCCCCGGTAGTCCTGGACGCTACTGGCCAGGTGTGGACGACGACCGTTTCGCCGCTTGATCCAAGTCAGCCCATGAAGATCATGCTCGCTTGGACTGACGCGCCCGGGCACGGCCTCGGCGGCTCCAGCCCGGCGTGGAACAACGACCTGGACCTGGTCGCCGACACCTCCCTGGGCCAGTTCCGGGGCAACAACTTCTCCACGAGCGGCTGGTCGACGACCGGCGGCAGCGCGGACAATCGAAACAACACCGAGGGCATCTTCCTTGGACCGACGCCGCCGCAGGTGGTCACGATTAGGGTTGAGGCCACCAATCTCAACTCCGACGGCGTGCCAAACAGCGGCGACTCCATCGACCAGGACTTCGCCGTCGTCTGTTACAACTGCGCCGTGGAGCCGGGATTCTCCCTGTCGGTGGATCCGCCCATGCAATCCCTGTGCCTGCCCGGATCGGTGGACTACCAGGTGGAGGTCGGCCAGATCCTCGGGTACGACCTGCCCGTGACGATGCTGGCCGACGGGCTGCCGCAGGGGCTCACCGCGTCATTCTCAGCCAATCCCGTCATCCCGCCACAGACCGTGACCATGACCATCGTCGGCCCGCCCATGGGTGACGATGGCCAGTACGACTTCCAGGTCGTCGGGATTGCCCCGGACATGACCCGATCGGCGCCGGCGGCGATCGGAGTCTCCAGCGAGTCGCCGGAGCAGGTGGAACTCGAGTCGCCCGCCAACGGCGCAGTCGATGCGCCGCTGCGGCCGACGCTCATGTGGCGCGATGCCGACGGCGCGATCACCTACCGCGTCCAGATCTCCACGAGCAGCGGCAGCGGGGGCGTCCTGATCGACGAGTCGGGCATCGAAGGCCTGGAGTACCAGGTCGAGATGAACCTCGACGTGGACACCTCCTACTGGTGGCGCGCTGCGGCATCCAATCACTGCGGCGATGGCGACTGGTCGTCCTGGTGGACATTCCACACCTCGAATGCGATGACGATCCTGCTGGTCGACGATGACGACAACAGCCCCGACGTGCGGTCGATCTTCACGGACTCCCTTGAGAACCTCGGCGTCCTCTGGGACCTCTGGGACACCGCCAATAGTGACAACGAGCCGTCGGCGGCGAAGTTGTCCTCCTACCCGCTGGTCGTCTGGTTCACCGGCGACGAGTTTGGTGGCGCCGCAGGGCCCGGATCCAGCGGCGAGGCTGCGCTGAGCGCCTACATCGACGGCGGCGGACGGCTGCTGCTCTCGAGCCAGGACTACCTGTGGGACCGCGGACTCACTTCCTTCGGCCAGGCGTACCTGGGCATCGGTGACTTCGACAGCGACGTAGGCCAAGACAGCGTGACTGGGCAAGGCGAACTTTTCGGAGACATCGGCTCGATCACCCTCAACTTCCCCTTCTACAACTGGAGCGACCGGGTCACGCCAGGCGGCGGTGGCGAATTGGCGTTCTTGGGGAACGAGGGCGACGCGGCTACCTCGAAGCTCGCCGATGAAGGTGGGGGAGCGATCTTCCTGGGATTCCCCCTAGCGGCCGTTGATGGCGATGCACGCGAGGAGATTCTCTCCATCGTCCTGACGTGGGCCGCAGGCGGCGGCGGTGGATGCGTTGCCGACTGCACCGGTGACGGCGTGGTCGACGTGTCCGACCTGCTTGCGATCATCGCCGACTGGGGCGGACAGGGCTGCGATCCCACCGGGGACGGCGTCGTGGACGTTTCGGACATCCTGGCGGTCATCGCGGCCTGGGGCGACTGCTAGGCGGCAGAGACCCTTCCGGGCCCTGCAGGGGGATCCCTGCGTCCGATATGCGCAACGAAGTACGCAGCGTGGGCATTTGTCGAGCGCGCAGGAGCAGCGGATCGATTATCTCCCGCGGCACGGTCATATTCCATCGGCGTCGATGGTCCGGGCCAAGCCAGGCTTCTCAGAAACGCCCCGTGGATGTGGGGTACAGGCACAAGACAGGGGTTCGCGGTGAACAACGACACTTTCAATGAACGGCTCTTTCCGCTCCTGATCACGGGAGACCGACCCTCAGCCCGCGCGGTGATCGCCGAGGCAATAGGCGATGGCTGGACCGCCGAGGACGTGGCGCGAGACGGCTTCTGGCCGGTACTCGATTCGATCACGACGCTCTTCCGGCAGGACCAGCTCACGACGCTGGCACACCACTACGCCACGCGACTCCTGCGCAGCCTCGTGGACCAGGTACAGGCTGGATACCAGCAGGGCGCATCGCGCGATCGCTCGGTGTTGCTCTTCTGTGGCCCCAGCGAGGCCGATGACCTTGCGGCCCAGATCGTCGCCGATCTCTGCGAGGCCGACGGCTTCACGGTGCGATTCGGTGGTGGCGGCGTTGCTGCAGATGAGATTCTCGCTGAAGTGCAGGATCGCAAGCCAGACGTACTGATGCTCTTCTCGTCGTCGGCTGCCGATGCCCCGCACGTGCGCGGCATCATCGATACGATTTCGGAGATTGGCGCGGTCCCAAACCTGCAGGTGGTCGTAGGTGGCGGCATCTTCAACCGTGTTGAAGGGCTTGCCGAGGAGATCGGCGCAGATCTCTGGGGATCTACGCCCAGCGAGATTATCACGCGCATGGTCGAGGAGCCCGAGCGCCGGGCGAGTGCCGACCAGCGTACGGTTGGCCGGAACGTGCGGCAGAGCCGCGCGGCCTGAGCACACTTCGCCAGCGAACTTTCGCAACAGCGGGCCCACGAGGGCCCGCTGTTGCCTTTTTGGCCCACACTGTTCGTGCTGCTCCCACCGCTACTACCATGGAATACCGATGTGTTGCCTGCGACTCATCAGGATCCTCATCGCCCTCGCGTGCGCGCTGTGGGTACAGCCACCTGCGGCGCATGCTCAGGCGATGCCTGCGCTGCCCGATCCAATGCGCGTGCGGGAGATCGAGCGCACTGCCGAACTGCTGGAGTTGACGCCCCCGCAGCGAGAGGCCTTGCTGTCGGCGTACGATCGCTATCTGGAGCGCTACGCCCGGGTACGCGAGCGGGATGTTGCACCATTTGTCGACGCAGTGACCGCCCTTGCGGACCGCATCGGAATCATGGAATTCGACATTCCAGATCGCGACGAGATCGATCGCATGATTGCTCTTGGGCTCAAGGCAATGGACCGCATCGGCGGCGCCGACGGCTCCTTCTTCGACGACCTTTCGGGCATGCTCGATGAGCAGCAGCAGCGCATGCTCGCGAGGCTGCGTCTGACTCGGCAGCTTGACGCCTACAGGCTCATAGCGCTGCCAATGGTCGGCGAGCTCAATCCCGGCCTGAAGCCGCACCTCTCCGAGCTGGTGATTGCCCAAGGCATCGAGCAGACTCCCGAGGTCATGGCGATGCTCGAGTCCTACGAGAAGCGGTACCTGCGCGGCGCCCGGGACATCTTCGACGGCGTGCAGGAGGCGCTGTATGTGGTGCTCGACATCATCGACGAGCTTGGCATTCGTGACATGGAGCAGCAGGAGATGTTCATGATCTTCGCTGACCCGGAGCGGATTGAGGACCTCAAGCGTCGCGCCGACGACCTGAGCCGTCCCCTGCAGGAGGCTGCCTACGTCCTGAGCCAGTTGAACTGGCGCACCTGGAAGTCCCTCGACGGGATGCTCGGCGAGGACGACGCGAAGGACCTCGCCTGGAAGTTCCTGGGCCGCGGCTATCGCCGAAGCGTGCGTGGCTACCGTGATCTTGATCTGAAGTTCGACGTCATCATCGGCTTGGCCAGCATCGATGAGGACCAGCGCACGCTGATTGAACAGGCCCACGCATCGTTTCGCCAGAAGGCCATGCGAAACGCTACGCGGTACGCCGAGTACCTCGAGAAGTCCCGCGAGTATCGATCGATCAATCAGTTCGAGGGCGACGAGAGTGGCGAGTGGGACGAGCAGATCGAGCAGGCAGAGGAGGCCCGCGAGCGACTCGTGGACTCGACCAAGCAGCAGCTCGAGTCACTGATGACCGAGGCGATGACGGCGGAGTTGGACGAGGCAAAGGAGTCCAAGCAGCAGGCGAAGGCGACGCAGGCGATCGTCATCGGCGGTTCTACCAGCGGCGGCGCGGTGGAGGTGACGATCGAGAGTGGCGACCTGGTGCCAGCAGCCGGCAAGGTCAAGATCTCGGGACCGATTCCCGCAGGCCACACGCGTCGCATGGCGACGATCCTGAACCTCGCCGAGGGCGATGCCGCCGTGCTCGACTCCCTCTACGACGACTACCGCGTCTCCTGGGATGCGGTGCGCGATGAGGCGGCCGCCACCTGGGAGGGGCATGAGGAGGGCGAACTCTCAAACGCAGCCGCTGCCCGAGCGCTGCGCGAACTCGAGCAGGAGGCAAAGGAGCAGGTTGCGGCCCTTGATGCGGTGTTCTTCGAGGATCTCTCCAACGCGCTGGGCCTCGACGCGGAGCACCCGGACCTGCATATGCTCACTCGACATCGAGCCCGCATCCGGTCGAATTCCAATGACAACGATCCCTGGGGCATGTCAAGGAGCGGGCAGACCATTGACCTGGTCGCGATCTACCTGCTTGAGAAGCCGCTGTCACTCAGCGCCGAGGGGACCCACACGCTGCGAGAGGCACTACGGGGATACCACGAGTTGATGGACGCTCCAGCGGCGGAACTCGCTTCGGCGGCGGATCAACTCGAGCGCCTGCAGACGGCGACCTTCCTGATGGAGGAAGCGTCGGTGGATCGAGACTCCGGTGCCGTCATGAGCGCAGTGCGCGATCGCTGGACGAAGGCGATTCGGGCGATGCGCGACGCGGCGGCCACCGCAGCGCGTGTCAACCAGGACGCCGTGGACGCGCTGCTCTCGGCGCTCCCACAGGAGGACTACTGGCCGGTGCGCAAGCGATTCGTCAAGCGGGCCTACCCTCGAATTTTCGACGAGGACAAGGACCTCTCGACGATGCTCAGCGCCGCCAATGAGATCCCAAAGCTCGACTCCGCCCAGCGTGGACTGCTCGATCGTCTCGGCAGTGACTACCAGAGCAGCTACTGGGAGATTTGCGAGCGCATGATCGATCTGCGCAGCAGCGAGTCCCAGGCAGCTCCTGCCAACGGGTTCTTCAGCCAGGCGGATGCGAAGCGTGAACTCGAGATTGAACGGCTGCGATTCCAGCAGTCCGAGCTCAACGATCGCCTGCAGATGCGTCTGCGCATGGTGCTCACCGAGGATCAGGTGAAGGCCATTCCCGGACTGCGTCCCAGCGTCCTGAACCGCAAGGGCTAGCGTCCGGCAAGTACCTCCAGCGGATGGAGCAGTCGCAGGCCGGCGGACCGCGCTGCCTGCGAGGCGCAGGAGAATCCAGTGACCAGGGTGTCCTCGCTGGTCGGCGCATGCCGGGCCCATCCCTGCTTCCACACTTCTATGGACTGGTCGCGGTGCTCGACCTCATGCCCGAACAGACCGCCCATGCCGCAGCAGGAGCACTCGAGGCACTCCAAGTGCAGTCCGGCCGCCTTGAAAGCGTGCTGCCACGCCGCGTCAGCATTTCCAACGAGCGCCCGCTCGATGCAGTGCCCCAGTAGCCGCCACCGCCCGCTGCCCCGCGCGGGCAGATCCTCGGCGTGTTCTAGGAGCCACTCTTGGGGCAAGTTCACCTGCGGAAGATCGTCGCGGCCCAGGGCAATCTTGTACTCGTCGCGCCAGAGCAGCGTGGCCGCCGGATCAACCCCCACCAGCGGCGTGTCCTCCAGCGGCTCCAACAACGCGACATTTCTTGCAGCAACGCGCTCGAAGGCATCGAGGCATCCACGCACGTGCAGCGGCTTGCCGCCCGGGAGGGGCGCGATGATTGCGGGAAGTCGCCCCATCCCTTCGGCGACGTCAAGCAGCGCGATGATGACCCGTGGCGCGAATGCTGCGGTCAGGCGATCAGGGATGACGACGAGGTCTGCGCCGCGCGCATCGCGCACGCTGCGCACGGCCGTACCGCGGTGGGCCAACATGTGTGCAAGCGTCGGTCGGGCAATGGGTGGCACGTCGACGATGCCCGCTGCGCGCAGCAGTGCCTTGGCGTGCCCACCTCGTGCAAGGCACCACTCGATCGCTCGACTGCGGGCAAGCGCCGGTAGCATGGACTCGAGCCGCGTGGCGAACAGATCGCGCGCGGGCCGCAGGTAGCGACCGTAGTAGCGCTCGTAGAAGACCGATCGCATCTGCGCCACGTCCACGGCGACTGGGCA
>CAZKTE010000003.1:42344-47233 GCA_964555625.1 uncultured Isosphaeraceae bacterium | reverse complement strand
GCCAGATGGCCTCTCCGAACACGGACGGGCCGAAGGCGCTTCGAAATCCCTTCCCATGTTCGCCCCAGAGCACGCCGCCGTGGCGACCAACGAGGGCTGCAACCTCGTCGGCGATGACCGAAACCCGCTGGCGATCCGCCGCGTCGCGCAGGTCGAGGGCTGGTCGTACGTGGATCACGCCAGCATCTACGTGCCCGAACATGCCACATCGAAGACCGTGGCCATCGAGCAGTTCGCGAAACTCCGCGATGAACGCGGGCAGCGCGGCCGGAGGTACGGCGCAATCCTCCACGAATGGGACTGGCCTGCGGCCTCCGTCGACGGCCGCCAGGAGTCCCACGCTGCGCGATCGGAACGCCCAGACTCGATCCTGCTCATGGGGATCGAGACAACGTCGCGCGCTGGCACCTTGAACTGCGCCAATGCGCGAAGTCATGTCATGGACCGACTCGGAGACCTCCTTCCCATCCTCACCGGCAAACTCAACGAGCAGGACTGATCCCGCCTCGTTCGCCCCGTCGCCCAGGACGCTCTGCACGTCGGACCAGCTCGCATCCTGGCGTGCCGCCGCTAGGACCAGCTCGTCGACCACCTCGACCGCCGATGGCGACGCGTCGGCCACGCCGGCGCCTAGATGCAGCGCGGCGTCCATGTCGCCAAGGCACGCGATGACCAGTCCACGGTGCGCCGGAAGGGGTGCGCACCGCAGCGTCGCCTCCACCACGATGCCCAGCGTGCCCTCGCTGCCGCAGATGATGCGATTGAGGTCCATGGCGTCCTCGTGGGCGGCCATCGGGAGGTTGTAGCCGGAGAGGAATCGACGAAGCTGCGGCCAGTGCGCCGCCAAGTGAGGTGCGGCGGCGGCCGCTGCCTCGCGCACGACCTTGTGGAGTTGCGCGGAACGATCCCCGCGGGCCAGGAGTGTTGCCAGATCGCCGCCAGCGACCATCCTCGTGCGGACCTCGTCACCGCCGACCAGCATCGAGACAAGTTCCACGACCGCGTCACTGGTCTTCCCATGCACCAGCGAGCCGCGACCGGCGGCGTCGTTTGCAACCATGCCGCCGATGGTCGCCCGGTCGGCCGTGGCGACGGACGGTCCGAACTGCAGTTGATGCTCGGCGAGCGCCTCGTTGAGCGTGCTCAGCACGACGCCAGGTTGCACGACTGCGAGGCGTTGCGTCGGATCGATCCTGATGATCGCATCGAGGTGGCGCCGCATGTCGATCGAGATGCCGCTTGTCAGCGACTGGCCAGCAGTGCTGGTTCCGGCCCCGCGTGGGGCGGCGACCACGCCGTGATGCGCCGCATCCCCGAGCACGCGGAGGCACCGACCGACGTCGGCGGCATCGAGCGGGGCGACGATGGCCTGCGGGACCTGCTGCCAGATGGAGTTGTCGCTGGAGGCGACCGTGCGGTGCGCATCGCTCTCATGCATGTCGCCGCGGAATCGGGCGTCCCGAAGGCCGCGAAGGAAGGCGGCTTCGGCGTCAGTGGGGCCCGGGCGCGGTGCGATGCGCGGGATCATGCCGTGGCGGGCATGCTACTTGGCCGGAGGATCGATGCGGTGACGATCACCTGCGGCAAGGGAGTCGATGCGGAGGGTCCGTCCGTCTGGCCACCGTACGAGCAGGTCCGAGATGGCCGCAGCGTCTCCGAGCCCGACGTGCAGGATCGGAGGCATCGCGGTGAGGTACCCGCGGGCGATGCGGACGTCGCGGCGAATCCGTCGGTCGCCCATGCGGTATCGCACGACCGCGCCGATTGCCGGAGCGCCGTTTGAGTCTCGAACGTCGATGGACAGCCAGTTTCCGCGATCGGCGGTGTTTCGCAGCAACGACAGGCGCGCGTCACGGTTGACCACGATCACGTCCAGACCGCCGTCGCCGTCTATGTCACCGGCGACGGCGCCGCGACTGGTGCGCAGCACCGGTACCGCTTCCCCGCCGCGAGGCAGCACCTCGCCGAACTGGCCGGCACCAACGCCCGCGTAGAGGCGGTTCTCCTCTGCGTACTCGTCGTCAACGGGTGGATCAAGGTGGCGGAGGATGCGACCGTCAGCCATGAACAGGTCCCCCAGGGCATCGTTGTCGAAGTCCTCGAAGATGATGCCGAATCGGGTGAACGGCAGGGCAGCGTCGAGTCCGAGAGAGGCCGTGGCGTCGGTGAAATGGCCGTTTCCGTCATTCTCGAAGTACGAGTCCTCCTGGCCCATCATGTTCACGACAAGCACGTCAAGATCGCCGTCGTCATCGGCGTCGAACGCTTCCGTCCCCATTCCGGCCTTGGTCTTGCCACTTGCGTCCAGTGCGATGCCCCGTCGCATCGCCTCCTCCCTGAACGTGCCGTCCCCGCGACTGATCCACAGGTGGTGGGGCATCATGTCATTGGCGATGAACACGTCGACGTGTCCATCGCCATTGAAGTCGCCCGTCGCGATGCCCAGACTTGAGGCCGGCGCGTCGCTGATGCCCGCGGCGGCGGAGACGTCCGTGAATGATCCGTCACCGTCGTTGCGCAGCACAAGGTCGCTGAGGTGCGTGTACACGGAGGGCGAGCAGTAGTCACGACGGCCCAGGAGCATTCCGCAGTTTGCTTCTGCCTCCGGGTCCCAGGCGACATAGCGAGTGGTCCAGAGGTCCAGGTCCCCGTCGCCATCGATGTCCAGAAACGCAGCGGCGGTCGTCCAGTCGTCGACGTCGATGCCTGATGGGCCAGTGACGTCTACCAGATACCCCTCGTCGTTTCGCAGCAGCGCATCGCGGCCGAAGTTCGTGACGTAGAGGTCAAGGTCGCCATCACCGTCGTAGTCGCCGGCGGTGACCCCCATGCCGTAGCCGCGGTCGCCGCCGCCGACGCTGTCGGTGACATCGGTGAAGATCCCGCCATCGTTGCGCAGGAAACGATTCGCGTTTCGGTCGCCGCCGGCGTCGAGCATTGACCCACCCTGCACCAGGTAGAGATCCAGATCCCCGTCGCCGTCGAGATCGAGGAGCGCAAGGCCCCCGCAGATGATCTCCGGCATGTGCCAGCGGCCCGCTGCGCCGCTCTTGAGCGTGAAGTCGACACCGCGCTGCAGTGCCTCGTCTGCGAACCACGGGCCAGAGGGTGCGGCCTTGACCGCGGCGGAAGGAGCCGGATCGTTGCCTCCGCAGGACACGCTGGCTGCCACGGCGATCGCGGCGATCGTCTTCAGGAACCTGGATTCACTCATGCATGGATCTCGGGTCGGAGGATAGGCCCCCTGGAGTGTCCCGTTGACAATCCCTATGGCCTCTGGCACGTTGACCCTACCATGGGGTGCAGAGGAGGCAGGACCATGCGGGCAGCGCTCAGCAGCGTCGTCGTCATGATCATGGTCACCACGGCGGCCGCGGGAGTCGACGACCACATCGCCGGGTGGACCTTCGAGGAGGGTGCCGGTGACGTGGCCAGCGACGGTGGGGACGGCACCATCGTCGGGCTGCTCCACGGGGCGACTTCGGTGACAGATCTGCTGATGCTCATGAGCGAGTGGGGACCCTGCGATGGCTGTGGAGCTGCGGACATCAACAACGACGGCGTCGTGGATGTCACGGACCTGCTGATCCTGATCCAGTACTGGACATGACACGCCTGAGGCCACATCCCACGCGCTACGTCCTGGCCATCTTCGCCATGCTGGTGCTCGGAAGCGCGTCGGCGGTCGGCGGCGGATCGCCGCAGAAGGTGGGCGCCTGGGAGGGGCCATGGAACTGGCCCGTCGCCTCCATCCACTCCTGCATGCTCTCCTCTGGAAAGGTGCTGCAGTGGTCGCATACCGGCTTTGACGACTGGGGCGGCGCGTGGGTGATCGACATCGAGCAGTGGACGGGTACGGAAGTCCCCCTCGATCGCAACCTCTTCTGCGCCGGCCACTGCCAGTTGGCGGACGGGCGGATCCTGATCGTCGGCGGCGACGAGTTCGACCCGCTGCGACACGGAGGCGGGGGACCGCCGTGGCCTGGCATCCGCGACACGCACATCTTTGACCCCGTCACGGAGACTTGGTCGGGGGCATGGGACATGGCCCACGGTCGCTGGTACCCCACGGCGATCACGCTCCCCGATGGCCGTGTCCTGGTCTTTTCGGGACTCGACGAGACAGGCAAGTCCGTCAACCCGGATGTCGAGCTCTGCGACCCCGCCGAGGTGATTCCGCCCTGGGAGGTCGTGGCGGAGCACCCGATGCCCCTCTACCCGCGGTTGACGGTCATGCCCGATGGAAACCTCTTCTTCGCCGGCCCGGGCGAGATCTCGGCGATCTTCGAGGTGGACACGTGGCGGGCGTGGAAGACGGCGACGATGAACTTCCCGCAACGCAACAGTGGGCTCTGCGTGCCCCTGGGGCCCGACGGGTCGCGCATCCTGCTGGCCGGCGGACACAATGGGAAGACGGTCACCGCCACGTGCGAGGTGATTGACCTTGCCGGTCCGGATCCGACGTGGAATTGGACGGGATCGATGGCCCATCCGCGCATGCATGCTGACGCCGTGCTGCTGCCCGATGGCCAGGTACTGGTCGTCGGGGGCCACAGCGGCATGCACGAGGGGGCAACCGACCGTGGCGATCCCCCCAAGCACAGCGTCTTCGAGGCGGAACTCTACGACCCGGTGAGCGAGTCCTGGTCGACGATGGCCCCGATGACGGAACCGCGCAACTACCACTCCACGGCGATCCTGCTGCAGGACGCTCGGGTACTCGTCAGCGGCGACGGGCCGACCGCCGAGATCTACTCGCCGCCATATCTCTTCGGCGGCGATCGGCCCACCCTCGTCTCGGCCCCGCAGTGCCTGCCCCTGGACCGCCCCTTCTTGGTCGCGGCCGATGCCGCGGCGATCGAGCGCGAAGAGCATTGGCGCCTGCTCTA
>CAZKTE010000003.1:39817-42334 GCA_964555625.1 uncultured Isosphaeraceae bacterium | reverse complement strand
CTACAGCCCGGATCAACGCCTCCTGTCGTTGGAGATCCAGCGGCCCCCGGGCCTGCCCGGCGCCCTGGCCGCCGAGGTCACGCCGAACGCCAACATGGCGCCACCGGGCTACTACATGCTCTTTCTGCTCAGTGATGAAGGGGTCCCGTCGACCGCCCAGATGGTGCGCATCGGCACGCCCGTGGGCGACATCGACGCTGATGGATACGTCACCGTCGGCGACGTGCTCGAGGTGATCGCTGCGTGGGGCCCGTGCATCGGATGCGGCGCCGATCTTGATGCCAGTGGAGTCGTCGATGTGACGGACCTGCTGCTGCTGATCAAGCACTGGAACTGATCGGGCCTAGCCCCAATTGGCAAGCAGCAGCAGGAGGTCGCCGACACCGACGCTGCCGTCGCCGTCAATGTCCGCCGCGCACGCTGCGCCGGGCGGATCCGCAGGGCAGGGGCCCCAGGCGTCAATCACCGCAAGCAACTCCGTGATGTCCACGTGGCCATCACCGTCGAGGTCCCACGGATCAGGGGGATCGAAGCGGTAGGGCTCGCCGACGCGCTCCATGCGCAGTCGCCGGTATTCCAGGTCGCCGCCTGGCGAGGGATGCAACTGCGGGTCCGCCAGCGGCGTGGTGTTGAAGAAGACGTTGACACGATTGTGGGTTACGACGACCGCCTCCTCGCGGTAGTCGCCGGCGATGTCGTAGGCCAGGGGGGTCCACCAGCCGCTGCCTGGAAAGGCCTCGGCGAGCTTCCGGTAGTAGTGCGTGTGGCGGCCCGGCCCACCGTTGTTCCACGCCCACTCGTCGATCATCTGACCGTTGTACCCCTGATAGAACTCCCAGAAGAGCTCGAAGCCCTCCTCGGTCCACGGCTCCTGCAATTGCGCCTCTGTGGGCATGCCCGGCGGCGGCGTTGCGCCCCAGTCCCCCTTGAGTCCCATGCGCCAGACGATCATCGTCTGCCAGAAGTCGTGGAGGATCTCGTCCTGGAGGTGGTTTCCGTCCCAGTCGATCTGCTGCATCTTGTTGCAAGGGCCGGTGGCACGGTGGATCGGAAGGGTGTTCTTCGGCGGATTGAGCTTCACGAGCTGCCAGTACCCGCCGTCGACGGCGAGTTCGTTCTGGTATGCGTCGACGGCGTAGTGCCCGGCAAGCCAGGTCTCGTTGCCATTGGAGAGGACCGAGTCCTTGGGCACGTACAGCGACTCGAGTCCGTCGCGGCTGTCGGTCCAGTTGCCCACGTACATGGACTGGGGATGCTCCCAGGGGACGTCGTCATTGACGCGCAGGACCGTGCCGTCGCTCCTCCATAGGGTGTCGACGCCCTCGTGGTGCGCCCCGGTCGGGGCATCCCGCTCATCCGCGGGCAGGCTGTTGAGCTCGAGCCCAGGCGATGCGGGATCGAAATCAAGCAGCATCATCTGATCCATGTGGCCGTAGGGCACCATGCCCGTGGACCAGCGCTGCACGCCCTGCAGTGGGTTCTTGGCGTTGGTCGGCGTCCATTGACCATCGACTGAGTCGACCAGGTCAACGATGCCGTCCCAGGCGAACTCGTCGTAGCCGTCACCGTCGACGTCGGCGTGGTTGTACTCGTGGGTCTTGGGAAGCTGCCAGGGCCGGAAGAACACACGCTCAAGGCTCCAGGCGTCATCGGCCGGCACGAGCTTCCAAATCGAGAGCGTCGTGCCGTGGTGCTTGGTCGAGACGATGTCGCGTCGACCGTCGGTGTCTCGCACGCGGCAGATGCCCAGACGCTCGCCGATCTCGCCACTCTCGGCGACGGCCGATGCATCGGAGACTGCCAGCACGCGCGGCGGCGGTACACTGAACTCCCAGGGGGGCGGCGGGGGATCAGGATCCTCGGCGAGGACGTAGATTGCCTGTCCCCAGACGAGCTTGCCCCAAAGGTCGTACTGCGCGGGGGCGACCACGGCAATCTCGTTGCTCCCGTTGTCGTCGAAGTCCCAGATCAGGACGTTGTGGCGATCGAGCCCCACGTGACTGGTCGGTGGATCGGCGGGCGAGTTGGGCGCCTTCCAGCACCAGAGCGGCAGGAGCGAGCCGGCCCCGCTCTGCAGGTCGATTGTCAACCGCGCGCCGAGCAGGATCTCGTCGGCCATGTGGATCACGATGTCGACGTCACCATCGTCGACTCCCTCGACGTCACCGATGGCAAAGTCCAATGGGAAGGTCATCCACCCCACGTCATGAGCGTGGCTGAACCACGCAGCAAATTCTGCCGGGATTGTCATGCTCACCAGGCCCATTTCGAGCCCGGGCCCCGGCGCCATCTGCGCGTTGATCGGGTCCGGTGCCGGTGGCCACTCGCTGTCGGTGGCCTGCGAGGAGGGCAGCCCGATGGCCCAGAGCGCCATGCCTGTCGCCGCGGCGGCGACCAGGCGCCGCGGGCAGCTGGCATGGATAGTCGCCTCGTGTCGCATGCGTGCTCCTTCGCGTCAACCCGACTATACGCCGCGTCACGGGCGTATCAACGCCGAAAGTCACACTTGACAGCGGC
>CAZKTE010000003.1:4985-39807 GCA_964555625.1 uncultured Isosphaeraceae bacterium | reverse complement strand
TGTCGACCTACACCGCCGGAACTTGCATCAAGAGTCCTGGGACGCCTTTTGACACAGGCGGCAACCGTGCCCACCATCGTGGGACGCGGTGCCGAGGCCAGCCTGCCAAGATCGGCGGGAACGATGCGGGCGACGCACGAGCAACGTGCTTCGCCAAACAGGCCACCGACGGTCGGTGCCCACCGCCTCGTACAACGGCTTGCCTTGATGTCGTGAAGGAAGTTCACGACATGGCGCCATTGCACACACGAACGTTGGCTCTCCATGGGTCTGAGACAGATCGGCGGCGCGGACCGCTCGTTACGCCGATCCACCAATCCACGACCTTTCGACGCCCGGGGCATCGAGGAAGCGGTCGACCACCAGTACTCGCGGGTTTCGAACCCAACGGTCAGCGAGCTCGAGGCGCGCCTCGGTGCGCTTGAAGACGCGCCGCCGGGCGTGTGCTCTGCAAGCGGCCTTGTCGCCGAGACGGCTCTGGTGTTGGCCACCTGCCGCGCCGGGTCGCACGTGGTCTGCAGCCAGGCTGCCTATGGCGGCACGATCCAGCTGCTCGCCGAGGTCCTCGCGGAGCGCTGCCTCATCGAACAACGCCGCTAGCAGCGGCCAACTTCCGCCCTACTCCTATACTCCCACACAGCGGGGCGTAGCTCAGCTTGGCAGAGCGCGTGCTTTGGGAGCACGAGGTCGCAGGTTCGAATCCTGTCGCCCCGATTGATGAGGTCGCCTACGGCGGCCTCGTCTAAGGAGCTGGCGAATGCGAAGGGGGGCGACGCCACTGGCGTGTTCCGCTGTCGCTACTCCATCTCGCCAGCCCTGTTTGCCAGAATCACGCCGACGCAGATGCCCAGGCAGACGCCGACGCCCACGCCTATGGCAAGTTGATCGAACACGATTCCATAGACCACGCCGAGCGAGGAGCCAAACACTATGCCAGCACCGATGTACTTCGAGCCGTCTGAAGGCTGCTGAGTGGAGTCGTCGCTCATGAGACCGCTCTCCTTTGTAGGGCCCCTGATCCTTGGAGCCGGTTCGCACACGCTGCTCGATTAGTGGGTGCCCATCCCACCCTGCCCAGCGACCGTACCGCAGGTCGCAGGCGGCATGCAGTGGGGTGTCGACTGCGGTCGCCTCAGATCGTGGCGACCTTGGCGACTCCACCGACAGCCAAGGTGGCCAGAACCAGCCAGGCGATGCCCTTGACGGCGAAGAAGGCGAAGGCGCCAATGGCCAGTACGCGCCCGCTGCGGCCGGTGGGCAATCTCAGTCCCACCGGAAGACTCCCTTCTTCCAGGCGTAGACGTAGGCCACGATGCTCGTGGCGATGAAGAACAGGATGCGTCCCAGGAACAGCGTCGCCTCCGGGCTGCCGGGCGCAAGCTGCCCGAAGTCCACGGCCCACGGGTAGAGGAAGATGATCTCGATGTCGAAGACCAGGAAGGTCATCGCCAGGATGTAGAAGCGGATGTTGAAGCGCTTGCGGGCGGTCCCGATGGGCTCCATGCCCGCCTCGTAGGTCGAGTCCTTCACGTCGCCGCTGCGACTAGGACCCAGCAGCCCGCTGGCCACGAGGTTCACGACGGCGAAGATCACCGCCATGACGATGATCAGCAGGACTGGCAGGTAGCCGGAGAGGTCCATGAGGGAGGGGCAGGATACACCCTGCGCACGCTGCTGCGGAGTCTTCGGAGAGCGCAAAGAATCCCCCCGAAGCGGCGGTGGGCACCGCTCCGGGGGGGAGGGAAGAGATGAAGTCCAGCGTGCTCGCCGAGGCGAGCAGCGGACTTCCCAGGTGCCTCGGTCATCCTTGAGCCGAAGGC
This sequence comes from uncultured Isosphaeraceae bacterium, assembly GCA_964555625.1. Lineage (GTDB taxonomy): Bacteria > Planctomycetota > Phycisphaerae > Phycisphaerales > SM1A02 > CAZJKE01. The sequence goes on along the minus strand of CAZKTE010000003.1, from coordinate 37,987 downwards.
GTTCCAATCTGCTGACGAAGACGGTGGCTCAGAACATGGCGCCGGACTGGCCGGCGTGTCGCGACGGCCATTCCATCGACCGCCGAGACGGGCAAGCGGCTCCATCCTCTTGCTACCAGGGCATGCTCACACATCCGTGTCCGTACTTCGTCAGCACTCCGCGTCCCACGAATGGGACGAAGTTCGTTGCTCCCCATCAGCTGCATCCAAGCGATTCACCGCAGTTGAGGCACTTGTAACACGTGCCGCTGCGCACCGTGATCTGCCCGCATCCGGGACAGGGGGGCGCGTCGCTCTGCAGTACCGCAGTCGACTGGCTCAGCGACGTCTGCAGGGCCAGCGACTCCGACTCCAACGTGGAGCCGTCTTCCATGACGCGCGTCGACTGCACGGCTATCGTCTCCTCGATCATCGTGCGCGAGACGCGGCCAGGTTCCACGGTCTTCGCCGTGGAAACCCCGTCGTCCTGCGCAGTGATCGAGGAATCCTGCCGAGTCGTGTCGATGCGCTCCTCCGGTGCATCCTCCGTCCATCGCGTGTCCTCCTTGACTGCCGCTGTCGGTTGTGCCGCTGGCCGTGCCGGGGCGTTGGCCTCCCGGTAGCCCTCCATGAACTGCATGCCAAGCCAGCGGAAGATGTAGTCCACCAAACTCTTGGCGAACGGGATGTCACGATTGGTTGTCACGCCCTGTGGCTCGAACCGCTGGTGCGCGAACTTGTTTACGAGACTGTCGATCGGGACGCCGTACTGCAGCGCGACGCTGATGGCCGTGCCCAAGCTGTCCATGAGGCCACCGATCGTGGACCCCTCCTTCGACATCGTGATGAAGAGTTCGCCGGGCGAGCCGTCGTCGTACATGCCCACCGTGAGGTACCCCTCATGGCCGGCAACATTGAAGTGGTGGGTCGTGCTGCTTCGGGTGTCCGGGAGCCGACGCCGCATTGGCCGCTCGATGATCTTCTCTACGACGCGCTCCACGGTCGTCGTGCTGACGTCGTCGGTGTCGATCATCTCCGCGGCTGCGACCACCTCGTGGGTGACCTCCTTGCGGGCCATGGCCAGATCCAGATCATCCTCCTCCTCGGTCAGGGCCGACTCGTCGGCGGCGGCGTTGAGTGGTTGGCTGAGCTTGCAGCCGTCGCGGTAGAGGGCGTTTGCCTTGAGCCCGAGCTCCCAGCTGAGCCAGTAGCAGTCGCCAATGTCCTCGACGCTGGACTCGTTGGGGAGGTTGATCGTCTTGGAGATGGCGCCGGTGATGAAGGGCTGGCAGGCGGCCATCATCCGGATGTGACCCTCCGCCGCGATGAATCGCGTCCCGATCTGGCCGCATCGATTTGCACAGTCGAAGACCGACAAGTGTTCCTCGGCCAGCCCCGGGGCACCTTCGATCGTCTGCGTGCCACAGATGATGCGATTGAGCGACTCGAGATCGTCACGCGTCAGGCCGAGCATCGCAAGACCGTTGAAGCTTGAGTCCGCGGTCGCCTCGTCCCGCGAGAGCCCGTGGGCTTCGAGGATGCGTTCCGGCATCGTCCAGGCGTTGAACGCGAAGGACAACTCGAACACCGTCGACAGCGATGATTCGATGGCCGCCAGGTCGTCGGCGACGAATCCCTTGTCGGCGAGCCAATCGCGAAGGGTCGCTGCGCTTGCGGCATCCTCGATTACGCCTGCCGGCAGGGGCGTGTCAAGTGTCAGCGTGCCCATCACGTAAGTGACGATGCGGTCGATGTCGTCCTCGTCGTAGCCGAGGGCCGCAAGCGAGGGTCGAATCGACTGGTTTGCAATCTTGAAGTAGCCGCCGCCCGCGAGCTTCTTGAACTTCGTCAGCGCGAAGTCCGGCTCGACGCCGGTGGTGTCGCAGTCCATGAGCAGGCCGATCGTGCCGGTGGGGGCGATGACCGTTACCTGCGCGTTGCGAAATCCGTGTGCCTGGCCAAGTTCCACGGCCTCGTCCCACGCCTGCACGGCGCGGCCGAGCATGTCGCCGGCGTTCTCGACATTGATGCGGCCCTCTAGGAAGAGCCCATGGTCGATGGGCACTGGGGCAACCCGCAACTTCTCCCAGTCACTACTGTCGCGGGCCTCTCCATGGGCGGCGCGACGGTGATTGCGCATCACCCGCAGCATGTCCTTGCTGTTGTCCTCGTACCCGTCAAAGGGGCCCATCTGCGAAGCCATCTCGGCGCTGACGGCGTAGGAGCGACCCGTCAGGATCGAGGAGAGGGCGGCGCAGATGCCGCGTCCTTCCTCGCTGTCGTAGGGGACACCCGCCTGCATGAGCATTGCACCGAGGTTTGCGAACCCCAGTCCAAGGGTTCGATATCGCCAACTCTTGCGGGCGATGGCCTCAGATGGGAATGCGGCCATCAGGACGGAAATCTCCAGCACCATCGTCCAGAGACGAATGGCGTGCTCGTAGGAGTCGAGGTCGAAGATCCGTTCCTCGCTGTCGTAGAAGCGCAGCAGGTTCAGGGACGCGAGATTGCACGCGGTGTCGTCCAGGAACATGTACTCGCTGCAGGGATTGGACGCATTGATGCGCCCACTTGACGGGCAGGTGTGCCAGTCATTGATCGACGTGTCGAACTGGACGCCCGGGTCAGCGCAGAGCCAGGCTGCATCGCAGACCTGCTCCCAGAGGCCACGGGCCTTGAGCGTCTTGGCGACCTCGCCGTCGGTGCGCTGACGCAGCGTCCACTCCTCGTCGTGCTTGACCGCCTCGAAGAAGTCGTGGCTGAGCCGAACCGAGTTGTTCGAATTCTGCCCGCTGACGGTCTGGTAGGCCTCGCCATTGAAGTCGTAGTCGAGTTCGAGTCCAAGCTTGGCTGCCAGGTCCAGGTGCTGGTCCTTGAGGTGGCTCATGCCCTCGACCATGGCCGCGACCTTCAACTCCTCGCGGACCTTCCAGTTGATGAAGGCCTCGATGTCGGGGTGATCGGCGTCTAGGCAGACCATCTTGGCGGCCCGTCGCGTCGTGCCTCCGGACTTGATGGCGCCGGCGGCGCGGTCCCCGATCTTGAGGAAGCTCATCAGGCCGCTTGACTTCCCGCCGCCGCTGAGCGGCTCGTTCTCACCGCGCAGGGATGAGAAGTTCGTGCCGGTGCCTGACCCGTACTTGAACAGCCGCGCCTCGCGGGTCCAGAGGTCCATGATCCCGCCCTCGCCCACGAGGTCGTCCTCGAGGGACTGGATGAAACAGGCGTGGGGCTGCGGGTGCGAATAGGCGTCCTGTGCCTGGTGCACGCTGCCGGTCGCCGCGTCGGCCACGAAGTGGCCCTGGGCAGGACCGGTGATGCCGTAGGCCCAGTTCAGACCGGTGTTGAACCACTGCGGGCTGTTGGGCGCACCGACCTGGTGCAGCATCATCCAGCACATCTCGTCGTAGAACGCCTCGGCGTCTTCGGGCGTGTCGAAGTAGTCGTGCGCCTCGCCCCAGGCTCGCCAGCAGCCGGCGAGTCGATGAATGACCTGGCGCGCGGAGCGCTCCGGCCCGGTCTGTTGGTTCCCGTCGTCATCGAGCAGCGGCGTGCCGCCGTCATCGACCTGCGGGACGCCCGCCTTCCGAAAGTACTTGCTGACCATGATGTCGGTAGCAAGCTGGGTCCATTGCTCGGGGACCCATGCATCGTTCATCTCGAAGACGACCGAGCCGTCCGTGTTTGCGATCCGGGTTGACCGCTGAGCCCACTTGACGGTCGTCCAGACGTCCGTGCCCTGTTCCGTGAATCGTCGCTTGATGTTCATTCCTGGTCCGTTCTTCCCTGCTGGATCCTGGCGCCGTGTCGTCGGCGCGCCGCATCAACCGCTCCCGGCGGATGTCATGTACGCGGTTCCCACTCCCGCTCCACGCGGCCGACCACCTTCCAAGGGCACGGTGATCGACCGCCGCTCACCGAGCCCACGGGCCCCGAGGGACCCGCCTGCGGCACTGAGCCGCACTGAGGCCTATCGTACTACTACATGTTGGGGCTGCAACTTCATCGACCGCGAAATCTTGTGGTCCGTGCATATACCAGTAACCGCCTGTCAAGCAGCATCTTGTCGTCCGATAGTGCTGTGGACAGCGTGTCGCGGACTCCGCGGCGCACTGCGTACACTGGCCAATCATGGACGGCATGGAGGCGGTTCTCGAAGGATTGACACCTGAGCAGCGGGCGGCGGTGGAGCACATCGACGGCCCGATGCTGGTACTGGCCGGTCCGGGAAGTGGCAAGACGACCGTCGTCACGCGGCGCATTGCGCACCTCATAGCGCAGGGCGTTGCGTCCTGGTCCATTCTCGCCCTGACATTCACGAACAAGGCAGCTGGCGAGATGCGCGGACGTGTCGCGTCGCTGATCGACACCCAGCGGTCCGGCGCACACGATCTTGTCATGTCGACCTTCCACGCATTCTGCGCGCTGGTGCTGCGCGAGTACGGCGAACGTGTCATTGGCACCACGTCGTTCACGATCTACGACACCACCGACCAGCGCGACGCGGTCAAGCGCGCGCTGCGCGCATGCGATCTCGGCACCGACAACTGGCGCCCAGCCTCGGTGCTCGCGGCGATCAGCGACGCGAAGAACAGGCTCATCGGTCCAGATGAACTCGCCGCCTCTGCTGTGGACTTTCACGATCGCACCATTGCGCGGATCTACCGCGTCTATGACCAGATCCTTCGCGACAGCGGGGCCGTCGACTTCGACGATCTGCTGCTTGCCGTCGCGACACTGCTCCGCTGCGACGAGGAGGTTCGGTCGGCGATGCAGGAGCGGTTCACACACGTCTTGGTGGACGAGTACCAGGACACCAACCACGCGCAGTTCGTGATCGCCGACGCAATTGCAAGCGTCCACCGAAACATCTGCGTCGTGGGGGATCCGGACCAGTCCATCTACGCCTGGCGCGGTGCCGACATCTCAAACATCCTCGAGTTCGAGTCACATTACGGCGAGGCGCGGGTCGTACCTCTGGGCCGAAACTTCCGCAGCACCGGCCACATCGTGAAGGCCGCCGCCGGCCTGATCGAGTGCAACACATTGCGCAAGTCCAAGCCGCTTTACACCGACCTGCCCGAGGGCGATCGCGTGCAGGTTGGTTCGGAGCCCAACGAGCACGCCGAGGCCCGCCGCATCCTCACCGCGGCGGCGGCGAGGGGAGACGACGGCATGCCTTGGCGGGAAATGGCCGTGCTCTACCGCGTAAACGCCCTCAGCAGGGTCCTCGAGGACGCATTCCGAGACGCTGGCGTGCCCTATGTGATCGCCCGCGGCACGGCCTTCTACGAGCGCCGCGAGGTGCGAGAGGGACTCTCGTGGCTGCGACTGCTTGTCAATGCCCGCGACGACGTGGCCTTCCGGCGTGCCGTAGCCGCGCCGGCCCGTGGCGTCGGCAAGGTCACCATGGATCGCCTGGCCGCCCTAGCAACCAACAACGGTAGTTCGCTCGCGCACGCCGCGGCGCTGGCGTCGCGCGAGGCTGGGTTCTCAGCCCGGGCTGCTTCCAGCCTCAACGAGATGGCGGCGCTGCTGGAGGCTTGGCGAGTCGACGGTGGCAGCGTTGCGGGCGAGATGGCCTGCAGTTCCCTGGCCGATCTCGTGGAGCGAGTCGTCCGCGGGTCGGGACTGGAGCGCATGTACAGCAGCGGACGCAGTGAGGAAGACCTCGAGCGGCTCGAAAACCTCGAGGAACTCGTCTCGGCCGCATCGGAATTCGAGCAGCGCAGCGACGCCACGCAATCGCCGCTGTGGCTATTGACGGCGTACCTCGAGTCGGTCGCCCTCATCAGCGACGCGGACGTCATAGATCCGGAGGCCGGTGCCGTGACGCTCATGACGCTGCACGCGGCGAAGGGACTGGAGTTTGACTTCATTGCCATCGCCGGCCTCGAGGAAGGACTGCTTCCGCACGTGCGATCCATCGACGACGATACGCAGCTCGAGGAGGAGCGGCGTCTCTGCTATGTGGGGATGACGCGCGCCCGCCGCGCCCTGATGCTCACCCATGCTCGTTCGCGTTCGCAGCGGGGCATGACGCACCGCAGCGTGCCCAGCAGGTTCCTAGAGGAACTCCCGCGCGATGCCGTGGAGCGGGATGAGCCCGTTGACCCATGGGCAGATGTAACCAGCGACGGAGACGCTGCCGTGGCGGCGTCCCCTGCAGGAGACATCGCCTCAGGTTCTCTGGTTCGCCATGCGCGGTTCGGGATCGGGCACGTGCGACAGGTCCGCCGCCGCCGCCGCGGGACGACGGCGATGGTGGAATTCGAGCACGGCGTCAAGCACCTGGTGCTCGAGTACGCCGCCCTCGAAGTCCTTACTGAGGATGACCTGGTCGACCTCCAATGACCGCGCCGACCACGCAGCGGGTGATCGAGTTGGGGGCGGAGGTCGGGTTCGCTCGCGTCGGCGTGGCGAGCGCCGAACCACGACGTGGAGGCGAATTGCAGGCATGGATCGACGCAGGCAGCCATGGCGAGATGGCCTACATGGCCCGCGATGTCGCTACACGGATCGATCCGGCCGCACTTCTGGCAGGAGCCCGGTCAGTGATCTGCGTCGCCGATCGACACACGGCCGATGCGGAGCCGACTCTTGGTGGACGCGAAGGCCGCATCGCCCGCTACGCCCGCGGCCGCGACTACCACAAGGTCATGAAGCGCAAGCTGCATGCTCTCTGTGATGCCCTGCGCGAGGAGGCATCCGAAGACACCTTCCGGGCGTGCGTGGACACGGCGCCGCTCATGGAACGCGACCACGCGGCCGCCGCGGGCATAGGCGCCATGGGCAAGCACACGCTGCTCATCGAGCAGGGCGTGGGCAGCTGGATGCTGCTTGGTGCAATCGTCACGACCCTGGACCTCAAGCCGACCGTCGCCGAGGACATCGATCCATGCGGGACCTGCACTCGGTGCATCGAGGCGTGCCCGACCGACGCCATCACGCCATTCTCGGTGGACGCCACGCGGTGCGTCAGTTACCTGACCATCGAGCACCGCGGCCGCATCGACCCGGACCTGCACGCGGGCATCGGAACCTGGCTCTTCGGGTGTGACGCCTGCCAGGAGGTCTGCCCCCACAACGCGCCAACCTTGCGATCACTGAAGGCAGGCAAGAACCCATCCCTCGGTGGTGATGCACATGCCCTCGACGTCCTGGATGTGCTCAACTGGGACGAGGATGCGCGGCGAGCGGCGGTATCGGGGACGGCGATGACCCGGGTGAAACTTGACCAATGGAAGCGCAACGCGCTCATCGTCGCGGGCAACCTGCTGTCCAATGAGGATGATCCGCCGTTGCGGGCGCGCATCGCCGCGATGGCACAGGATGCCGGTGCGTCGGAGTTGGTACGAGAGACTGCCTGCGCGGTGACGGCCAGCGCCTAAGGCGCCATCTGCTGCATGAAGCCCATCAGGTCCTGCAGCGTTGAGATCTGGCCTCCCTTGAGGGCATCGGCGAGCTTCGTCCACATGGCAGTTGCTTCTGTGGCCTGGGTGAGCATCTCCTCGGTGCTCAGGTCGGAGTCCATTACCAGTTCCCCCATGAAGGACTCCTCGCTGACCTTCCATCCCCCATCGACGAGCACCAAGTTCCAGGTCGTGTAGCCGCTTGGATCATCGACTGTCGCCGTGTCCGCACCGGTCTGCTGCACCGTCGCTGGATCGACCTGGAGGGGAAGTTCAAGGAACATCCCAAGCATTCCCTCCTTGGCCTGGTGGTAGTCAGGATCGTCGCCGAGCTTCTCCTCGAGCAGGCAGTACGCCAGGACGGCCGCCTGCATCATCGGCTGGCCGGCAGCGATCAACTGCTTGTTTCGGTCGCTGCGGGCGTCCACCAGCGAGGTCAGCGGCGGCATGGTGCAGGTGGTCTCAATGGCCACGATCGCCGCGACGAGCGCCTCGGGCGTAGCGAATCCTGCGCCGGCCGGGATGTCGTGAGTGCCAGGCCCGTCGACGATGCCAGTCCCACCGGCAGCACTCGAGGTGTCATCTGGCGGCGGCGGCAGGGCATTGCCGTCGAGCACGTCGATGCGACGTTGCAGAGTCGCGGCGATCGCTTCGCCGCGGTTTCCAAGCTGCGCGGCCGCAGTGCGCGCCTCCTCGTAGGCCGCCTTCGCGGCATCAGTCGCGGTGTCGGCGGCCGCCACGGCGACCGATGCCAACTGCGACCACTTCGCGCTGGCCGTGACGACACCCAGATCCACCATGTCCTGCAGGGCGATGGCGCGGTCCCTCAGGAACGCCGCCCGCGCCTCTTCGACGCGACCAAGGGTCCATTGCAGGTCCAGCGACCAGGCGGCCGCGGCGCTGCGTGCCTCACGCGACTGTCCTGCGCCACGCGCGGCATCCTCGATGGCCGCAGAGAGCAGGTCCACTGCCTCCTGCCAGCGGATGGCGAGTTCGGCCGCCCGCTCCGACGCTGCGTCCATGGCATTGGCCGCGGAGAAATCAATCTCATCGGCAAGCGACCGCAGGGAGGCGGCCCCGTCTCGCGATGCGCGTCGCAGCCGGCCAAGCAGGTCCATTGAGTTTCGAATGGAGTCGAGCAGGTCGCGAATGCCGTCGATCTCAGCACGGGCGTCCTTCGCCCGTCGCTGGGCATCAAGCTCGGACTCAAGCTCGATCGATGCAGCCCCGAGATCGACGCCGTCGGCGTCTCGGATCGTCCGCATGCCCTCTCGAAAGGTTCGAAATCCCTCAATGTAGCCACCCTCGCGAGCTGCCAGAAGGAGGTCGTCGGCCTGCAGCCGCAAGTTGACCGCCTCGTCGCGGGCGTCGCCGCTGGCGAGTGCCAGGGCGGAGATGCGGTCATCTGCCTCGGCGAGCAGTCCATCGAGCGTCGAACTGCGCCGCTCGATGGCGGTCTCCATCGGCGAGAGCGCATCCTCGCCCAGTGGCTGGCTTGCCTGGGACATCGATGCGGCTGCCGCGCGCAACAGGGCGGCTTCGCCGGCCTCACCGGCGGCCATGGACAATTCCATCACCCGATCGCTTGCTTCCACGATCAGTTCGGCGTACTGCAGGTCGGCCATGCGGGCACGCGCCGTCGAGGCGAGCATCGCCTTGGCGGCACCCTGCGAGGGGGTAGCCGTCCTGAGCGACGTGGCCCGAGTCGCGATCGCATTGAGCCCATCCATGTCGTCGACTCGCATCGATGCAGTGAGTTGCGTTGCGAGCTCGTCGAGCGTCGCTTGGACCTCCTGGGCAGGATCGACAGCAGGCTGCTCACAGCCTGCAAGGGCCGGCAGCGCAAGGATCAAGAGCGAAGTCAGCAGTCGAGTCAACGGTCGCATGGCGCGTGGATCCTTCGGATCGCTGGGAACGCCGGAATCAAGACATGCCCGGACGAAACAGTGTAGCGGGCCCTACTCGGGCAAGGGCGTGATCTCGATGTCCTTGCCTCGTGCCAACGTCACGGTCCAGGTCAGAACGCTGCTGTCATCCCCGGTGGCCCCGGCAGCGGTGACCAGATCCCAGCGCAGCAGCCCAAGGGGCTGCCTGGTCTTGATGTAGGCGGCGTCGGTGCTCAAGGGCGCCGATGCGTCCTTGAATTCGACTTTGATGCCCTCGTTGCGGGAGACGGGGATGCGGTCCCAGAGGCGCACCGACATTTCCGTGTCGTGTCCATTGGAAATGGTCACGCGATATGCCCAGGTCGTCTTTCGCCCGCTGCCGAAGAGCCCCGTCTCACTGGTCTCCTTCTCCATGATCGTCCGCTGCGAGATCATGGCCGGGTCGATGCCCAGGTCCAGGTCGAATCCCTGGCCGGGAGCGACGACGCCCATCTGGGTCTTGCCCACGAAGTCGCTGCCATGGAAGATTGATGCCTGTCCTGGAAGCAGGATGTAAGGGCTGTCGTTGGTGACGCGGCTGCGCACAAAGATGGCGTCGGTGAGCATCGGTACGGCGACGCGGAAGATCGTCGCGTCCGTCTCGATGGACGCGATCGCGGTCCGCTGGGATTCCTCGCTGCTGGAGGGCACACTGATCGTTCGCGGTAGCGCGAAGCTGACGGCGGGTCCATCGCCGACGACGCTGGCGCCGGCGATCGCCTTCTCCATGTAGAAGTTCATGCCAAGCGCGGTGTCCGCCTCGATCCTGGGTGCTTCGTTTACACGCTCAAGGCCACGACCACGCGTGCTACCGGCGGACGGGGGCGGGGGCGGCTGGCGGATGTCCACGAAGAGCGGTGGTGGCATCGGCGGGCTCGCGGATCGCTGCGGCTGGGCGGTCGAGAGTTCAAGGCGCACGTCCTTCCAGTCCTCGCCCGTGCGTTGCGCGAGTTCCGCCTCGTAGTCGATGATGACCGTGCCGTCGTGCGCGGCGTGGATCGAGTAGGTGGGTTCCCAGGAGGCGTTGGAGACCAAGTAGGTTAATTCCACCGTCACCGGTCCCGAGCCCAGAACAGCTACATCGACGATCGCATCCAACTGCATTGCGCTATCGGAGGCGATTGACTGGCGGCGGCTGCGCAGGACCTTCAGTTCGTCCTTGAGCGCCTCCGTATTGCGTTCCAACGCGTGCGCGCTGCGATGCAGCGTCGCCACCTGCCTAGCGACAAACGTGAGCCGCGACGCGATGGTCTGGTCGTCGAGCCCCTCGCCCTCGCCGGTTTCGACAACGCTCTCGATGAGGCTCAGTTGCATGAAGACGGCCTGCGCGTCGGCGGCCACGTCGGCGATCTCATCCTCGACGCGGCGAATCTCGGCATCGAGTTCCTCGATGCGATCGCCGAGCTGGGTGACGACCTTGTAGCGGCTGGTGTCCACGGCCATGAGCTTGGCGTTTCCGTCCACGCTGGCCTGGATGGAGTCGCGGTCGCTCTGCAGCGAGAGATTCCTGAAGTGGATCGACCATCCGCCTGGGGCCAGGTCGAGGGTCGTGCTGCGCGTCACCGCGGCGCGGCCGCGGTAGAGCGTCACAGACGAGATCGTCGCCTCGGCATCAACGGGCTCGAGTTCAAGGGTGACCGGGTCGGAGACGCCCGCTGCGAGGACCGTTGCTGCCAGCAATGCAAGATTCGACACGATGTGTCTCCTTTTGTCGCACTGTTCACCTACGGACGGACAACTCCGAAGTTCAGGAGCTCTTGCGGCGACCCATGGTGGAGAAAATGCCCGCATCCTGCAAGAGCATGGCCATGCGCTCCTTGTCAGGCAGCCCGGAGGCCATCAGATTTTCAATCAGGCTCTGCCGCTCACGCTCCAGGTCCAAGTATCGCAGGGCGATCCCGGCAAGATTCTGATCCTCCATCGTCTCGAGGTACTCGAATCCCTCCCGATAGACGATGCGGGCCGAGAGCGACTTGGCCATCATCCACTGCAGGTAGACGGCGGGCATGGCGGTCCAGAGCCCGTCGCCTGCGCGCTCGACGAGGATCGCCGGCAGGTGGTCGTTCACAAGGTGGCTCAGTTCCTCCAGCTGCTCCTGCGTCAGGTCGTCCCAGCCGGCGACGATGGCGTCCGCGACCTTCATCATCACCTTGCTGATGCGAATGCTCATGTCCGGCAATGGCACGTTGGGATGGTGCTGGTGCTCGCGCATCAGCAACTCCGCCTCGAGGCGTGCCAGCGTGCGCAGCCGATCGAGGACCTGCTCGACGAAGACATCCTTGATCTCCAGGAACGTGGACTCCTCCAGCAGCATGCACGCTCCGATCTCGAAGCTCGAGCAGATCACACCGCACTTGTTGGCTGACGAGTCCTTGACGATGACCACGCCGAGATTCGAGAGCTCGCGCCGCGCATCAGGCGTGAGGAAGAGATTTGCGCCCTCGACGATCAGACGGCTGCTCGGCACGCCCTCATCGGTGAGGAAGTTGCGCCAGTTCCCGCCATGGATCGTCGCCGGCCTGCCTCCGCAGGGAAGGAAGGCGTCGGAGACGACACGGTCATGCAGGGTATTGCGCAGGTGGACGCCATCCTCATCCTCGATCGATGCGATGTTGCCGCTCGATGCCAACTTGTCGCGATCGAAGTCGGAGACCGGCAGCGATTCGCTTACGAGCCGAAGCAGTTCCTTGTGGTCCAGTCCCTCGGGATCCTCCGCGCAGCCCGAGGCGTCGGCGATGCCCACGAACTGGACGTTCTTGCCGTACTCGCGCACGAGGATGCGAATGGCGTTGCCCGCGACATCGCCGTCGGGGCCGCCTGTGATCTTGACGGTGAAGGATTGGTTCTCGGGATCGATGCCCATGGCACGCAGGGCCGTGTCGAGGAAGACGACGACGCCCTCGCTGGTGACGCCGTACTCCTTGTGGTTGATCCCCGCCCCGGGCTTGGAACTCATCAAGGCCGCGGGCATGGCGTATCCGCGCCGCGCGGCGCGATCCACGATCCATTCGATGAGCTCGACGGTGATGTTCTCATCGGGTCCGAGGTAGATCAATTCCTCGTGATCAAGCGGATCGACGATGCACCTGCGCGTTGCCTCGTCGGGCGTCACAAGGTCCAGCAGGGAGTTGACGAACGCCTTCACCGATCGGCTTGATCGGCCGTCGGGGTGGACGAGGATTGCCGCCTTCGCGCCGCCCTCGGGGATGTCCTTGTTCTTGAGCTGCTGGGCGAATGCGAGGCTGTATGCCTCGTCGTAGAGCCGCTCCTGCTCGCGGGCGTGCTCCTCGATGCCGCGGGGCGTGATGGCCCGGACACCGCCGCGGGCGATGTCCCTGAATCGGACGTGGAACCCGTTGAAGTCCCGGCCATGCACGAAGATGACGCCGAAGGGATGCTCGCTGCGGTCGGCTGTCACCAGGATCGTCGGGTCGATGCGCATTGCCAGCGCATATCGATCCTCGACATAGAGATTGGTCCGGCGGACCGCGGTGACGACCACCAGCAGGTGGTGCAGGATCGCCCGCGCATCCTCGAGGTCTACTCTCGCCTCGACCTGGTCGCCGAGCTCGCCGACGGCCTGCTCGAAGTCCTCGTCGCTCAGCGGGTTGCCCGGGTCGAACCGCGCCCGGAACAGGTCGGCGATGGCCGAGGTGAGGTCGAGGTTTCCGCGGGCCAGCGCCTCGATGCGATCGGGGTTGAACGCGTATGGATTGATCTTCACCAGAGTCTGGTAGGACAGGTCCAGCAGCGCGAGGATGATCTCCGCCTTCTCCAGGCCCAGGCTCGGCTCCCGGTACCCAAGCGCAAGCGTGCGCTGGTCGTACCACTTGAGGCGCAGCAGGTCGTGGCGCACCTCCGCCCAGAGTTCGCTGTCTTCATCGATGTGACCGCCGTCGGGACCCTGGACGACGCAGCCAATGAGCGTGATCCATCCATTGGCATCGTCGTGCACACTGTCGAGGTAGGCCCGGTGGATGTTGATGCGGGACTTGCTCAGGCGCGTCGCGATCCGCTGCAACATCGATCGGCGGGTGGCGTTGCTGACGGCTACGACGATGCGGCTGAAGGCCGGATCGGCCTCTCGCTCCAGGCGCACGCTTGAGCCGTCGGTGCCGGTCACGCGCGAGAAGAGTTCCCAGTGGTGGCTCATGCGCAGGGGCGTGACGGCCAACACGTAGTCCTCGGTGCAGCGGCGCAGGTAGTCGCGGATGGCGTCCGCCGACCACGATGGCACGTGCTCGGCGGCGTAGGCCACCGTCTCCTCCACCTTTTGGGCGTGGTGGGGATCATCTGGCGAGAACGCGGGGGCCTCGCCGAACTCGAAGGTGTCGATCACGAGGCTGCCGTCGTCTGCCGTGTGGATCTTGGCCTTGCGCAGGGTTCCCTGCGGGAGATCCGACATCAACTCGGCAAGTACGCCCGGGTAGTCCAGGGGGCGCATGAAGGTCCACTGCGATCCGTCCTCGCTGCGCTGCGTAAGCTCGATTGGGCGGTCACTGGCCTTGGCCGCGATGATCGCCCGCAGGTGCGCCCGCTGGGTCGCCTCGTCGGTGTCCTGGAAGTACATCAGCGGCATCTGCTCGAGGAACCAGGGGACGACTTCCTCTGCAGTTGCGCGCAGGCTCTCGACGACCTCGTCGATGACGGCTGCCGGGCTCTCCGGCTTGCGACCGATCGGTGGCTGTGGCTTGGTGGCCATCGCGGTATTAGAACGCCGCGGAGGGACGCCGGCAAGACACCAATGACTTGGCGTTGCAGCAGCGAGGGCCTATCGTGCGACCCCTTGCCCACCGGGTTGATCCCATGACGACGTCCATCTCCATCGGCAACTTCGACGCTGTACACCGCGGCCATGTGGCGCTGGTTGAGGCTGCCCGCCTCGCCGCCGGTACGGACGGCCGGGTCGTCGTGTTCACCTTCGATCCGTCGCCAGCCTCAGTGCTGAGGCCGGATTCGGCCCCGGGGCGGCTTACGAGCGCCTCGGAGCGACGCGACCTGCTCATGGCCGCCGGGGCAAGCGATGTGCGGACCATCGAGCCCACGGCGGCGCTTCTGGGGACCGATCCTGAGGCGTTCCTCGATGACCTCATGGCGCAGGAGGCGCCCGATGTAGTGGTGGAGGGCCCGGGCTTTCGCTTCGGCTGCGATCGCGCAGGATCCATCGAGACCCTCAGGAACTACGGCCGTACTGCTGGATTCTCGGTGGTGGAGGTGGAACCACTTGAGGTCACGCTGCGCGATGACTCTCTGGTGCGTGCAAGCAGTTCCATCGTGCGCTGGCTGCTGGCCCGCGGACGCATCGACGATGCGGCGACGGTGTTGGGCCGCTCGCCGACGCTGTCCGGGACGGTCGTGGAGGGAGATCGCCGCGGACGCGATCTAGGCATTCCAACGGCAAACCTCGACACGGCCGACCGGGCGCTCCCCGGGGCGGGCATCTACGCAGGACAGGGGACCCTGGAGGACGGGACGACGTGGCCGGCGGCCATCAGCGTCGGAACAAAGCCCACCTTCGACGGCGTGGATACGACCGTCGAAGCGCATCTGGTGAGATTCTCCGGGCCGCTGGATCACTATGGGTGGACGCTGGACCTGACGATCGATAGGTGGTTGCGTGATCAGGTGCGCTTTGACTCGGTCGATGCACTGGTCGCGCAGATGGGAGAGGACGTCGCCGAGGTCACGGCCGTCGCGAGTATGCTTGGGGGGACCAACTGATGACCGGATACGAGAGCACCACGACCTACGCGGCACTTGCCGAGCGGATCTCCTCCGCCAAGCGCATTGTCGCCACGACGCACACCAAGCCCGATGGCGATGCCATCGGCTCGGTCCTCGCGCTGCGGCGTGCACTGCAGAGCGACGCGCACGACGTCGAGGTGCTGCTTGCCGGTCCGGTCGAACGGGCCCTGCGAATGGCTGCAGGAGACACGCCGATCCGGATACTCGAGGAGGACGGGCTGCCCGAGGAGGAACCGGATCTGGTGATCGTCGCCGATACGGGCGCGTGGTCACAGCTTGCCCCGATCGAGCCTTGGCTTCGTCAGTTCCAGGATCGGGTCGTCGGTCTCGATCACCACGCCAACGGCGACTCGGTCGCCTCCGATCGCATCGTCGACACGTCGGCGGCCGCCTGCGTGCAACTGGTATTGGCGCTGCTCGACGAGATGGGGGCGGACATCGGTTGCGGCATTGGATCTGCGGCCGAGTCTCTCTTCGTCGGCCTGGCGACAGATACCGGGTGGTTTCGGTTTTCCAACGCAGATGCCCGCTGCTTTGCCACGGCCTCGCGGCTGCTGGAGCACGAGGTAGACCGTTACTCCATCTACAGGACCATCGAAGAGTCGGCCAGTGCGGCGCGCATGGGCTTGCTTGAGCGCATGCTCGCGAGCCTCACGTGGATCGCCGACGGAAGGGTCGCCGTGATGACCCTGCGGCTGAGCGACTTCGCGGAGACCGGTGGCACCTCGACGGACGTCACCGGACTGGTCAATACGCCGATGGTCGTTGACGGCGTGCAGGCTGCCATCCTGCTCACCGAGCAGGAGGACGGTTCGACGAAGGCGAGCCTGCGGTCCAAGCCGGCGCTACCTGGTGCACAGGACACGCTCATCGACGTGAACCAGGTTGCGGGCAAGATCGGAGGCGGCGGACATGTGCATGCGGCGGGTGCACTGGTCCAGGAGCCCCTTGACGAGGTCGTAAGCCGCTTGCCTGGCCTGATTGGCTAGAAAGCGGGCTACACTTGGCGATGGAGGTTCCATGAACCAGGTACGCCGCATCGCACGACAGGCCAGATGGCGCATTCGATTGCAAGGGATGGTTGCAGCAAGCGGCCCGGTCCTGCTGGCGGTGGCAGGTGTGGTATTGGTGCTGGCGATCGTCGATCGCATCGGCACGGCGCCCATCGTTCCATGGCCGTGGGCTGCTGGGGCAATCGCCGCGGCATCCATCACCCTGATGGCCTGTTTCTGGGCGCGCAACGCCACCACGGAACTGGCGGCCGCCTCCGAGGTAGACGAGCGGCTTGGCCTGAACGAGCGACTTTCGTCGGCACTGGCCTGCGAGAACCGCCATGACGCCTTCGCCGACGCATTGCGCGACGATGCGCAGCAGGTCGTCGAGAAGGAAGGCGTCGAGGCTGCGCTGTCTCGCACCTTCGCCTGCCAGGCCCCGCCGCTGCTGGCACCGTCGATAGGCATGTCGATCGTGGCGGCGCTGTTCATGGTGACTGGCCAGTGGGGATGGGTACACGCCGAAGAGGCACCGATTGAAGTCCTGTCCAACACGACACGCGCGCAGGTCGAGGCTGGCGTCGAGCAGGTGGCGGCGGCGATCGCCGAGAGCGACGCGCTCGGCGAGGAGTTGCAGCAGGAGCTCGATGACATGCTCAGCGCGTCCACCGCGCCGGACGATCCGGAGACGATGCGGCGGGATGCTCTGCGGCGGATGACCGACATGCAGCAGCGGCTCGACGACATGCTTCGAGACCCGGATGCCATCGGCATGGCCGAGTTGCAGCGGCGCCTGCGATCGCTGGAACTGCCCGGAGATGACGACGGAAACTCGATCGCCGCGGCGCTGAAGAGGGGCGACTTCAAGTCAGCTTCCGAGGCGCTGGAGCAGCTGATGGCGCAGATGGAGTCGACCGATCTCGACGAGTCGACCCGCAAGCGACTTGCCGAGCAGCTTGAGAATCTCGCCGCGCAGCTTGAGGAGCTCGCCAAGGCAGACGCTGCGCTGCGGCAGGCACTGTCGGCTGCTGGCCTCGACGAAGCGCTCGCCTCCGACGCCGACGCGGCACGCAGGGCCATTGAGGGTGCCAAGAACCTCACCGAGCAGCAGCGGCAGCGGCTCCTGGACATGCTCGAGGCGCAGCAGGTCGCCGCCGAGGCGTGCAAGAAGATGGGCGACGCGTGCCGACAGTGCGCCGGTGGCGATTCCGGATCGCTCTCCGGGCAACTCTCAGATCTCGAGGCAGCCGCGATGTTCCTTGACGAGGCGGCCCTGGCCAAGGCCGCATGCCAGTCAGCCTGCGCGAGCATGCGCCCCGGTGGCGCGGGAGAGGGATTAGGGCACGGCGGCAGCGGCACCGGCTTTGGAAACAAGGCATCCTTCGAGCAGACCGAGACGTCGACCATCAGCCACCGTTCACCGGTGGATACGGTCGACGGCGCGATCATCGCGCGCCAGTTGTTCCAGTCTGGCGTGGCGCCCATCGGCGAGACGCAGGCGGACGTCCGCGATGCGGTGCTCAATGAGCGACAGGCCGTCGAGGACGCGATTGCAGACGACGAGGTGCCACGGCGGTACCACGATCTGCTTCGCCACTACTTCGGTCGCCTTGAGCGGCTGTCCGAATCGGCCGCCGATGACGCGGACGACTCCTAGTCTCTGTCTTGTAGCTGCGGTGGGACTGGCCGGATGCGGGGGATCCGAGCCGCCGCCCGATGCGCTGACGATCTACGTGTCTGCCGACGAGCACATCGCCCGGCGAGTGCTCGACGCATTCACTGAGCGCAGCGGAATCGAGGTGCAATGGGTCGGTGACACCGAGGCGTCCAAGACGACAGGCCTGGCGCAGCGTCTGCGCCGGGAACATGATCGACCGGTCGCCGACGTCTTCTGGTCCTCCGAAATCCTCCACACGATCGACCTGGCCCGAGAGGGCGTCCTGGAACCGTGCCGGAGCGACTTTCTGCGGGGGTGGCCGGCGGACCTCCGAGGAAGCGCTCACCAGTGGTACGCGTTTTCCCCGCGGGCGAGGGTGATTGCCTTTGACCCGGATCGCGTGGACGTGGCGACCCTGCCGGACACCTGGTGGGAGTACGCCGAGGCGGCCATCGCCGACCCGCGGTTTGGCACGACAGGCACGCACCTGGCGGCCATGGCCGCCTGGTGCGAGGCGCAAGGCGACGGCGATCGCATCGACGAGTTCCTCTCCCAGTTGCGAGGACCGCCGCGAAGCGGCGGAAATGCTGCAACCGTGGAGGCCGTCATTCGAGGCGAAGTGCGCCTTGCGATGACCGACAGCGATGACGTGCATGCGGCGCTGGCCGCCGGGCACAACATCGCCATGTTTCACCCTCGGCACGGTGGGCAGGGCCAGGGAGGCGGGACGCTGCTGATTCCAAATACCGTGGCGGTGGTGGCGGGGACCGACGCGCCGCAACAGGCTCGAGCGTTCGTCGAGTTCATGCTCAGCGACGAGGTCGCCACGCTACTTGCTCGCTCCGACAGCCACAACATCCCGCTGCAGCCGGCGGTTGCTGCCATGTTTCCGAGCCTGCAGGTACCTGACCCGCTGCGGGTCAACTTCGAGCGGGCTGCGGATCTGCGAGAGCACATAGTGGGTACGGCGTTTTCGCTGATGGAAGATCGCATTGCGCGCCCGTGAGTGGCCGCTGCCGCTTGCTGCACTGCTGATCGCCGCGATGGCCGTCGTCTGGCCGCTCTGCCAGATCACGACCCTCTGGGGGCCAGCATCCATCGAGGCCGCGACGACCGGGTCCTCGCTTCCCGTCCTGATTCGCACGATGGTTTGGGCGGCGGGAGTCGCGGTACTCGCCACGATGCTCGGCTGGCCTCTGGGTCGGCGGTTGGTGCGGCTCTCGCCGTCCAGGCGCCGCGGCATCCTGGCGCTGCTGGTGGCCACGCTGGTGCTGCCGGCGTACGCAATCTTCCATGCGTGGTGGCAGGCCTGGCCGGCGGACTCCGCCCTCCATGGGTGGCTCGTGGATCGAGACATGCTGGCCGTTGGCCGACAGGCGACGCTAGCTGCGGCGCTGGTGGGCTGGTCGTGGCCGATCGCCGCGATGTGGGCGTGCGCCTGGCAGCGTCGCAGCGATCTGGACACCCTCCGTGCCTTGGACGGGGTGCGGGGGTGGCGGTCGGCGCAACTGGCGTTTGCCTCAGACTGGCGGGGCATGGTGGGGGCCGTTGCGCTGATTGCCGCGTTGACGGCGGCGAACACGACATGCTTCGACCTAGCGCAGGTCTACAGCATGGGAAACGAGCTTCGAGCCCTCGCAGCAAGTGGCGGCAGCGCAACGCCCATCGTGCTCGCGGCAGCCGCCGTTCCGGCGCTGCTGGCTGCCTGGGCGCTCTGGACGCTCCCTCGGTGGAATTCAGCGACGGGGAGGCATGGCGCAGGAACAACTGCCTGGCCAGTGCTTGCAGCATGGTTGGTGTTCTGCGGCGGCCCCATCCTGCTGGCCGCGGCCGCCTCGGCAATTGACTTGGCGGAATTGATGCGGCTCTACGGTCGCGACCTGGCCTCGAGTCTGGCAGTCGCTGCGGCGACCGGGGCGTCGGCCGTGGTCGTCCTGGTCGGCGGGGCGGCGATGCATGCCTCCGGGCAATCGCCTCTGCGACGAGCGGCCTGCGTCTGCGAGGTCGGGTGGATCCTCATGGCGCTGCTTCCTGCGACGCTTGTGGCTGGCCTGCTGGAGGGCGCGTGGAACCGGCCGTTGCTCGATGCGGTGTACCTCTCGCCGGCTGTGCTGGTACTTGCACACTTGGGCCGGGTGGGCATTGTCGCCGCACTGGCCGCCCGCTGGGTGGCTGGCGGCAGCGAACTGGCGGCACTTGACGGTCCGCGCGGTCCAGGCGCGACGATCCTTGCGCTGTGGCCGCGCCTCTCGATCGGCATCGTGGTCGTCATGGGCACGGCTGCAGCGATCTCGATGGGCGAAGTGGCGCTGACGGCCCAGGTCGCGCCGCCCTCGCGCTCGCAGCCCATAGCCGTGGCCCTGCTCAATGCCATGCACTATCAGCGACCACAGATTGTCATGGGCATCCTCACAGTCGTGCTGGCGCTGGCGGCGGCGGCCGGCATCGCCGTTGCCCTGGCGGGCCGACGCGGTGTTGTCTCGCTGATCCTCCTGTGTCTGGTGGTTGGCTGTGGTGCCGGCCAGGACACGCCGCCGCTGGACCACGAGTGGGTTGTTGGCGGACGCGGCCGCAGCGACGGGCGGTTTCTGCTTCCTCGCGCAATCGATGCTCGGCACGGACTGTTCGTGGTCGTCGATCGCAGCGGACGAGTGCAGCAGTTCGATGCGAGCGGTGCGTTCCTTGCCACCTGGACGCTCCCGGGGCAGTCCAACGGGTTCCCGACCGGGCTGACCATCGACGAGGAGGGTCTGACGTGGATCGCAGACACGCACGAGCACCGCGTGCTCGTGGTGGACGGGAGCGGGATGGTGGTTCGGAGCATCGGGGAGCACGGTGAGGGTGACGGCCAGTTCCTCTACCCCACCGATGTGGCGTTCCTCGGTGGGGAGGTCTTTGTCAGCGAGTACGGCGGAAACGACCGCATCAGCGTCTTCACACGCGACGGACGATTCCTGCGGTCATTTGGCACCCATGGCCGCGGCGACGGGGAGTGGCGCCGCCCACAGTCGATCGCAGTGGATGCCGCTCGTGGTCACCTGCTGGTCGTCGACAGCGGAAACAACCGTGTCATTCGCTGCGATCTTGAGGGCACAATTCTCGACATCATCGGCTCTGCTGGACGCGACCGCGGCCAGTTGTTGTACCCCTACGGGATCTGCATGCTTGAGGATGGATCGTTCATCGTCTGCGAGTACGGGAACAACCGGTTGCAGCGGTTCTCGCCGGATGGTCGCTCTCTGGGGGTCGTCGGCGGGCCCGGTGATGCGCCCGGTCGATTCCACACGCCGTGGGCGATCGCCGTCGATGGCGATCGGCTGTTCGTGGCCGATGCCGGCAATGACCGGGTACAGGTGTCGCGCTCGCTGCCACCTATCATGGCCACCGAATGGTGATGCCGGTCCAGTTCGATCGTCCCGGTTGGCTGCTGGTGACGCTGTTGGTGCTCCCAGCAATCGCGATGGCGTGGCGTGGCCTGCGCCAGCGTGGCCCGCGGGGCAGGGCCATCTCGTCGACGATAGCCCGGTGCCTGTTGCTTGTGGTGCTCGCCGTGGCGCTGGCCCGACCCATCTGGGCCCGCACGGGTTCCGGCGTGACGGTCGTGGCCGTACTGGATCGCAGCCGCTCCATTCCACGCAGCGTGCAGGACCGTGCCGTAGACCTGCTGCGACGCTGGACCGATCCGCGCAACCGCGGGGACGATGACCGCCTGGCGGTGCTCAGCGTCGGCGGCGATTCGGCAATCGCCGCCATGCCGGACCGCTCATCGATTCTCGAGCCGGCCGTGGACGAACCGCGGGGCGACGCGACCAACCTGGCCGAGGGCATACGCCTCGCGCTGGCCATCCTTCCGCGAGACACCTCGTCTCGAATTCTCCTGGTCAGCGACGGGAACGAGACTGAGGAGAGCGGTCGCCGCGGGCGTGCCCATCGACGTCGTTGCGCTGGAGTACGAGCATCGCCAGGAGGTTCTGGTGGAGCGGGTGGCTGCCCCAGGTCAGGCCCGACAGGGGCAGGTAATCCCCGTGAGGGTGGTCCTGCGGAGCCTGGCGCCCGCATCGGGCGTTCTTCACCTGCATCGCAACGGCATCGAGGTCGACCTTGATCCTGACTCGGACGCCCGTGGCATGGCCCTTGCGCTTAACCCCGGGGTCAACGCGGTGGTCTTTGACCTGCCCGTCGACGCCAGCGGCCCACAGCGATTCGATGCCACCTGGGAGCCGGCGGCGGGGACCGACACGATCACCGCAAATAACCGAGGCGTTGCCGTGACCTTCGCCTCGCGCGGTGGCGCCGTGCTGCTGGTGACCGAGGACGTTACGGCCGCCGAGCCCCTGCAGCGGGCGTTAGTGGAGGCGGGCGTCACCGTCGACATGTCCGATGCCGCCTCCCTGCCCCGCGACAGCATCGCCCTGAGCAGCTACGACGCGGTCATCCTGGCGGACGTGCCGCGATGGGCCATGGACGACGCACAGGAGCGGCACCTTCATGCCTTCGTGCAGGACCTCGGTGGCGGACTGGTGCTCAGCGGCGGACCGAGTTCATTCGGCGCCGGCGGCTGGATCGGATCGCTGTTGGAGGAGGCGATGCCGCTGCGGTGCGAGCCGCCTCAGACCAGGCAGCTTCCCAGTGGCGCACTGGCGCTGATCATGCACTCCTGCGAGATCCCCCGTGGTAACTACTGGGGCCAGCAGGTGGCCAGCGCGGCGATCGAGGCAGTCAGCAGCAAGGACCACATCGGGATCATCGAGTACAACTGGGATGGCGGGTCCGACACGATCAACAACGCCGGCTGGACCCTGCGGATGCAGCTTGCCGGCGACAAGAGCGCGGCGCTCGCTGCCGTCAACCGGCTGACGCTTGGCGACATGACGGACTTCGAGTCCTCCATGCGCCTTGCGCTGGACGGCGTGACGTCGGTAGACGCATCCCAGCGGCACGTGATCATCATCAGTGACGGCGATCCGCATGCCCCGACCAGAGCATTGCTCCAGGAGTACCGCGATGCAGCCGTGACGGTGTCGACCGTCATGGTCGGCGCGCACGGTGCCGCCATGAACGCGCAGCATCGCCAGGCGATGCGGGCAGTGGCTGCGGCCACCGGCGGCCGCTTCTACGACGTGAACGATCCGGCGCAGCTGCCGCGGATCTTCGTCAAGGAGTCGCAGCTCAACGCGCGCGCGCTGATCCAGGAGGGGCGTACCTGGACGCCGGCGCGAGTGGCGGTGGCAGGTGGTCCCGTCGATGATGTCCCATCCGTGCCGACCGTGGACGGCTACGTAGTCACGGCTGCACGCGGCGGGCTCTCGCAGACTCCATGGGTCATTGCAACACGCGATGCAGAGGATCCGCTCTATGCCTGGTGGCACTACGGCCTGGGCAAGTCCGTGGCCTTCACCAGCGATCTGGGACGCCGCTGGGCCCTCACCTGGCCCCAGTGGAGTGACTTCTCTGCATTCTGGGAGCGGACCGTGCGTTGGGCGATGCGATCGGCGGCACCCTCCAACATGCTCGTGACCACCCGAACCGAGGGCGAGACGGCCATCGTCGAGTTGGAGGCAATGGACGCCGGAGCCGCGTTCCTGAACTTCCTAGATACGCGCGCGGTGGTGATAGACCCGCAGGGAGAGGCCCAGCCGATCTCGCTGCAGCAGACCGGCCCGGGCCGCTACCGCAGCGAGTTCCGCGTGGCCGCGGCCGGCGCGTGGCTGGTGAACATCGCCTTCCAGGACGCCGAGGGTACCGGTGGCGCGGTTCGCGCGGCCGTCACGGTGCCCTACGCCCGCGAGTACCGGGCAACCTCGCACAACGCTGCGCTGCTGGCGAGAGTCGCGGAGCGGACAAATGGTCGCGTGGTGCGCCTGGATGAGCTCGATCTGCATGCGCCCTTCGATGGCACCGGATTGGCGATTCCAGTCAGTCCCCAACCGGTCTGGGACCTGCTTGCCATGGCGGCCCTTGCGCTGCTGGTGATCGACGTGGCCCTGCGCCGGCTCTGGATCGATCGGCGGGAGGTCCAGGCGCTGCTGGCGCCCGTCTCGAAGGCATCGACTGCCTCCGTCGAGGCGCTGCGGCGCGTGCGGGCCACGCGTCCCACGGAGGCTGCGGCAGTCGAGCCGGACCTGCCACTGGAGCCACAGCCACCGCCGAAGTCGGTGCCCAAGGCTCCCAAACGTCCATCAGTCGATGATCGCGAGGACAGTCTTGGTCAACTCCTCAAGCGCAAACGACGGCGTGGGGAGGATGACCAATGACCGCCGCGACTGCCGCCAACTTGCCGGGAAGCATTCAGACTGCCGACGATGCGCGCCGCGTCTGCAGCGCGATTCGCGCGACGTTCTCCGCCCTGCGCGCCGCGGTCGGAGAGACCATCGTCGGTCACCGCGACGTCGTGGACCTGTTACTGGCGGCGATCCTCGCCGATGGCCACGTGCTGCTGGAGGGACCGCCCGGGCTCGGCAAGACGCTGCTGGTTCGCACACTCGCCTCGACGCTTGACCTGTCGCATGGCCGGCTCCAGTGCACGCCTGACCTCATGCCAGCCGACGTGCTTGGGACGACGATCGTGGATGAGGAGCCGGGAACCGGTCGCCGCCGGTTTCGATTCCGACAGGGACCGATCTTCCACCAGTTGTTGCTGGCCGATGAGGTCAACCGCGCGACCCCGAAGTGCCAGGCGGCCCTGCTGGAGGCGATGCAGGAACGGTCCGTGACCATCGACGGTGACACCACGGCGCTCCCGCGGCCCTTCTTCGTGCTAGCGACGCAGAACCCCATCGAGCAGGAGGGGACGTACCCGCTGCCCGAGGCCCAACTCGATCGATTCCTCCTCAAGATCGACATTGGCTACAGCAACCGAAGCGAGCTCTCGGAAATCCTCGATCGCACGACCGGTACCTCGGTCCGGCATCAGGAGGCGTTGGTCGACGGAACCTTCATAGAGGCCGCCCAGGCCCTGCTTCGCAAGGTGGTGGTCGCCCCCCACGTGCAGGACATGGTCGTGCGACTCGTGTTGGCGACGCACCCGGAATCGGAGCACGCGCCGTCGTGGATCGCCTCGGACATCCTCCACGGGGCGAGCCCGCGGGCCGCGCAGGCGATCATCGCCACAGCCCGAGTTGCCGCCGTGGTCGACGGCCGCTTCGCCGTCTCCGCCCGTGACGTGCGGGCAGTATCGGTGCCTGCGATGCATCACCGGATCGTCAGGACCTTCGAGGCCGAGACCCACGGGAGATCGGCGGCCTCGATCATCGAGCGACTGATCTCGGAGGTTCCGCGGTTTGCCCTGGAGGAGGCGATGGGTGGCTGAGTTCGGGCAGACCATCCATGAGCGGCCCGCACGCATCGATGACCTGCTCGGGTCGAGCCTCATGTCGCGACTTGATCGACTCGACATCGTCGCCCGCAAGATCTTCGCCGGCAAGATTCAGGGCGAGCGGCGCAGTCGGCGCCGCGGCGTGAGCGTCGAGTTCGCCGATCACCGCCACTATGTGTCCGGCGACGACCTGCGGTTCGTGGACTGGAACGTCTACGCCCGGCTCGATCGACTCTTCGTCAAGGTCTTCCTCGAGGAGGAAGAACTTACACTCGGGATCGCCATCGACACTAGCGCGTCGATGGAGTACGGCAATCCAAGCAAGTTCGACTTCGCGCGGCGACTGGCCATGTCGCTTGGGTACATCGCCCTCACCAGCCACAATCGCGTGTCGCTCTTCACCTTTAACTCCGGCGGCGTCGAGCGCCTCACGGCGCTGCGCGGAAAGCGGCGCACTCGCGACATGGGGCAATGGATCCTCGATCGCCGCTGCGCAGGCGGTACCGGTTTCGACGACGCGATGCGCACGATCTCCACCGCTCGCCAGGGCCGCGGCGTATTGGTGGTCATCAGCGACTTCCTCTTCGAGGACGGGGCGGCACAGGGACTGCGCTACGCAGTCGGTGGGGGGTGGGACGTCTTCTGCACGCAGTGCCTGGCGCCCGAGGAGCTGCGTCCTCTCGAGGCGGGCCTCGAGGGTGACGTGCGGCTCGAGGATGCAGAGGGCGGAGATGACCGCGACGTGACGATCACCGCGCCACTGGTGCGACGCTATCGCCAGCGACTCGACGAATACTGCGACGAGCTCCGCGCGACCTGCGCGCGGTTGGGGGTGGGCAGCGCGCGAGTCTCCACCGACGTGGACATGGAGCAGTTGCTCATCGAGTACCTGCGGGGCAGGGGACTGCTGCGGTGACCTTCGTCACCCCCATGGCAGGTCTCGCGGCAGCTGCAATCGCAGCGCCGCTGCTCCTGCTGCTCTACTTCCTGCGCCTGCGACGTCGGCCGCTTCGAGTCTCCTCGACGATGCTCTGGGACAGGGCGGTCGAGGACCTGCACGCCAACGCCCCCTTCCAGCGCATCCGACCCAGTCTTCTGCTCCTGCTGCAGATGCTCGCGCTGCTGGTCCTGGCCTTGTCACTCATGCAGCCGCAGGTCGAGGGCGGCAGTGGCGCACGCGGACGCCACGTCATCCTGATTGACCGCAGCGGATCGATGTGCGCCTTCGATGCCAACGGTACGCAGCGCATCGCGCAGGCTCGAGACGATGCCATTCGGCTCGTCGACCGCCTCCACGGCGGTGGGCTGTTTGCCGGTGCGGGAGGCGAGACGATGGTGATCGCTTTCTCGGACACCGCCGAGGTCGTCGCCCCGTTCACCGACTCCGCCCAACAGCTAGTCTCCGCAATCAGATCCATTGAACCAACGCACGGGCGGTCCACGATCGACGACGCGCTCCACCTGGCCCGCGCATACCTCACGAACGTCGATCCCGAGCAGGATGGGGCGCCGGCAAGCGAATCGGCCACGATCGAACTCTTCAGCGACGGGCTTGTCAGCGATCTCGATCAACAGGCGCTCCAACGCGGCGAGTCGCTGCACTTCCATCGCATCGGGAATCTCGATGCGACCAATGTCGCCATCGAGGCCATTGACGTGCAGCGGCCCCAGGGCGCGCAGCGTGAGATCCAGGTCTTCGCCTCGATTGCCAACCACGATCCGCAGCCGCGAGACGTGGACCTGGAGCTTGCACTCGACGGCGCGCCGCTTGGGGTGCAGCGCGTCTCCCTTCCCGGCGGAGATCCGGGAAAGGCCAGCGTCGTCTTCCTTCCCATCGAGCTGCCCGGTGACGGCGTCGTGACCCTCTCGCTCTCGGATCACGATGGGCTTGAAATCGATGATGTTGCGCGGCTGGTGGTACCGCCGCCTCGATCGCTTCGGGTCCTGCTGGCCGAGGACGGGTCGCCGCTGCTGCAGGCCGTGCTTGAGGGACTCTCCCTTGCGGCCCTTGAGGTCGTATCGCCCTCGCAACTCCAGCAGATGGTGGCGGACGGCGCTGCGGCGAACTGGGACCTGGTCGTGGCCCGCGACGTGCAACTCGGGACGCTGCCACCGGGCCGCTACCTGCTGATGGGTCCTCCCCCCATGGGATTGGGCGTCGACTCGTACGCTAAGGGCGAGCCACAGGTCATGGTCGCCGCCGACGAGGACCACGATGTGATGCGCTTCGTGCGCTACGATGATGTGGTTACCACGGCGGGCCACGCCATCTCGCCGCAGCGGGATGTGGCGGTGCTCCTGGAGGGAAGTCGCTGGCCTGCCGTCCTGGCCGTGGATCGCGGCGGCGTGCACCTGGTGCATGTGGCATTTGATCCCCTCGACAGCAACTGGCCCTATCTTCGGAGCTTCCCGTTCTTCGTGTTCAACGCCATCGACCACCTCGGCCGCGGTGGCGATGCGCTTACCGGCCGCGCACTCTCCCCGGGCGACGCCCTTGCCCTGGAGGTGCCGGTGGGTACCGAGTCGGTGCGCATCGGGGCACCGAGTGGCGCAGTGCAGGTTGCGGCGGCCGATGGCGCCGGTCACGTGGGATGGGGACCGCTTCGATTCAGCGGGCTCTATGACGTGTCCTGGGGCCAGTCGGGGCATCCCAGGATCCCGTTCAACACCATCGCCGAGCGGTCGGCGCTCGCAGCCGTGGACGAGATCGTCATCGGCGCAGAGCCGGTGGCCGCCGCCAGCGGCGGCGGCCGCGTCTTTGTGCAGCTCTGGCCCTGGGCGATCGGCCTGGTGCTCGTGGTGCTCATGGTCGAGTGGTGGCTCTACCAGCGGAAGGTGACCTGATGGTCGCCCTGGAGATCAGCGGGCGCCGCGTCGTAGTCATGGGGCTGGGCCGATTCGGCGGCGGCATTGCCGTGGCGCGGTGGCTGCTGCGTGAGGGGGCGGATGTGCTGGTGACCGACCTCGCAAGTCGCGAGGATCTCGTGGAGGAACTCATGCTGCTGGGCGACCACCCGTCCCTCTCCCTTGCGATGGGGGGGCATGATGTGGCAGACTTCGCGTCGGCGGACATCGTGGTCGCAAACCCGGCCGTGCCGCGACCCTGGGAAAACCCGTACCTCCAAGCGGCATGGAAGCAGGGGGCGACCGTCACAAGCGAGATCGTGCTTGCCGCGCACATGCTGGATCGCGCCAATGTCATCGGCGTGACGGGCAGCGCGGGGAAGTCCACGACGGCGGCCATGATCCATGCGGCCCTGCGGGCAAGTGGTGTGCAGTCCCATCTTGGTGGAAACATCGGTGGGAGCGTCCTGTCGTCGATTGAAGATGTTGGTCAGGGAGACATGATCGTGCTGGAACTGAGCAGCGCGATGCTCTGGTGGCTCGCCGGTGAGCGGGGCATCAACTGGTCGCCGCGGATCGCAGTGCAACTGGATGTGCGACCAAATCACCTTGATTGGCACGGCACGCTGGACCACTACGTGGCGTGCAAGGAACTCATCGTCGCCCACCAGATCGAGGGCGACGTGGCGATCACCACCGCGACGGTCGCGGCGGGGGAGATCGAGGTGTCGGTCCCAGGGGCGCACAACCGCATGAACGCTCACGTCGCTCTGGCCGCCGCCCTGGCCGGCGGGGCGGACGAGGACGGCGCCCGGGCGGGAATCGCGGCGTTCACCGGGCTTCCGCATCGTCTGGAGGTGATTGTCTCGGCAGGCGCCTGTCGCTATGTCAACGATTCGAAGTCCACGACGCCGCCGTCCACTGCCCTTGCCGTGGCGTCCATGGAGGATCCGTCGAGCGTGCACCTGATCGTTGGTGGGTACGACAAGCAACTCGACCTGTCGACCATCGCCGCGCTGGCCCCCTTCCTTGGCGGCTTCTACACGATAGGCGCTACGGGTGACCCGCTGGCTGCGGCGGCCGGAGATCGGAAGAACGTATACGCCTGCGGCACATTGGATGCGGCAGTGGCCTGCGCGCACCAGCACATGGACGACGGTGACACGCTGCTGCTGAGTCCCGGGTGCGCCAGCTGGGATCAG
This sequence comes from uncultured Isosphaeraceae bacterium, assembly GCA_964555625.1. Lineage (GTDB taxonomy): Bacteria > Planctomycetota > Phycisphaerae > Phycisphaerales > SM1A02 > CAZJKE01. Next base: position 8,916 of record CAZKTE010000003.1, on the reverse strand, counting down.
TTTCGCAACTTCGAGGAGCGCGGCGATGTGTTCCGGGCGCTCGTGTCAGCAGTCAGCTGCGCCGACGAGCTCCGAGACTGACGCGCAGCCCTGGCCGGCGACCCACCGCTCCAGTCCGGAGACGATCGTGAGTGCCATGCGCGGATCAACGAACAGTACGGTGCCGAGCCCGATGGCCGTGGCGCCAGCGAGGATGAACTCCGCGGCGTCCTCCCACGCCATCACGCCGCCAGTTCCAATGATCGGGACGTTTGCGTCGGCGGCCACGTCCTGCCAGACCTCGCGTACGACTCGAACGGCGATCGGGTGGATGGCCGGTCCGCTGAGTCCGCCGATGCCCCGCGAGATGACTGCTGCCCTCGATTGTGGATCGATGGAGAGAGCGGGGATCGTATTGATGAGCGTCAGGGCATCGGCGCCGTGCTCGATCGCGCACGCGGCATGGGGGCGCAGGTCGCCGACTGCAGCCGAGAGCTTCACGATCATGGCCGAAGAGGCCAGCGCCGGCCGAACGGCCGAGAGCAGCGTTCCAAGCCGCGTAGCGTCGTGTCCGAATTCAAGCCCGTCATCAGTGTTGGGGCAAGAGACGTTGAGCTCGACGGCGTCGATGGACTCACAGGCGTCGAGGGCGGCAGCGACGGCGACGTAGTCGTCGATCGAGTCGCCGGCCGCGGACCCGATGACGCTGCATGCAAGGCCAGGAGCCCGGGGCGCATGGTGCTCGACGAAGTGCTCGATGCCGTCATTAGCCAGGCCGATGGCATTGAGCATGCCAATGGGCAGGTCCGCCATGCGCAGCGGGGGGTTTCCCTCGCGCGGTGCCACGGTGACTGATTTTGTGGTGATTGCGCCGATGCGATTCAGGTCGATGACCTCGCCCACCTCGCCCATCGCCCCGCAGGTCCCGGACGCAAGGACGATTGGATTGCGAAGCGTGGACCGGCCCAGCGAGATCTCCATGGAGACCATGGCGGCAATGGTAGCTACCATTTGGCCTATGTCCGACCACGACGAGCGCATAGCGAGATTCGAGCACATGGCCGAGGCCGATCCCGACAACGAGATGGCGCACTTCAGCCTCGGCACTGCGTACCTCGAGGCCGATCGACCCACGGATGCCGCTGCCAGCTTCGAGCGCTGCATCGAGATCAATGGTGACATGACCCGTGCGATGGAACTCGGTGGGAAGGCGCTGCTGGCCATTGGCGAGGCCAAGGCTGGCGGTGAACTGCTCACCCGCGGCTACGAGCAGGCTGCGCAGCGCGGTGAGCGACGGGTGCAGGATGGCATTGCCGGAGTGCTCACGGAGGCCGGCTTGGAGATTCCCGCAGTTGAGGCCCCGCCCGCCGCGGCAGGGGGTGAGGGCGACTTTCGTTGTCATCAGAGCGGCAGACTTGGCACGAAGATGGAGGAGACGCCGCTGCGAGGCCCCATCGGGGAGTGGATCGGCGGTCACATCTCCGCTGAGACCTGGGCCACATGGATCGGCCAGGGGACGAAGGTGATCAACGAGCTGCGCCTGGACTTCTCGCGCGAGGAGGACCAGCGGACCTACGAGGACTACATGGTCGAGTTCCTGGGGGTGCCGACGGACGTCGTGACGGCCGAGCGGGGTGAGTGAGCCGCTCCAGCCATCGCGCAGCTCGCTGAGTCCCTGGGCGCTGACGGGAGCCGTGGCCGCCGCCGGGCTCTGCCCGATCCTGACCATCCTGGGTGTCCTGCTGGGCGTGCGGGCGCTGATCGAGATCCGGGCAAACCCGTCGATCGGTGGACGTCGCCTTGCGATCGCGGCGATCGTGATCGGATCGCTTGTGACGGGCGCGTGGATCGCCGGGGCCATCACGTGGCACTTGACCGTCCGGATGCGCGTCGAGCAGGGCGTCATGCTTGCACTGGACGCCGGGCAGGCGGGGGATGTGAATGGATTCATGGAGGGGTTTTCGACGGCCGACGAGCGAGCCGCGCAGACCTTTCTTCGACAGGTGACGGAGCGCTTCGGGCAGTTGCGCAGTGGCGAGATCACCGGGGCAGGTGACGTTGGGGGTCAGCGCGTGCTCGGATTGCTGCCGAGCCGATCAGACCTCGAGTACAGCCTGCAGTTTGAGCGAGGCGTGGTCCTCGCGCAGGCGCGGTACATCCTGATGGCCGACGGCACGTTCAATCGCTACGCGCATCTGGTGATAGTGGACGAGGTGCGCGGGGACCTCGTGTATCCTCCATCGGGGAACTGACCAATGGCCGCCGACGCCCTCATCCAGGTCCGTAATCTCGTCTGCCGCTTCGGTACGCAAGTCGTACTCGATGGCGTGGACCTCGACGTCAGGGATGGCGAGATCATGGTGATCATGGGCGGCTCCGGGTCGGGCAAGTCCACGCTGCTGCGGCACATGATCGGAACCTTCATCCCAGATGGCGGGTCCGTCACTCTCCTTGGAGAGGATCTCGCGGATCTCGACGAGGACGGCATCAACCGGATCCGTCGCGAGTTTGGGATCCTCTTCCAGAGCGGCGCACTCTTCAACTCGATGAGCGTGGCCGAGAACGTCGCGCTGCCGCTCCGCGAGCACACGGACCTCGACCCGGACATCATCAGCTTCATCGTCAAGATCAAGCTCGAGCAGGTGGGCCTCCGCGAGGCCTCCGACAAGTTTCCCTCGCAGATCAGTGGCGGCATGAAGAAGCGAGCCGGTTTGGCCCGTGCGCTCGCCCTCGATCCGAAGCTTCTCTTCTACGACGAGCCATCGGCGGGACTCGATCCGGTCACCAGCGCCAGCATCGATCGCCTGATCCTTGATCTCGCCCGGAAGGTTGGCGTCACAAGTGTCGTCGTGACGCACGAGATGGACTCGGCATTCACGATCGCCGACCGCATGGCGATGCTGGACAAGGGGAAGATGCTCATGGTGGACCGGCGCGAGGTGTTCGAGGAGCTTCGAGACTGGCCCCAGGGGCAGATTCGAGATCTCGACCAGCGACAGCGGCTGATACGTCAGTTCCTGCGCGGAGATGCCGAGGGGCCACTGTCCGATCGCCGCGAGGAATCCAGTTATGCTGAGGATCTGCTGGGGATGGCAACCCCGCGACTTGCCAAGGAACCATCCATCCACTCCACGCGCGGGTAGGACGCCACCTCACCTATGTCACAGGCACGAGACAAGCGACGCAACAGCCTCCGCGCCGGCATTTTCGTCACGGTGTCGATCGTGCTGGGGATCACCGTAGTCCTGATCCTGTCCGACGCGCGCAACGCGTTCTTTCAGGACAACTCCGACTACAGGGTCTCGTTCCCCGTGGAGCAGGGGGTCGGTGCTCTCGGGCCGGGTGCAGCGATCCGGCTCGGCGGGGTACCGGTCGGCAGCGTCAACAGCGTGGCGCCGGTGCAGGTTGATGAGCGAGTTGATGCCATTGGAGTCGACTTCGAAATGGCCTCGTGGGTGCGCCTCTATGCCGATGCGACGATCACTGTCCGTGCCGGGCTGCTTGGAAGCGATGCATGGCTTGAGATCACCGACGTGGGCCGGGGCGAGTTGGCCACGCCGGAGACGCCCATTCAGGGCACGATGTCGACGATGCTCGCCCAATTGCTGGGAACCGACTCGGAGGTGGATCTTCGAGCGACGCTCGAGGCGCTGCGGAGTCTCAGCGCGATGCTCGCCGAGGACGGCGGAACGCTGCGGGCGATCCTCGGTCGAGAGGAGGCCAAGCAGGTGGCCGCTGCAATCGAATCCGCGCGGCAGGGACTCTCGGCAATCCAGCAGGTGGCCGAGTCGGCCGCCGGATCCTGGCCTGCCTGGGAGGCATCCGTCACACGCATGCTCGATGGCGCCGCATCGCTCCCGGAACAGCTTGACGGAGCCTTGGGGGAAGCTCAGGGCTTGATCGCCGAACTGCGCGCGCGAGTACTGCCGAGCGTCGAGGAGAGCATGGCGTC
>CAZKTE010000003.1:0-4975 GCA_964555625.1 uncultured Isosphaeraceae bacterium | reverse complement strand
ATGCAGCGCACCGCGATGAATCTCGAGGCAATGAGCCGGGACCTGGCGACGCGATCTCCGCGCTGGAGCGAGGGGATCAGCGACATCGTCGCGAATCTCGATCGTATCTCGACGCGGGCGAAGGCCGCAGTCGACGACATCGCCGCCAGCCCGTGGCGCCTGCTCTATCGCCCCACGGATCGGGAGATCGCCTTCGAGCAACTCAACGACGCATCCTGGCGACTGGCCGGTGCGCTCGACGAGTTGCAGGACACGGCTGCGGCAATGCGGGCCGCCGCCGCCGCGGCTCCGGACGGCGCAGATCCCGAGGCGCTGTCGCGGTTGGCCGACACCGTGGCGGAGTCCGAGGCGGCATTCGAGGCTGCCCGCGACGTACTGCTTCAGCGCATCGAGTCGGACTTCCCCCGCCGCGGTGGCCGCTAGGGGCATCGCCGTGGTGCGGCCCACGCCGGTGCGGGGATTTGATGACCCGAGCGTCGATGTCTATCGCAGTGTTCGGGACGCTGATCTTCGCGGCCGCCGCCATCTCTTCATGGCAGAGTCCGAGGTTGTCGTGCGCAGGCTGCTGCGTACCCACTGGCCGCTGCATTCGCTGCTGCTTAGCCCGGGCAAGTTCGATCGACTGTCCGGCCTGCTCGATGACCTCCCGGAGGACATTCCCGTCCACGTAGCTGACCTCTCGCTGATGACCCGTATCGCCGGCTTTCGCGTGCACCGCGGCGCGCTTGCGGCGGTGCATCGGCCTCGGGCGGAGGATCTGTCATTCGATCGCCTCGTTGGACGGCTCAGCGGCCGCTCGGCGCTGAGCATCGTGCTTGCCGAAGGCATCACGAATGTCGACAACATCGGCGCGCTCTTCAGAAACGCGGCCGCCTTCGGCGCCGACGCAGTGGTACTCGATGGTTCGTGCTGTGATCCGCTCTATCGCAAGGCCGTGCGTGTGAGTGTCGGTCACGTGCTGTCGGTGCCATTTGCGGTGGCAAATGACTTTCCCGCCGCGATCAATCGGTTGCGGCAGGACCTGGACATGCACGTGTTGGCCATCGAGGCCGGCAGAGGGGGGGAGCCATTGGGCACAATGGAGTCCAGCGATCGGCAGGCCATCGTCATGGGTTCCGAGGAGGCTGGACTCAGTGCCTCGACCGCCGCCGCCTGCAACGCGGTGAGCGAGATTTCCATGTCCGGCGCGGTCCCCTCGCTGAATGTCGCGGTTGCCTCAGCGATCGCCCTCTACGAGCTTCAGCGGCGGACGTGAGGCGACCGTCTCGACGATGGGCGTGATATCGGGCGAGTCCTGCCCGGTCAGCCGTTCGATCTGGGCCCCGAGCGTCCCAAGCACCTGCTCAAGGCACGCATATCCGCGATCGAGGTGATAGACGCGGTTCACCATGGTCTCGCCCTCGGCAGCCAGTCCCGCCATGACTAGGCTTGCTGATCCTCGAAGATCGCTGGCCATGACTGGGGCGGAGATGAGTCGCTCGACACCTGAGACGACCACCGTGGCACCCTGGCGAACCAGTCGCGCGCCCATGCGGCCAAGTTCCGGCACGTGCATGAAGCGTTCGGGGTAGATCTTCTCGGTGACGATGCTGTTTCCGCCGGCCAGGCAGAGCAGTGTCATCATCTGGGCCTGCAGGTCGGTCGGGAAGCCCGGATAGGGCTGCGTCGTGAACATCACAGGTTGCAGATTGCGATCGCTGACCACGTTGACGGTGCAGGCCCGTGGGTCCTGCGTGTCGTCGACGCGGCGCACGTGGACGCCGACCTGTCTCAAGAGATTCGTGACGGCAAGCAGGTGATCGAGCGGAAACCGATCGATGGTCACATCACCGTTGGTGATCGCGCCGGCCATCGCGAGCGTCCCGGCAACGATGCGATCTGGGAGCACCTCGTGGTCGGCGCTGCCGAGTTCATCTACACCCTCGATGGTGATGCGAGGAGTGCCGGCGCCGATGATGCGAGCGCCCATCGCATTGAGCAGCAGCGCCAAGTCGGCAATCTCCGGCTCGCATGCGGCGGACTCGATGATCGTACGCCCGTCGGCGAGCGTGGCGGCGCTCATCACGTTGGCCGTGCCCAGCACGGTCGATCCGAACGGACCACCGAGGAAGATGGTGGTTCCGCGCAGCCGATCGGCGCGGACGACGATGTCGCCGCCCTCGAGTTCCACGTGCGCGCCCAGCGCCTCCAGTCCAAGCAGGTGCAGGTTGACGGGTCGGTCGCCAAGCGCGCAGCCGCCGGGCATGGACACGCGTGCATGCCCTCGTCGTGCCAGCAGGGGGCCGAGCACACAGATGCTCGCCCGCATGGTCCGGACGATGTCGTAGCGAGCGTGGGAGGCCGAATCGTCCTCGACGCAGATGCGAAGGGCCTCTCCATCGAGTTCCACGCGGCAACCGAGCTCCCGAAGGAGGCCGCCCATGTTTCGAATGTCACTGAGGTCGGGCACGCCTCGCAGGACTATCTGGTCGCTTGCAAGCAGTGCCGCAGCCATCAAAGGCAGCGACGCGTTCTTCGATCCGTCGACCGTGACGCGGCCCGTGAGTCTCTGTCCACCTTGAATCCGGAAAGCATCCATGCCTTCGCGTCGGGTTCCTTCCTTGGGTTGCGTTCCCGCCGAGACGAATCCTACCACGGACGCGGCGAGATCGTGCAGGGCAATCCCGGTCGGTGATGACCGAGGCTACACTCCCTGCCATGTCTGGCGACGGCCCGCAGCTTCCGGAGGTATCGATCAATCTCGTTCGGCCCAAGGAGCCCGTCGTGGGTCGGGTCGTGGCCACGCGATCATGCATGCAGGGCAAGTCCGCCAGCTTCGTGCGGCACGTGGAGTTTGACGTGTCAGGGACGCTCCTGGAGGGTGCCGTCGCTGCCGGCCAGGCGTTCGGTGTGCTGGCCCCGGGTGAGGACGAGCGAGGCAAGCCCCACGCCCTTCGACTCTACTCGACGGCATCGCCGTCCTTTGGCGAGGACGGGAAGGGATGCATCATCTCCACGACCGTCAAGCGACTCATTGACGAGCGGTCCCCTCAGAAGGAGAGTGAGGATCCCGATGACCACTCGCTCTTTCTGGGCGTCTGCAGCAACTTTCTCTGCGACCTTCGGGTAGGGGACGAGGTCCGCATGACCGGTCCAAGCGGCAAGCGGTTCCTCCTGCCCGTGGACCGCGGGGCCCACGATTACGTGTTTATTGCCACCGGGACCGGAATCGCGCCGTTTCGCGCAATGGTGCAGGAACTCCTCTGCGGCCAGACTGTCACTTCCAGCCGAGTATTCCTGTTGATGGGCGCGCCATATCGCACCGACCTGCTCTACGACGAGGAACTCCGTGCCTTAGCCGATCAGCACGAGCAGTTCACGTACTGCACTGCCCTGAGTCGCGAGCCCTACCTGGACACGGGGCGCGGACGATACGTGGACCAGTGCCTGCGCCACGAGTTGGCGGACTGTGCCGGGGTGCTGGCATCCGATCGCACGCTGATCTACATCTGTGGCATTGCCGGCATGGAGAACGGCGTGTACGCGGCACTAGTGGAAGCGGGGGTTGCCGACGGTTACGTTTCGATTCCCGACGACGTACCGGCCGATCCAGGCAAGTGGGACAGGGCGGCCCGGAAGTTACTGCGGCACGGTCCTCGGTGCTTCGTAGAGGTCTACTAGGGCCGATAACCACGTAAACCGCACAGTCCCACGCTGTTGCGAGCCACATGGTTGACCGCCGCCAGTTCGCCACCGATAGTGAGACTGGCCCGCCTGGGCCACGATTGTCCCATGATCGCCAATAGGAGATCCGCCATGTTCCGTAACTGCGTACTTGCCCTGTCGTGCGTCGGCATCACTGCCATCGCATCTGCCGACACGCTCCACGTCCCTGACGAGTTCGCGTCCATCCAGACTGCCATCGATGCCGCCGTCGAGGGAGACACCGTGCTCATCGCCTCCGGGACCTACTTCGAGCAGCTGGACACATTGGGGAAGGCGATCACGATCACGAGCGAGAACGGGCACACGGAGACCTACGTGGACGGGCTCTTCTTCGATGGCGCAATCCTGACGGTGGCCAGCGGTGAGACCGCTGGGACGATCATCGATGGCCTGACGATTCGCAATGGCGACGGGTTCAATGGAGGCGGCATCTTTATCACCGAGTCCTCCCCGACGATCTCGAACTGCCGCATCACGTCCAACACAGTGACCTACAGTGGCGCCGGCGTATACATAGATGGCGGTAGCCCCTCCATCGTGGATACGAGCATTGACGGCAATGATGCAGGCGGCGCTGGTGGTGGCCTCTATGCGAAGTTCGCGACCCTGACGCTCACCGGCGTGACGATCAGCAACAACCTCGGCAACAACGGCGCTGGTCTCTACGTCAAGGACGGCCCTGACGAATGGGCTATGACCAACGTGACAGTCGAGGACAACTCTGCCAATCTCGATGGCGGCGGCATGTACCTCAAGGGAACCAGTGCCACACTGGAGGATTGCGTCTTCGATGGAAATGACGCGGGATATCGCGGCGGTGCCTGGTTTAGTTACAGCGGTGGCGACGCGACCGTCACTAACAGCCTCCTTCGGGGCAACATTGCCGTTGATAGCGGCGGCGCTCTGGAAGTTCGCTCGAGCAGCGTCGAGTTCGTCGACTGTGACTTTCAGGAGAACATCGCCGACAGCGACTGCGACGGGCAGGGAACCGGCGCGGTAGCCAATACTGTCAACGGAACAGTGACGCTCGAAGACTGCTCGAGTTGCGACAATCTCGTCTGTGACGCTGAGGGTGACTTTAGCGGAGAGGAGCCGGTGATCGTTGGCACGCTCGACGGCTGCGAGGAGACCCTCGGGGCCTGCTGCGCCGGGGAAGCGTGCTTTGAGATGGCGGAAGAGGACTGCACAACTGCTGGAGGCACCTTCCAGGGCATCAGCGTGTTGTGCATCGATGTCGAGTGTGAAGACGGCGGCGGCGGCGGCATATCCG
>CAZKTE010000002.1:7159-96147 GCA_964555625.1 uncultured Isosphaeraceae bacterium | reverse complement strand
CGTACGCCGGTGATGGCAAGCAGGGGCAGCGCCCAGAATGGCTGGAGCATGTTGGTCAGTTGGTCGCCGTAGGCGACCGCCATCACCATCGTGCCCGGGGCAACACCTGCGTGCGTGCCGCTTTCGAGGGCGATGGGCGCCTGGATGGCCCACTGTCCGCCACCGCTTGGTACGAAGAGGTTGACGACGCCCGCCGAGACCATCGTGAGGACTGGCAGGGTCGTGTCGTTTCCGATGGCCACGAAGTGTTCGGTCAACGTGGCCATCAGGCCCGACGTGGCCATCATCGCCATGATGCCCGCGTAGAGCGGAAACTGGATGATGATGCCCGCGCACCCGCGGGCGCCCTCGGTGATGGCCCGCATGTACCCCACGGGCGAACCGTGCAGCAGCAGTCCCAGGGCGAGCATGCACAGGGTGATCTCGTTGAGACCCACTCGATCGACACCGTTGACGGCGACGTGGCGGCCGATCGCCAGCAGCAGCGGTATGCCCAGCAGCCACGCCACAAGCGGCGAGTGATTGAGGCGATCGGGCAGGCTCGCAGCCGTATCAGGTGGTTGTTCTTGTGAACCGGCATCGACGTGGAACTCGCCGATGCCGCGCATGTCATGGGCGGTGCGAGGTGCGAGCATGGCCAAGAGCAGCGGCACCAGCAGCAGGAGGCCGCCGCTGGCGAGGAGGTTCAGCGGCGACCCGATCGACTCGGAGAGCGGGATGGTCTGGACCTGTCCGAGGTAGGCACTCGGCAGCACCATGGCCGCGCCGTCGGCTGTGGTCATCGACAACGGCGCCGATCCGCTGAGTCCGCCATGCCAGGTGAGCAGCCCGACGTACCCTGCGGCGACGACCAGCGGGTAGTGGCAGGGAATGTCGCGTCGCTTCATCGAAAACCCGACTTCCCGTGCAAGCAGCGCGCCGGCGATCAGCCCGAGTCCCCAGTTGACCATCCCCAGGGCAGCGGCGACCAGCCCGACGATAGCCGCTGCTGATGCCGTGGATCGCGGCAGGTCGGCGATGGCATCGATCAAGGCACGCACGGTGCGCGTATTGGCAAGCGCATGGCCCGTGACCAAGACCAGGCACATCTGCATGGAGAAGGCCAGGAGTTTCCAGATGCCTTCCTTGCCGTCGCGCCACGCATCAAGCAGCGCCGTGGCTGGCGCGCGATCGCCGAAGTCGCCCCAGATCAGCGCAGCGACAGCGGCAACCAGTGTCAGGAGAATGGCGATGACGAAGGGGTCGGGGACGACCCGCTCCACCTGCCTGCTGATGAAGAGTCCCAGCCTGCCGATCATGGTCGCAGAGCGTACCGCCCCGGGACCAAACGAGGCGGCCGTCACCTGGCGCGCGGAGGGGCCCCGGGAGCGGTGTCCCTGCGACACCATCCCGGGGCCTGTAAGGAGGAGCGAGATTCGCTGCGAGTGTTTAGTCCACGTGCCAGGTTCCGGAGGGGATGTCGTAGATAACGCACCGCGGCGCCGGCCCCTCGCCGGCACCCGTGTGCACGCCGATGTCGACGAACGCCGGATAGACCTCCGTCTCGATGGGTCGAATGGCCATGGCGCCAGTTTCGTCGAGCAACGCGTCCATGATGCCACACTCGGGTGGACTCGGGCAGGACGGCACGCCGGGCAGGCCCCCGACGTATCGCCGCAGCGATTCGCCCGCCACGAGCAGTACATCGTCTCGCTCGCGAGCCCACGCCACCACGCCGTCGCCGCCGTTGTCCACGATCGCTGCGCGCATGCGGATGTCGGCCGCAAGCAGGCAGGTGTCCGTGTCCACCGCCGCCGAGATCGCCTCTGCGTCGCGCACTTCAACTGGCCCCTGCAGGCACGCGGCCCATTGGCGTTCTCCGCTGCCGCAAAGCACGGTCAGGCCTTCAAGGGACCCGTCCCTCGCAAGGGCGGCCATGGCATCTCCCGGCGAGATGCCATCGCCGGCCACGCGCCAACCGTCGGCGTCACTGGCCAGGCAGATTCGGAATGGGCGCACGAGGTGTTCCAGTCGCTGGGCGTCTGGGAGACGCTGTGCGCCGCGTCGTTCGAGTTCATCCTGGTGCCATGTCTGCATGATGCTGTTCCTGCAATTGAAGAACGCCCCGCCAGTGTTCGGCGGGGCTTGTCGGTTCATCCTGGTGCTGGATCCTGTTGCTCAGGTTCGCCGATCGTGCCCCGCCCTGGTATTGAGCGTATGGAAGGCCTTGGTCGTCGCCGTAACGACGAAAATCATGGCGTCCCTCACGCTGCCGCTGCAAAGACAGCGCCATGCGGAGTACAGGTCCTGGCGAACGGGTACGGGTGCATCGGCGGCCACCACGCGTGCGCGTGTCGAGGCGCGTTGTGCTCGGATTGGCTGCTCGTCTCGATGCATGTCCGGGGAAGTATGGGCGCGACTCTGGGCGTGGTCAACGATGACTTCGCCGTTTTGTCGAGATTCACCAATCAGACAAGGCGAGAACCGCCCGCTCGCTTTCGGCCCCCTGCCGATAGGATCGGTGCATGGATGACAACGGATCCCGAGTACCCGCAGGTGCGATATCGCCGGCCGGACGCGGCGGCCCGTGGATGGCGGTGGTACTGGCGACGATCGGCGTTGGAGTCATCCTCAGCGGAACGATCGCCGGCTCGCCAGGGTTGATCGAGGACGCGGGACGCGCTGGATTCTGGGAGCGGTTGGCGGAGGCGGCCCGCGAGTGCGTTCGCATCGTGATCTTCTCGGGACTCCTGCTGTCGGCGGTGCATGCCTGGGCCTGGCGCGTCCGTCGCCCCGTCGGCGACCTGCTGCTGGCCGCGGTCCGCTGCTTGGCGGTGATCGCGATTGTGGAGGCGGTACGGGTAGTGGACGTGTCAGGCGCCGCGCGGCCGCTGCTGATTGGTGCTGCGCAGTTCTTGCTTCTGGCCGGTGGCCTGCTGGGACTCTTTCGGCTCTCAATCAGGGATGCGACGCTGCTGGCCGCTGGCTGTGCGATCGGCATCCTCACGCTCTGGCTCGGCGCCCATCTGGGCACCTGGATCGCCTGAGTCTCCCTGCCCTCTACGGACCCCTCGGCGACGGCGCGATCCCATCCGGCGTGGTATCGCACAAGGGGTGTGCGGCCATATCTCGTGGCGCACTGGTAACAGGAAAGCTGCGGGCGCGAGAGCAGGAAGATGGCGACATCCATCAGGAGTACGGAGGACATGAGCAGGAGCATCGACCAGGTCCTCACCAGCTGCAGGATCCACGCGATACCCCCTGCAAAGGCCAGCAAGACCACTATTCCGGTGATCTGGGGAAACGTACGCTCCCTGTAGAGGCCTCCCCCACAACATAGGCAGCGTCGCAGTCGCCCTGAGTCGTCCAGGACGCCGTTCCATTCGAGGAACACATCACTTCCAGTGGGCTCCACGGGGGCCCGGCTGGCGATCCTCGATGGCGCCCACTGCCCGGCCCACGGTTCGCCCGCCCTCGCGCAAATCGACGAGCATGGGGGCATGGTACGCCACCCCCTTGCAGCACCCGCTCAGGTCGCGGATAGTGCCTTGCACATGGATGCCCTCACACCACTGCTGGCAGGACGGTTCATCGTCTTCGATGGCCCGGATGGGACTGGGAAGTCCACCCAGGTTGAGGCACTCGCTTCTTGGTGCCGCGACAAGGGCCTGGATGTGACGCTCGTACGCGAGCCAGGGGGCACGACGCTCGGGGAGCGTGTTCGCTCGATCTTGCTCGATCCGGCTACGGGGGCCATTGACAGCGTCACGGAAGTGCTGCTCTACATGGCCAGCAGGGCACAGTTGCTCGAGGAAGTCGTGCGACCGGCACTGGCGGGTGGTGACACGGTGATCGCCGATCGATTCGTCAGCGCCACGTTTGCTTATCAGGGCACTGCCGGCGGCGTGACGATCGACGTGATTCGCGCGGTGGCAGAGGTCGCCATCGGCGACACGTGGCCAGACCTGACCATCCTGCTGGACGTGGATGAGGACGCGGCTGCAAGTCGCATGGGGGAGGAGCGAGACCGCATGGAGGGCAAGGGGGCCGCGTACCATCGACGCGTGCGGGAGGGGTTCCTGGCCCAGGAACGGCAAATGCCCGAGCGTTGCGTGGTGATTGACGCCACGTCCGATAGTTCCACCGTTTTCGATGCCGTCCTCTCCATCCTGCATGAACGCCTTGGGAAGCCGGATTCTGGGCAAGCATGAACAGAATCAGCAACCTGAATTGAAAAAAGGAACTATGCCACAACCCCAGCCGCCCGCTTGGCTTAGGCCCACTTGTGGCGGTGGCGATTGCACCCGGGTGCTCGGTTCGCTGTGGCATTCCGAGGTACCGTGCCGATAAGTGGTGAATCCCGCGGGGTACGTGCGTATCCCGTGGTCAAGGACGGCCAAAAATAGCCGAAAGGCTGGGTAGGAAAAAGGAGCTAGATCCATGAAGAACGCAATGGACACGATCAAGGGCTGGGCCTGGGGCATCATCGACCTTAGTTTGGTCTTCATCGCCCTCGGAGTTCTGGTCCAAATCATCTTCGGAACCACCGCCACCTTCTTTGATGGCATGGTTTCCAACCTGATGGGCCTTGTCAGCCAGCTTGGCAGTGGCGGGTTCGTCGGACTTCTTGCATTCGTGATCATCGTTGCGCTCTTCCAGCGCAGCCGCACTGCCTGAGTGCGTGACTTGACAACAGGGCCGAGGGAAAGCCAGTAATCATGGCTGCGGGATCCTCGATCTGGCTTCGGACTACCTGAATGTCCAAGCCGTCCAAGGACAGGACCCGTTTCCCCCTTCATCGAGGAATCATGTCCCCTCAGGTCCCACCCTCACCTCCCTGCCCTGGATGGGCATGGGCCCGGTGAGTCCCGTCCTCGGATGGGAATGACAGAACAGTCGCAGCCGCCCGCGTGGAGACGCGGGCGGCTGTTTCTTTTACTGCCAGCGAATGACGACCTTGCCGAACTGCGATGCCCCCTCGAGGCGATCGAAGGCGGTTGCGGCGTCCTGGGCCTCGTGTACCGAGTCGATGACCGGAGAGAGACTCCCGTCCCGCAGGAGGGCCAGGGAGGCCTCGAATTCGGCCATGTCGCCCATCGTGGACCCCAGCAGCGAGAGCTGATTCCAGAAGATGCGGGCCAGGTCAGTCGTTGCATTGGGCCCACTGGTGCACCCACAGGTCACCAGGGTGCCTCCACGGGCCAGGGAACGCAGGGCGGGGCCATGCACTGCGGCCCCGATCGAGTCCACGCAGACATCTACCCCACGGCCATCGCAGTGCGATCGGACCGCACGCGACCAGTCATCGCCCTCATCGAGCACCGCCTCGGAGGCTCCGAGCTCTATCGCCCGATCGAGCTTCCACTGGTGCCGCGAGGTCACGATCGTCCGGCACCCGAGGTGGCCGGCAATGCCAAGCGCCGCCAGCGCCACGCCGCCGCCGATGCCCGTGATGAGCACGTCCATGCCACTACGCAGGGCCGCGCGGGTCACCAGCATTCGCCAGGCGGTCAGGTGCACCAGGCCGAAGGCCGCTGCCTCCACCGCCTCGACTTCGCCGATGTCGGCGACGTTCGACTCCGGGGCGACAAAGAGCTCAGCGTGCACGCCCGGATCATGTTCGCCGATCATGGAGATGTCGCCGCGGTCAGTGGGCACGGCCGCGTTGAGGACGACGCGCTTGCCGATCCACGATGTGTCGACGCCCTCGCCGACGGACTCGACGCGGCCGCACGCGTCCGATCCGCTGATGCGAGGGTAGGAGAGGTCCAGTCCCGGGATACCCGCGCCCACCCAGAGATCGAGGTGATTGAGTGCCGATGCCTCCGTGCGTACCAGCACGTCCCCTAGGCGGGGCGCCGGATCGGGCCAGTCGTCGACCACCGAGATGTTGGGCGCAACAGGCGAGCCAGCGGACGCGATGAGGGCCGCCCGCATGGTCAGGCGTCCCGAGTCGCGGCAATGCGCTTGAGGAGATCGCGGGTGCGGATGATCCCCTCGAACTCGCCCATGGCGTTTCCCTCGTACTCAATTCCCACCCAGCCGCGGTACCCGGCGTCGAGCACGATGCCCATCATCCGCTCATAGTCGGTGTGGGTCTCATCTCCGTCGACGTCGAAGTCGTGGGACTTCGCGCTGACCGCCTTTGCGTAGGGCATGAGCTCCTCTACGCCCTTGTAGCGGTCGTACTGCTTGCGAGTGGTCCAGTCGAGGATGAAGTTTCCGAAGTCCGGCAGCGATCCGCATCGGGGATGATCCACGGCGGCTATGACCGACGCGAGCCACGCGCCGTTGGAACTCAGCCCGCCGTGGTTCTCCACGATGACGTTGATGCCGGCCTCCTCACCCCGCTCGGTCAAGGCCCGCAGGCCATCTGTGGCCAGGCGGCGCTGCTCACCCTCGCTGCCAGCGGACTGCGCGTTGACGCGGATCGAGTGGCAGCCGAGTTCCACGGCCGCGTCGATCCACTTCTGGTGGTTCTCCACCGCAGTGGCACGATCGGCATCATCGGGATCTCCGAGGGCCCCCTCGCCATCGCACATGATCAGAAGGCTCGTGACCCCGTGGTCGTCGCATCGCTGCTTGAGATCCGCGACGAATGCCTTCTCGGGCAACTTCTCCGGGAAGAAGGCGTTGACGTATTCGACTGCATCGATGCCGAACTGGTCCTTGGACACCTGCGGGAAGTCGATGGCGTTGATGTAGCCGGCGAAGTGCGCCCGATGCAGCGACCACTGGGCCAGCGAGATCGAAAACGGTGCGCTCATGGCGGGCATCCTATTGGTCGGTGTCCTGGTCGATGTAGCAATGGAATCCTACGCAGGGAACCTGCTCTGGCTCGTCGCTGGCGTGTATCTCCTGCAGCAGGGAATTGATCTGGGCGAGGTGTTCGCCCGAGAGCGGGACCGACACCACCTGCTGCCCCCGTCGCGAGCCGGTAAGGGTGGTGAGCACCGCGACCGTGTCCTCTCCGGCAAGTGCGCCTGCGACATGCTCGCCGATCTGGCGGGCGATGGGCGTCAGGTGGCTGACAAACGTCGGGATGCCCTCTGCTTCGGTGGGCTGGTCATCTTCCACGGGTTGTTCTGGTGTCTCGCTCATGCCGTAGCCTCCTGCGCGACGCGTCGCGCGACGTCCATTGCCTCGTTCACCCTGTCCGGGTCCTTCCCGCCAGCCTGGGCGGTGTCTGGCCGTCCACCCCCGCCCCCACCACAGGCTTGCGCGGCCGCCTTGATCCAGTCGCCTGCATGCAGCCCCCGCTCGATCAATGGCCCATCGACGCCGGCGACGATCAGCACGCCGTCATCGACGACCGTGAAGAGCATCGCGGCACCTCCCCGGCGCCTTGCGCGAATCGCATCCAGCGCAGAGAGCATCGAGTCTCGATCGCCGCCGCTGATCAGTTCCACCGTTACGGTCTCCTCGCGGTCCGCGATTTCGACGGCCTGCTCCATGACGGCCGTGTGCCGCGAGGAACTCGAGGCCTTTCGCGCCTGCTTGACCCGCGTCGAGAGCACGTCGAGAGCGTGTCCGGCCTTGTGCCGGTCGATCTGTGGAATCCCGGCATCGTCTGCTCCGGCCCGCAGGGCGTCGAACTGGGCCATGAGATCGTCGTCATCCAGCGAGGAGGCATGCTCAATGGCCTCCAACAGCGCCCTGCCCCGCCGCGTCGCCTCGTTCGCCGCATCGCTCGTCAAGGCGGTGATGCGACGGATGCCGGCGGCCAACGCCTGCTCATGGAGCACCACGAAGTGACTCGCGTCGCCGCAGGTGGCGAGGTGGGTCCCGCCACAGAATTCAATGGAGTGTCGCCGCCAACGCTCGTTGTCTGGATCTGCCAGCAAGTCCTCGATCGGTGCGCCGATGCTGACGACACGTACCGGGTCCGGGTACTGCTCGCCGAAGACGGCCCGCACGCCGCTGATCTCCTGTGCGGCGGCAAGCGGCACTTCGCCGGCGTGGACGGCAAGATCAGCACCGATGGCAGCACGCACCTGCTCCTCGACTGCCATGATCTGCTCGTCATCGAGCGCGTGGCCAAGGGCAAAATCGAACCGAAGCCGATCGCCTGCGACCAGTGATCCCTTCTGGTCGATGCCATCGCCCAGGGCGGTGCGCAAGGCGAGATTGAGCAGGTGCGTGGCCGTGTGGTTGGCCTCGATCTGCCTGCGGTGGTCTCCGGCGATGCGTGCTGTGAGGCGATCGCCGACTCGCGCGTTGCCCTGCCCAATGTGCAGCACCCAGTTCCCTGCACGCTGTACCTGTTGCACGCTGAAGCCGTCGCCGAGGTGTCCCGTATCGGCCACCTGGCCACCGGACTCGCTATAGAAGGGCGTCCGATCCAGGAGCAGGGCGACCGTCGCGTCGCCTGCCACCTCGTCCTGGAAGGAGGTCCCGTCCCAGGCGGCCAGGACGGTGGCCTCAAGTTCGCTCGGCGCGTAGCGGCCACCATCGTCCGTTGGTGCAACGCCGCGTAGTTGCAGGTCACGCAGGGCACTGGCTGGAAGATCGAGCGTCGCCACGTCCTCGCCGCCGCCGCGGGAGGTCTCGCGGGCCTCGGCCATGAGCGCCTCATAGCCGTCGCGATCAATCGACAGGCCACGCTCGGAGGCCATGACCTGCGTCAGGTCGACGGGGAACCCGAATGTGTCGTGCAGGGCGAAGACGCTCTGGGCATCGATCACCTCGCCGCTGCACGCGTCGGCGGCTTCGGCGAAGAGCGCCAGTCCACGGTCGAGGGTGCGGAGGAAGCCCTCCTCCTCTGCTTCGATGACGCGTGCAATGGCATCGGGGTCTTCTCGTAGTCCAGGGAAGGCGTCGCCGAGCAGGTCCACAACCGGGGGGACGAGTCGAGCGAGCACGGGACGATCCACGCCGAGCGTCTGTCTTGCGTGGCGCGCGGCGCGCCGCAGGATCCGCCGCAGCACGTACTCGCGGCCTGCGGCACCTGGCCGGCCACCATCGCTGATCGCTACGGCCAGGCAGCGGACATGGTCCGCGATGACGCGATAGGCGATGTCGATGGGATCGTCGAGGGCGCCCGTATAGGACCGGGTATCGGTCTCGTCTGCGATCGCATCGAAGAGGGGCGTCCAGAGGTCGGTGTCGTAGTTGCTTGCCTTGCCCTGGATCGTGCGCACGATGCGCTCCAGTCCCATCCCGGTGTCGACGTGCCTGGCCGGAAGGGGGGAGAGCACACCGTCGCTGCCGCGGTTGAACTGGATGAAGACGAGGTTCCAGAGCTCGATGACGTCCGGGTGGTCCTGATTGACCATCACCGCGCCGTCGCCGCCCGGTGTGCAGTCATAGTGGATCTCGCTGCAGGGACCACATGGGCCGCTCTCGCCCATCTCCCAGAAGTTGTCCTTGCGTCCCCATCGGGTGATGTGCGCCGCGTCGACATCGGTGACACGCGTCCAGAGATCGGCCGATTCGTCATCGGCGGCCAGGCCGTCATCTTCGTCGCCGGCGAAGACAGTCACGTGCAGGCGAGACTTGTCCAACCCCCAGACATCCGTGAGCAATTCCCATGCCCAGGGGATGGCCTCTTCCTTGAAGTAGTCGCCGAACGACCAGTTGCCCAGCATCTCGAAGAAAGTGTGGTGATAGGTGTCGCGGCCAACGTCCTCGAGATCGTTGTGCTTGCCGCCGGCGCGGATGCACTTCTGGCTGTTGGCCGCCCGCGCGTAGGGCCGGATGCCCTTGCCAAGGAAGACGTCCTTGAATTGGTTCATGCCCGCGTTGGCGAAGAGCAGCGTCGGGTCATCGTGCGGGATGACCGGGCTGGAGGGCACGCTGGCGTGCCCATGGCGCTCGACGAAGAAGTCGAGGAACTCCTGGCGAACCTGGGCGGCTGTAGGTGGCATCGATGGGCGTTCCCGGTACTGCGAGGGGCGGATTGTAAGTGCCGTGGCGGTGTTCGCGTGGTTTGGGATTGGCGATGGCCATCCGCGAGGTACGATTTACTAGTCACGGTGCCCGGACCGCGACAGGAGGGAAGGAGCTCAGGCTGGCATGAATCGGTGTGTTGTAGCCATGGCCGCATGGGCTGTGGTGGCTGCTGCGCCTGCTGCGGGGCCGGGTGCCACCACCTCGATCCGCGGAACCGATGAGGCCATACGCCTCTCGGGATCGCACGCCAATAGGCGGGCCGGGTCCTCCATCGCCATAAGCGGTTCCTACGCAGTGGCGGGCGTTCCCTACGACGCTACTGATGCCGGGGATGACGCTGGAACGGCACGAGTGATCGTTCAGGATGGCACTACCTGGATGGAGGACGCCGTGCTTGAGGCCCCTGAGGGTGGATCTCAGGACCGATTTGGATGGTCGGTCGCCATCGACGGCGACACGCTGGCAGTAGGTGCCCCGTTTGACGGCGGTGGCGCCGTACACATCTTCGGGCTGACAGGCGGCGCCTGGCAACACATGGCGACCCTGCATGGCAACGGGACCGACGGCGATCGATTCGGCTACAGCCTCGCGATGGAAGGCGGCCTGCTTCTCGTGGGCAGTCCCTACGGCTTGGATGGCTCCGCCGAGTGCGGCGTCGTCCACGTGTTCGAGCGACAGGCAGATGTCTGGACGGAGGTCGACGTCCTGGCGCCCTGGGGCGCAGAGGACGGTCAACGATTCGGACATGCCGTCGCCCTGCAGGGGGACAGCGTGTTCGTGTCCGCCCCATTCGCCGACTTTGCTGCAGTGGACGGTGGCGCCGTGGCGGTATTCGGCCGGCAGAACGGCGCGTGGGACCAGGTCGACTACCTGTGGGCGTCCGACGCTGGCTACGGCACATCGCTCGGTTGGAGCCTGGACGTCGAGGGCGATCGTCTGATCGCCGGCGGCCCCGGCGATAACACCATCGCCACCCGCGCTGGATGCGCGCACGTGTTCGTGCATGACGGGGTGGAGTGGACGCATGAGGCGCGTCTCGACGCGGCCGACGCTGAGCGATTCGACGCGGCGGGATTCTCGGTCGCCATCGAAGGCGACATCGCGCTGGTCGGGGTGTCCGGCGACGACCACCGCGGCTGGCAGTCCGGGTCCGTGACCGTGTTCCGGAAGTACGGCACCATCTGGAAGGAACTCTCGCGTCTGCTGGCGGATGACGGCTACTACTACGATCGCTTCGCAGGCGCGATGGCGATGGATGGGACGGCAATCATCGGCGCGCCGAATCGCAATGGCAGCCAGCAGGATCTCGGGGGCTTGTACGCCGTGTCGAGCCTGCGCACGGTCAATTGGCTCTCGCCAGCCGGCGGACCACTGGCTGGCGACGCGAACTGGTGGCCGAAGCCGCCAGACTCCTCCGACACGGTGCTGTTTTCACTCCTGGCGCCGGCCGTCTACCCGTTGGAACTCGACGGGAATCTTGACGTTGCAGCGTCGCGGATCGAGCTGGATCGAGTGAACCTAGAGATCGTCGGCGACAGCGGCCGGCTCGGCCGAGTGGGCGATGGCAGCCTCGTCGTCAGCGGCCGCTCGACGCTTCGCACCGCGTCTCTAGCTCTTGGTGGCGGTTACCTGGAGATCCCCGGGGACGTCGTACTGTCACAGGGGGGCGGCAGCGGGACGATCGAGATCAAGGAGTCGCGGATGCAGGTCGGTGGCACGTGGCGGCAAGGAAAGGGCGGGGCGCTCGTGTTGACGCTTCGCGAGGACGGCGCGCCGTCACTGATACTTGAAGAGCCTGCCGAATTTGGCGGCACCCTGATCATCGAGACGCCCGTCGGACTCGAGGTCAACATAGGAGACGTCTTCGAGCTGATCGGCGGTCCTGGAACATCCACGCAGAGCAGATTCAACGCCGCCGTGATGCCCGGAATCGGCAATGGCCTCTATCTGCACCTCTACTACGGAACGGGCCTGACTGGCACCGGCGGCGTCCACGTCATCGCGCAGCCGTTTGCGAATCTACTCGGATTTGATGATCCAGACTCCGTGCCACTGGACGCGCAACCTGTTGGCGTGGCGGTTGCAGATCTGACTGGCAGCAACAGCGGCACGTGGGACATCCTGGTGGCCGTCGATGGAGAACCCGGGTCCCTGTACGCCCTGATCAACGATGGAAGCGGCGGATTCGACCCGGGGTCCATCGTGATCTACCCGGTGGGCAATCGACCGTCGGGACTCGATACCGGCGACTTTGACAACGACGGCGCCATTGACGTGGCGGTCGTGAACAATGGCGACGACACCGTCCAGGCGTTCCTCAACATGGGAGACGGAACGGGAACGCTCTTTGACGCGGCACTCGTGGAGACTCCGCTTGAACCCATGGACGTCGAGATCATTGACATCAACGACGATGGCCGCGGAGACCTGGTGGTCTCCTGCAGTGGCAGCGGCACGCTCGAGTTCTACTACAGCAACGACACACGCGGACTCGGATTTCCGCCGGGCGGCTCAGTTGACGTTGGAGAGGGATCTGATTCGCTGGATCCCGGCGATGTCGGCGATACGAAGGACCTCGACATCATCGTGACGAACCCAGAGAACGGGAGGGGCACCGTCCTGGTCAAGGGCGGACTCGGGACGCCGGCAGCGCCCGGCGGTTCGGGCGACGCTCCGTTCGTGATCATCTCCCAGGTGACCATCGGAACCAACCCCGGGGACGTCGAGATCGCCGATCTCGACAACGACGGCGACGGTGACATGGTGGTTGTCTGCCCCAACGACGACATGATCTCGATCTTCCTGTCCGATGGGAGTGGGGTTGTGTGGACGCGATTGACGATTCCGGTGGGCGACGCGCCGTCGGATCTTGTCGTGCTGGACTTCGATGGAGATGCAGATCGCGACATCGCGGTAATCGCCGGGGACGACGAGGGCAATCGGCAGGTGCAGTTGCTGCGCAACGACCTGGACCTCTACAACGGTGAGATGCTCGTGTTCGCGGCACCTGAACCACTTGATGCCGGATTCAATCCCGTCCTCGTGGACGCCGGGCACATTGATGGCGACATCTTCAGCGACCTGGTGGTCATCAGCGCCGAGGGCGCGGGCCTGAGAGGCGCCTTCCCGGGTGCCGCCGACACGCTGATCAACGATCTTGACAAGAAGCCCCTCTGTGCCGCCGATCTTGATGGCTCCGGCGCGGTGGACGTGCCGGACTTGCTGCAGGTCATTGGTGCCTGGGGTGCCACCGGCGTGCCGCAGGACCTTGATGGCGACGGCGTCGTCGGTGTTGGCGACCTGCTGCAGGTCATAGCTGCGTGGGGGCCGTGCCCATGAACCGAATTCCAGCCTATTGCGCCTACTCCTCCCTGGCACTGGTGCTGACTGCCATCGCCTTGGGCGATGTCCGAAACGAGAATGCCCAACTGGTTGCGACGCCCACCGTGGCGGGTGACACCGTGGCCTTCTCCGTGGCTAGTGACGGCTCCACGATCGTGCTGGGCGCCTACCGAAAGAACTTCCCTGGTTACGGAGACGATTCGGGCGCGCTGTTCCTCTTCGAACCTGACGGTGGCGGATGGTCACAGTCCAACTACATCGTTGCGTCGGACGGCCATGGATTCGACTACTTCGGATGGTCTGTTGACATCGACGGTGACGTCATCGCCGTGGGAGCACCCTGGTCGGACTGGCCCGCCGGCCGGTGTGGATCGACGTATCTCTTCCGACGGGCCGGCCAGACGTGGGTGGAGGAGAAGCGTCTGCATCCAAACGATCTTCCAGAGGATGCAGTCTTCGGACACGATGTCGACCTGGATGGCGAGCGGCTCATCGTGGGTGCGCCGTGGCTGGACGAGGACATTGACGGCAAGATCGCAAACGCCCATGGTGCCGCCTACATATTCCGCGACGCATCTGGCACCTGGATCCAGGAGGCGCGTCTGGCGCCCGGGGATGCCACGGTCAGCCACCTCGGGGAGGCAGTCGCGATCGAGGGTGACCTTGCGGTAATCGGTGCGCCCAAGGACAACGGCGACGGCATCAGTGCCGGGGCCGTGTATGTCTATAGACGCGGCGGCACCGGTACCTGGACACTCCTTGGGCGCATGACGCCCGACGAGCCGGAGCCATATGGGTACTTCGGCGGGTCCATCGCCATCGAGGGCACCACCGTGCTGGTCGGGGCGGAGTACTCCGATCGGGCGGGTCCGAATTCCGGTGCCGTCTACTGCTTTGAGATTAAGGGAGATGCCTGGTCACAGGTGCAGGTGCTGGTGCCCGGAGAGGATGCGCCGTGGGCCCACTTCGGCGTCGACGTAGCGATACGCGGCGACCGGGTGATCATCGGGGCACATGGCGACTCGCAGAGCACGGGCGAGGCGCAGCTCTTCCGGCGCAACACCAAGGGGGTCTTCGAGCGGGAGGCCACGCTGCGGGCCAGTGACGGGCTGGGGGGCGAGCGCGCAGGCCAGGGCGTTGCGCTGGACGCCGGTCTGGCCATCGTCGGAGCCCCGTTCTGGTCCCTGGAGCACGGCAGCGCGTATGTCTATGACCTGTCTGATCCGATCGCAGGGAACTCCTACAGCGACACAGCGGACGACGCCCAGCGCGTCTCGTGGTTCGGCACCTACAAGGGACACGACTACTTCGTGACCACGGCTGGCGTGGAGTATTACGACGGTCGCCAGGCCGCCGATCTGCTTGCGGGCCTGGTCAACCAAGAGGCCAACATGGTGACCATCAACACCGAGGCCGAACACGACTTCATCCAGGCCACGAGCCTGGACCGCATGTGGATCGGCCTCAACGATTTTGCGGCCGAGGGCGATCACGTCTGGGACAGCGGCCAGGACGTGACGTTCACCAACTGGAGCAACGTCGGGAAGGACAACGAGGAGCCCAACGAGAGTATTGGCAGCGAGGATGCCGTCGGCATGAACGGCTACAGCAAGGAGCATGCCTGGTTCGACTGGCACGCGCTGCTTCGATTCGCGCCCGCGCTGCTCGAGGTCGAGGGACAGGCGTGCAGCGGAGATGCCAACTTCGATTTCACGGTGGACCTGATGGACATGCTGGAGGTGTTCGATGACTGGGGACTCCCCGGTGGGCATGCCGATGTGAATCATGACGGCCTCGTCGATGTCACCGATGTCCGATGGATACTCTGGAACTGGGGTCCATGCCCATGAAGAAGATGCTCGCACTCATGCTGGCGACCGGTACTGCCGTCGCCGACATGACCATCCGAAACGAGGATGCCCAACTACTCACCGATCCGTCTCTGTCAGGCGACATGGCCGGCTTCGCCGCGGCCGCCAGTGGCCAGACGATCGTGCTCGGCGCGTATCGCAGGAGCTATCCAGGCAATGGCGCCTACTCCGGTGCCCTCTACGTCTTCGATCGCAAGGGCGGCGGCTGGATCCAGACGGCCTATCTGGCAGCATCTGATGGAACGCTCTACGACTACCTTGGTTGGTCCGTGGACATCGAGGGCGATGTCATCGCTGCGGGCGCCACTTGGGCGGCTGCGCCCGCCGAGAGGAGCGGCGCCGTCTACATCTATCGGCGCGGCACGAAGTGGCAGGAGGAAGCGATTCTCGCACCGGAGGATCTACCCGCGGATGCGAACTTCGGCCATGATCTCGACCTCGACGGCACACGTCTGATTGTTGGCGCTCCGTACGTCGACGAGGTCGTCAATTCACAGGGCATCGCCTACATCTTCCGGGACGATGACGGCACATGGGTCCAGGAGGCGAGACTCGCCCCGGGCGATCTTGATGTCAACTTCGTCGGCGCCGCTGTTGCCATTGCCGGCGACCTAGCGGTCGTGGGCTCCCCCCGCGACAACGGTGACGGAGTCAGCGCAGGTAGCGCTTTCATCTACCAGCGTGATGTGAAGGGAGACTGGGTGCTTGCGGCACGCTTGTCACCGGATGATGTCGAGCCCTACAGCTACTTCGGAAACGCCATCGCCATTGATGGAGAGACGGTACTGGTGGGCGCGGAGTTCTCCGACATCGTTGGCGCGAATGCCGGCGCGGTCTTCGTGTTCGACGGATCAGGCGGGAATTGGACGCAGTCACAGGTGCTTACGCCTGACGACGAGTGGGCATGGTCGCACTTCGGTGGCTCGCTGGACCTGCGTGACGATGTCGCCGTGGTCGGCGCGTATGGCGATCCCCGTGCGGCAGGAGCTGCGTATCTCTTTCGGCGCGGATCGGACGGTCTCTTCACTCAGGAGTCACGACTGCTGGCAAGCGACGGAGACCTCGGTGAGCGATTCGGAGATGCAGTGGCCGTCGGTGCCGACGCCGTCGTGGTCGGGGCTCCGTTCTGGGCCGGCCAGCGCGGATGCGGATACGTCTTCAACCTCGATGCGCAGCCGCTGTGGAGTCCTCGTCGAGGCCCCCGTGTGCGGGGCCACTCATATGCCGGGACGCTTCGCAGCGGCGTGAGCTTCGAGTACTTCGGCTCCTTCAAGGGGCACGACTACTTCGTGACGACCGGATCCATGGAGTACTACGACGCGCACAAGTCCGCGGAGGTGCTCGGTTACCTGCTGGATCGCCCGGCCAATCTCGCGACGATCAGCAGCCAGGAGGAGAACGACTTTGTGCAGGCCAGGAGCCTCGACATGCTCTGGCTGGGACTCAGTGATCTTGCCACCGAGGGAAAATTCGAGTGGGACAGCGGAGAGCCGCTTGAGTACGCCGACTGGGGACCGAATGACCCGAACAAGTACGGCGGCACCGAGGATGTCGTCGCGATGAACTGGCCGTACCAGGGCGGGCAGGACCATGTCTGGATTGACTGGAAGGAACTGCATCGCTACGCCGCCGCGTTGATCGAGATCGACGGCCAAGCCTGCAGCGGCGATGTCGACTACGACGGGGACGTCGACTACGACGATCTCGCCATCATGCTTGACGCCTGGGGCGACATGGGTGGCGCCGGTGACACCAACCACGATGGCGCCGTGGATGTGTCGGATCTGCTGTGGCTCCTCTGGAACTGGGGCGCCTGCCCGTGACCGGCGCGCACTGCGCCGCCTCGACCCCGCACTCCTCGTCCTGCTAGACTGCGCGGCTTCGCGGATCCGATCCCATGCGCAGGCCAATCATCGGCGGAAATTGGAAGATGCACACCGACCGTTCGTCGGCGCAGTTACTTGCGCGCGGCGTCGCCGATGCAGCATGCGACGGCTGCGACGTCGTGGTGTTTCCGCCATTCCCGTGGATCTCGGACGTCGCAGGTGTTCTTGAAGGCGAGAACGTGGCGGTCGGAGCGCAGGACCTCTGGCACGAGGCCGACGGAGCCTTCACCGGGGAGGTGAGTGCTTCGATGCTGCTGGATGCCGGTGCCAGCTGGGTACTAGTGGGTCACAGCGAGCGTCGGCATGTGATTGGCGAGGGCGACGACCTGGTGGCCGATAAGGCGGCTGCAGCGCAGGCTGCCGGCCTCAATGTCGTGCTTTGTGTGGGCGAGACACTTGAGCAGCGGGAGGCTGGATCGACCCTGGATGTCGTCCTGGGTCAGGTGTCGGCGGGGACCGAGGGCCTGACTCCTGATCGCCTGGTCATCGCCTACGAGCCAGTCTGGGCGATCGGCACGAGTCGCCGCGCCGAGCCGGCAGATGCCCAGGAAGTCCATGCGGCGATAAGGGAAACCGTGTCAGGGCAACATGATGCGGACTCGGCGAGCGCCTTGCGCATCCAGTACGGCGGGTCGATGACGGGAAGCAACGCAGCGGCGATTCTCTCCTGCCCGGATGTGGATGGCGGCCTCGTGGGAGGGGCCTCACTTGATGTCAACGAGTTTGCTGCGATCATCAACGCAGCTTCGGAGCAGACCCGCGCTCCGCGGGTGAATTCATGAGCACCACCTTTCTCATTCTCACGCTCGCAGTCATCGTCGTGGCCGTGGCCATGATCCTGATCATCCTCGTCCAGCGCCCCCAGGGCGGCGGTCTTGCCGCGGCCTTTGGCGGAGCCGGCGGTGGTGGCACCGACACGGTCTTCGGCGGTCGCGTCGGTGATGCACTGACCGTGATGACGGTCGTGGCGTTTGCGCTGTTCATCTCACTGGCCATCGCGTTGAACCTCGTGGAGAGCGTGGACGCGGCGCCGGACGCCACGGCGGCGACCACGCTTCCGCTGGATGTGACGCCGGTGGCGCCGACTCCCGCGCCAGTGGACGACGGCGGGACGAACTGACGATGCTGCGATCGATGACTGGTTTCGGCACGGCGACGAGTTCGCGTGACGGGGCATCGTTCCTGGTCGAGGTTCGAACAGTCAACAACCGATACCTCAAGCAGCATGTGCGACTGCCCGACCAGCTGCAGGGACTTGAGCCGGCGATCGACGCGGTCGTGTCCAGCGTTCTTGCGCGCGGCAGCATCCACGTGTCGGTGAAGTTCGCCGACGCATCGGCGGCCGCGGCGGCATCCATCAACACGGAGGCCGTGGCGGCGTACCTCGCCCAGCTTGGCGAGATCGCCGGAAACGGCGTGAGCGTTTCCGTTGATGCGGCGAGCCTCCTGTCGCTTCCGGGCGCGCTGGTGCAGGACACCGGCGCCGACCTGTTGGCGCGAGTGCGAGATGACGTGCTTGCGTTGACGCAGAAGGCCTGCGACGGCGTCATGGAGATGCGCGTTCGGGAGGGTGTGAGCATCGAGGCGGATGTGCGAGGCCAACTCGAGGTGATCTCGGACCACCTCTCGCAGATCGCCGATCGCAGCGGTGAAGTCGTCGATGCCTACCAGTCGCGGCTGCGGCAGCGCATGGAGACGCTCTTGGCCGACAGCGGCTGCGAGGTGCGGGATGAGGACCTGCTGCGGGAGGTGGCCGTGTTCGCCGAGCGCAGTGATGTTGCCGAGGAAGTATCAAGGCTACGGAGCCACGTCGGGCAGTTCGAGGATCTGGTTGGAGGCGATGGCGGCGAGCCGATCGGGCGTACCCTCGACTTCCTGGCCCAGGAGATGCTTCGAGAGGCCAACACGATCGGCAGCAAATGCCTCGACGGCGACATGAGCCGTCGCGTCGTGGAGATCAAGGGCGCCATCGATCGCATCAAGGAGCAGGTGCAGAACGTCGAGTAGCGTCGATGAGTGCGCGCGTGACCGACGATCCACACAACACGCCGACGGGACCCGATCAAGGGGATGACGTGGCCGGCACGTCCATCGACGGTGCCGACCTGACGATCGTGCTGAACCGATACGACATCGGCTCGATCCAGCACGTCAGTGAATTCCAGAAGGGATCGCGTCGGGCGCCGAAGATGATGATCCGCACGCAAGGTGGCGAGTACCTGCTCAAGCGCCTCGCGCCGGGGCGAGACGGACTCGATCGAGTTGAGTTCTCCCATGGCGTCCAGCGGCAGTTGCAGTCCCACAGGTTTCCGATCGCCGGGCTCGTCGAGACCGTCGACGGGGAGACGATGGTGCACCACAAGGGGCACATCTTCGAGCTCTTCCACTTCATGCGCGGAAAACGCTTCGACAAGTCCAATCAGGCGGCGGCCGAGGCCGGACGAGTGTTGGCTCACATGCACGACCTGCTCGCCGAGCACCCACTGACGGGCGCACCGTACTCGGGGAGCTTCCACGACCCGGACCGCATCCCCGGTGCCATCACCGACCTCGCTGCGATCCTGGCCGACCATGAACCTGTCGATGGGCTCGTGGGCATTGAGGATACGCTCGACAGCCTGCGATGCGCGTTCAAGGAGTCGGCGCAGCGAGTGGAGGACGCAGGGTTCAGGACGATGCGCCTGACGGTCATTCACGGCGACTGGCACCCGGGCAACCTGCTCTATGAGGAGCACGCGGTTGTTGCGGTCATCGACTTCGACTCCCTGCGCATCGAGCCACGGGTCAGCGATGTTGCCAACGGCGCCCTTCAGTTCTCCGTGCGACGAGGTGACCCTGATCATGTGGACCAGTGGCCCGAGTCGTGCCGCGGGCGGACGATTCGCGCGATGATTCAGTCCTACGACTCCTTCTGTTTCAAACCCCTGAGCGAGGCGGAGCGCGCGATCGTGCCGGATCTCATGATCGAGGCCATGATCGTCGAGAGCGTTATTCCCATCCACCATGCCGGGACCTTCGGCAGCGTTGCAGGATCCACCTTCCTGCGCATGGTCGATCGCAAGGTGCGATGGCTGGCTGCGCGCCACGATCGCATCATCGAGGTCATCGCTCCTGCGGAGCCCAGAGAGGACAGCTTCGGATGAGTGAAGGCGATCGACTGGTCCCCCTGCTGACGGCGCTCAGCGAGCACGAGGCGAACATCCTCGCGATCGTCCTGCGCGACCGCGAGATCGAGGCAGTCGTATTCGGCATGTCCCACGTCGGCGGTTCAAACTTCCTGCCGGGACTAGGAGCGGCCGGGGCGTCCCTCCATGTGCCAGAGTCCCAGGCTGCCGCGGCGCGGGAGATCATGGTGGCCAACCGGCGAGACTCAATCGACATTGACTGGGACGAACTGGGCTTGCCCGCCGACGACTTGTCCGAGGCCAGCGTGGGGGGGATGCCCATTGCGGCGAAGGTCTCAGTGTGTGTCGTGGCGCTCTGGCTCCTGGTCATGCTGCTGCAGTTCGTTGCAGCAATGATCAACTAGCCACCGAGCTGGTGCAGGAAGTCACGCACGGCCTCCTCGTCGCCGGGACTCAGGGGGCCTACCGGTGTGAGAATCAGCCAGTCCGTGACATCTTCGCAGGCGATCGACTCGCGGTGCCTTGGTCCGATCCCCTCGGCCACGCGCGGCGCGTGGGCCAGCTGGCCGACGGCCGTTGCCCCATCGACTTCGACGATTCGAAACCAGAGGTGCTCGCGTCTCCCGTCGGGATCCGACGGATCGGCGAAGGGAATCTGCGCCAGACAGGCCGCATCTTCGCGGTCGCCGACGCGGACTGCCAACTCCAGCAACAGTGACCAGGTGGCCTGCGCCACCTCGGCCCGGCGACGCGTCGATCGCACGGTGCGCACGATCGTGGCGTCACCCCTGCGCAGACGTGATACGAGCTCGCGGGGAAACAGTTCCTCCGTACCTGTGATGATCGCGCAGTACGCGTCGCGCTGACCGGAGCCCGGGGCGCCGGGCGGGAGACGATCGAGCACGTTGCTCGGCGCAGCAAGGGTAACGCCGCATGCGTCGGCGAGAGGAATCTCGACCCCGGCGGCGGGGAGGTCCTGCTCAAGCGAGATGGCGGCCACGGCATCGACGAGCTGCACCGCATCGGAAACCAGGATCGGGGGAACAGCGAGCATCTCCAGTTCGGCGCGGCCACATCGATCAAGGCCGTGCGTGGTGATCCACGCATGGCGATCTGCCGGCTCAGCGTCGGCGGGTCCGTCGACGACGCGCGTGATCCACAGGGCCTCCTCCGGGAGGTCCCCCTGAGCATCGAGCACGGTGGACTCAAGTACCTCCCGTGGGTGCCAGCGGCCGGTGTTGATATCCATGATTCCCGCGGCACCCGCCAGAGAACCGGTGAGGATGCGCAGCAGATCGGCAAAGTGTCCGACAGGATCATCGGCGTGCAGGCCCGTCTGCATGGCCAGCGTCCAGCCCTCACTGCACCCAGCATGTTCCAGGGCCTCAGGAGTGGCCTCCTCGGCCCAGAACACGGCATCGGCAGGCAGGGCGGGAATGCGAACCCTGGCAATCCACGCCGTCGACGTGTCCGTCGCGTCCATCTCGGCGACATCCACCGCTGCGCCCACGAAGGTCGCCAGGGCGCGTCCGACTTCCTCCAGCGGCGATGGACCGTCGCCAGCCACGACCACCCGCAGGTCAGTTGGGCAGGGTGGATTGATGCGCCAGACCGTCTCGCCTTGTGGTCCGGCCAGAGACAGGATGTCCAGGTGCGTATCCATCATCCCGTGACGATGTTGACGATCTTGCCGGGTACGACCACGACCTTGCGGACGGCGGCGCCGGCGAGCACCTTCTGGATCCGATCGTCGGCGAGCACGGCGGCCTCGATGTCCGCGGCATCCGCATCCGCTGCAACCATGACATGACCACGCATCTTGCCCATGACCTGCACCGGGAGCTCGATTTCGTCGACTGCAAGCATCGCCGGGTCGTGCTGGGGCCAGGAGCGGTATGCCAGGGACTCGTCGTTTCCAACGCGCGAGTGCAGTTCCTCGCCCATGTGTGGTGCGAACGGCGAGAGCACCAGCGAGAAGCGCTCGAGTTGATCGGCCGTCACACCTCCCTTGGCCGTCGCGGTGTTGACGAACTCGATCATCGCTGCGATCGCGGTGTTGTAGGCCAGCCGCTCGATGTCGCTGGTCACCTTCGCGATCATTGCATGGAGCGCCCGCTCAACGTCGGCGGACGGCTGATCCTGCAGCGAGAGTTTCCCGGTGTCTTCGTCCACGGCAAGTCGCCAGGCGCGCTGCAGGAATCGGTGCACGCCGATGATGTCTCGGGTGTTCCATGGGGCTGATGCCTCCAGCGGCCCCATGTACATCTCATAGAGTCGCAGCGTGTCGGCTCCGTACTCGGCGATGATGTCATCGGGGTTGACGATGTTGCGCAGAGACTTGCTCATCTTGGCGACGACACGGGTTACGGCGTCACCGCTGTTGGCCTCGACCCAGTCATCCTCGCCGCGGTCCTCGACCTCGTCGACCGCCACCAGCGAGCCGTCGGCCCGCTGGAAGGCGAAGCTGGTCAGCAGTCCCTGGTGGAAGAGGTGGCGGAAGGGCTCATCACTGCTGACCTCGCCAAGGTCGTAGAGCATCTTGTGCCAGAATCGCGCGTAGAGGAGGTGCAGGACCGCGTGCTCGGCGCCGCCGATGTAGAGGTCCACGCCCTCCGCCAGCCAGTACTGCTCGGCGTCGCGATCCACGAATCGATCCTCGCAGTGGGGGCTGCAGAACCGCAGGTGATACCAACATGACCCCGCCCAGCCGGGCATCGTGTTTGCTTCGCGCGTGACGGGCGTGTCCGCCGCCAGGAGATCGGCACACACACCGGCTTCGCCGGCTGTCGTGTGTATCCACGCCTCGTTTTTTGCCAGCAGCGGACGCGGCTCGTCCGACTCGATGGGCTCGTAGTCCTCCAGTGGCGGCAACTCCACCGGGAGCGCGGCGTCCGACACCGGCCAGTGGTTCCCATCCTGATCGAAGACGATTGGGAACGGCTCTCCCCAGTATCGCTGGCGAGAGAAGAGCCAGTCCCGCAGCTTGAAGTTCACGCGCGATGTGCCGAGCCCGGAGTCCTCCAGCCATCTGACGATGTTCGCGATCGCGTCGGTGGTGCCCATTCCGTCGATCGACACACAGTCGCTTGCACTGTTGATGGCGTTGCCCTGGCCCGTGAAGCAGGTTGTGCCATCGAACTCGGCGGGCGGCTTCACGACCTCGACTATGGGAATGTCGAAGGTTGTGGCGAATGCGTGGTCGCGGTCGTCATGTCCGGGAACCGCCATGATCGCGCCGTGCCCGTAGCTTGCCAGCACGTAGTCGGCCACCCAGACGGGGATCTCCGCCCCTGTGGCCGGGTTGATGGCGACGAGTCCGCTGGACACGCCCGTCTTCTCGCCACTGCCGCTGATGCGATCGACGTCCGAGCGGCTTATGGCCGTCTTGACGTAGGCCCCAAGGGCATCAACGTCACAGGTACTGGGCGGATCCGCCAGAACCTGATCCACGAGCGGGTGCTCGGGCGCGACGACCATGAAGGTGGCGCCAAAGAGTGTGTCAGGTCGGGTGGTGAACACCCTCAGGGATCCTCCGCAGTCAAGCTCGAAGTCGATGTCCGCGCCCTCGCTGCGGCCGATCCACTCTGCCTGCATCGTGCGCGTCGAATCGGGCCAGTCGAGCGTGTCGAGCGACTCCAGTAGCCGGTCGGCGTAGGCGGTAATGCGAAACATCCACTGTCGAAGCGCCTTGCGATGGACAGGGTGGCCGCCGCGCTCGCTTCTTCCGTCGATCACTTCCTCGTTGGCCAAGGCGGTACCGAGCTTCGGGCACCAGTTGACGACCTGTTCGTCGAGGTAGGCGAGCCGCTGCTGGTCGATGAACCGCCGTTGATCATCGTCTGCCAGATCACCCCACGTCTGCCCATCTGGCGTGCGAGTACCCGCCTCCAACTCGGAGACGAGATCGCAGATGGGGCGAGCGCGCTGGGCATCCTGGTCGTACCAGGCGTCGTATGCCTTCAGCCAGATCCATTGCGTCCAGCGGTAGTAGGAGGGATCGATCGTCGCGAATTCGCGATCCCAGTCGTATGAGAATCCGATGCGCTGCAGTTGGCGTCGGTAGGTGTCGATGGCCTCGCCTGTCGTGATGGACGGGTGCACACCGGTGGCGATTGCATGTTGCTCGGCGGGCAGGCCGAATGCGTCCCATCCCATCGGGTGCAGGACATTGCAGCCGAGCATGCGCCGATAGCGACAGATGATGTCGCTGCCGATGTAGCCCACCGGGTGTCCCACATGGAGGCCCGTCCCGCTCGGATAAGGAAACATGTCCAGGCAATAGAACCGCTGCTGACTCGCGTCGCCGGTGATGGCAGCGGCAAATGTCTTCTGCGCCAACCACTGCTCCTGCCAGAAGGTCTCGATTGTGTCGGCCAGTGCGCCGCAGTAGCGGTGCGGACGGGTCCGCTCACCGGTATCCGGCTGCTGATGGGTCCTGGGCATGGTGATGCAGGATATCGGCGCCGGATCAGGCGTTCGCGCGGTCCGCGAAGTGGTTCTTGAGGGCGCCCACGAGGTAGAAGCTGCCGGTCACACAGATCAGGTCCTCACGGCTCGCTGCGCGGGACGCTATATCCAGGGCATCAGGCAGCGACCTGGCCACCTGAGTCATCTTTCCGCTGAGATCGGCGAATCGCCGCTGAAGCTCGACCGGGTCCGCCCCGCGCGGGTTTCCATCGACGCAGGTGAAGATAATCTTGTCGGCCCCCAGGGCCAGGCGGCGGAGCAATTCATCGACGTCCTTGTCCTGGCAGCACCCGAAGATGCAGATCATGGAGTCATAGGGGACATGGGCGCCGAGGCTCCGGATCAGTGCCTGAAGGGACGCCGGGTTGTGTGCACCATCAGCGACGATGCGAGGCTGTTTCCAGACGAGTTCCATGCGGCCCGGAAGCGTGGTTTCCCCGAGGCTCTTGTAGACCGCCGCATTGTCAAACTCGTATCCGAGCTGCTGCAATTGCATCGTCGCAGCAAGCGCAAGGGCGCAGTTGGAGGCCTGGTGTTCGCCATCGAGCGGGACGGGCACGTGCATGTGATTCGAGGATCCGGAGATCAGGCAGATGCGCGTCTGCGACCCACCTTCGGCGCTGCCGAATCGCGTTGAGAATTCGATGTCCTTGCCGATGACTTGCAAGGGCGTGCCTCGCTCGGCGGCGACGGTGCGAAGTGTGGCCGTGACGGCCGGGACCTGTTCGACACTGATGGCAGGCACGTCGGGCTTGAAGATGCCCGCCTTCTCTTTCGCGATGGCCTCGACGTTGTCACCAAGAATGTGTACGTGATCGAGATCAATGCGTGTGATGAGCGACATCAGCGGCGTGATGACGTTGGTCGAGTCCAGTCGTCCGCCAAGTCCCGTCTCGACTAGTGCTAGGTCGACGGCTTCGTCGGCGAAGTGCTTGAACGCCGCCGCCGTGAGAAATTCGAAGAACGTCGGCTTGATTCGCCTCCGCTTCGCCGCAGCGGCCGTCTCTGATATCAGGGAAGCGAACGCGTCCTTTTCGATCATCGAGCCATCGACGGCGATCCGTTCGCGCAGGTCCTGCACATGGGGCGACGTGTAGGCGCCGACGGTGTAGCCACAGCCCACCAGAGTGGACGAGAGCATCGCCACCGTGGATCCCTTGCCGACGGTGCCGGCCACGTGGATCATGTCGACTGCCTGATGCGGATTGCCCAGCCCGGCAAGCAGTGACTGCATCCGATCGAGTCGGAACGACTCCTCGTCGTACTTGACGACGCGCATGCGCTCGAAGTCCGTTTGCTCCTTCAGGAAGGCGACGGCCGCCGAGTAGGTCCTGATGGCCGGCTTGGCCGTGCTCTTGGCAGACTTACTGCCCGAATTGCCCGCTCGCTTGGTGGAAGAGGGTGTCATGGACCCCTGATTCTATCAGAGGCGTCAAGTGGACCCAAGGCGCAGCTATGCAAACCGCTGTCGATCGGTCACTTGAGTTCACGTTGCGGACCTTGGGCCGATTTGCCTTCTGGCAGGAAGATGCCTGCGCTTCCATAAGAATCTCGGTGACGGATGCCGTGGCGTTTTCAACGCTGCTTGGCTTTGCGGCGCTGTTCATACACTGGCTGCAAGGAGGAGTAGGCGGATGACGCACGAGATCGAGCGAGTCCTCATTTCGCGCGACGAGATCAGCGATCGCGTTGCTGAGCTCGGAGCAGCCATCACGGCAGACCTCGACGGGGTCGATGCCACGCAGATCGTTCTGGTGGCCGTCATGACGGGCAGCATCATCTTCGTGGCAGACCTGATGCGGCATCTTCCAATGAAGATCCGCATCCAACTCGTCACGGCTCGCAGTTACATCGGCACAGCGACCGTCAGCGCCGGTGACCCAGAACTTGGACCTCTTCCTGGGGATCTGGCGGGCAAGCACGTGCTCCTGGTCGACGACATCCTCGACTCAGGTCGGACACTGACTGCGATCCGGAAGTGCATCGATGAACTCGATCCCCAGTCGGTCCGGGCATGCGTTCTGTTGCGCAAGCGACTGGAGTCGGCGATGGCCGTGCCGTGCGAGTACGTGGGGTTTGAGATCGACGACGACTTCGTCGTCGGTTACGGCCTCGACCACGACGGGTACTTCCGGAATCTCCCGGACATCGCCGTGGCGAGGGCCTGAACGCTCATGCCGGACTTGGAACCGTCTCGAGCACCTGCTGGATGATGCGGCGCGTCGAGGTCGTGTCGCCATCGTGCATGCTCAATCGACCGACTACGCGGTGCGCGCTGACAGGCAGCACGTTAGACACGATGTCCTCGGGGATGCAGTAGTCACGACCGTTGAGCAGGGCCATGGCGCGCGCGGCCTGGGCAAGGGCGAGCCCGCCGCGCGGACTGACGCCGACTTGGAGGTCCTCGGCAGCCCGGGTTGCTGTTGCCAGGGCGATGACGTAGTCGATGAGCGAGTCGTCCATGCGAACCTCGTCGACGAGGTTCTGAATCGCGATGACCTCGTCTGCGGACATCACCGGCTCAAGCGACTGCAGGCTTGTGCGGGCAGGCTGCTGGCGAATGACGCGACCCTCGTCATCCGGGGATGGATACCCGAGGTTGATGCGCATGAGGAAGCGGTCGAGCTGGTTCTCGGGCAGGAAGTATGTGCCTTCGAACTCATAGGGGTTCTGCGTGGCCACCACCATGAAGGGCTGTGGCAGTGGCCGTGATTCGCCGTCAGTTGTGACGACCGCCTCGCCCATCGCCTCGAGCAGCGCAGACTGCGTCCGCGGGGTCGTGCGGTTGATTTCGTCTGCGAGGATGATGTTGTTGAAAATGGGACCTGGCCGAAACGTGAAGTCTCCACCACTGCGTTCATAGACGCTGACGCCGGTGATGTCGCTTGGAAGCAGGTCCGGCGTACACTGAATCCGGGCAAACGAGCAGTCGATCGACCGGGCCAGCGCATTTGCCAGCACGGTCTTCCCGACACCGGGAACATCCTCGATCAGTACATGCCCGCGGGCCAGCAGGCATGCGACGAGGCGGTCGACGGCGACGGTGTTTCCCAAGTAGACAGAGGCGACATTCGCCCTCAGGTCCTCCAATCGAGTTGCCAGTTGCTCGTCCATGGCTCTGAGGCGAGTATAGCCACGGGGTACACCATGGCGAAGAAGCGAGCGAAGTCACCGATAGCAGCCAATCTTGAAGGCTTGGCAGTTGCGCGCTCGCTGCCCTGCGGCCGCTGCGGGTACGACCTGCGAGGCCTCGCAGCCGAGGGCGACTGTCCCGAGTGCGGCGAACCTGTGCGACTGACGGTGATCGAGGTCGTTGATCCGGCTGCCCGCCGTCTCCCCCCGGTCTGCTTCCCGGTGGCGACGGGAAACGCAATTGTGTCAATTTGCGCCTGCCTGTTTCTGAGTCTTGTCTGCGCGATTCTGCCGCTGGTTGCGTCCGCTCCAATGGAACTGCCAATTCCCGGGCCGATGCGGGCTCGACTCGACTCGGTCAACTGGATCATCGGCGCCGCTGCGATCGGTCTCTTGGCGCTGGTGTCTCTCTTACCGTTGATGCGGATGTGCAGGGCGGGCACGCTTCCCGATTGCCGCGCCGGGGTGCGGATCACGAGCATTGGGCTGGCGATCTGGATCGCTGCGCTGGCGGGCCTGGCCGTATTTCATTCACAGTTCGTCGCGACGCCCCCGATTGGCGCCGCAATCCTCGACTTCCTGGCGCCTGGTGCCGGCATCGTCATTGCGTTGCTTGGCCTCAAGCGCCTGGTGCCGCGACTCGGGCAGAGGAGCCGCGCATTTCGCCAGGCCATGGGCAGTCGACAGCGTGTCAACGATCTCATTGCGGCGCTTGCGGCTGCCTCGTGCGGCCGCCTGCTCATGGTGGCCCGGGCCGAGAGCCTTCAGGTGGTGGGCCGCATTGTGCTATTCGTGGCACTTGCGATGGTCGTCCTGGGCCTGGGGTACCTGGTACGCAATGCCTGGTGGATTCGCCAGGCGCTGGTGGCTCCACCGCCGGGAGTGGCGGAACTGCTGCGGCCAATCGAGGAGGATTGACTGCCAGCATGGCAGGGCCCCTGCCTCCCAGGCGGGCTTGTTGCGGTCGCCAAGGCCACCACGGGACCATGATCCACGCTCGCTACTGGCGCAAACCTTGCAGATAATGAGGTGCTGGGCTGCATGTGCGGCCCTTTGGGAAGACCGCCCCGGCGTGGGCAGGAACAGGAGAGATCTACATGGCCGTCAAGGAACTGGCCTTCGACGTCGATGCCCGCAGGACCCTGCTGCGAGGTGTCGAGAAGCTCGCAGCCGCGGTGAAGTCAACCCTCGGTCCGCGAGGCCGCAATGCCGTGCTCGACAAGTCTTGGGGTGGCCCGACCGTCACCAAGGACGGTGTCACGGTGGCCGAGGAGATCGAGTTGCGCGACAAGGTCGAGAACCAGGGCGCGCAACTGGTCAAGGAAGTGGCCTCCAAGACGTCCGACGATGCCGGTGACGGCACGACGACCGCGACGGTGCTCGCCGAGGCGATCTTCCGCACTGGCCTGCGACACGTGACCGCCGGCACGGACGCCAACGCAATGGTTCGTGGCATTCGCAAGGCTGTGGCGGTGGTCGTCAATGAGATCGATTCGATGTCAACCGCCGTCGAAGACAACATCGAGGCGGTCGCGACGATCTCCGCCAACAACGACACGTCGATCGGCAAGATCATGGCCCATGCCTTCTCCAAGGTCGGCAAGGACGGCGTCATTACGGTCGAGGAGGGCAAGAGCCTTGAGACGCACGTCGATGTCGTCGAGGGGATGCAGTTTGATCGCGGATTCCTGAGCCCCAACTTCGTCACCGACGTCGAGTCGATGACGACCGTGCTCGAGAAGCCGCTGATCCTCATCTGGGAAGACAAGATCGAGAACGTCAAGCAACTCGTCCCGATGCTCGAGAAGGTGATGGAGGCCAAGCGACCACTGCTGGTCATCGCCGAGGACGTGACCGGCGAGGCGCTCTCCACGCTCGTGATCAACAAGCTCCGTGGCGTGCTGCAAGTCGCGGCGGTGAAGGCCCCCGGCTACGGTGATCGTCGCAAGGCGATGCTGCAGGACCTCGCGACGCTCACCGGCGGCGAGGCGATCATGAAGGACCTCGGCGTCGAGCTCGATGCCGTGAAGCTCTCGCAGCTGGGTCAGGCCAAGAAGGTCGAGGTCACCAACAACACGACGACGATGATCGAGGGTGCCGGCACCAGCGAGGCCATCCAGGCACGCATCGGGCAGATTCGCGCCGAGATCGACCGAACCGACAGCGACTACGACCGCGAGAAGCTTCAGGAGCGTCTTGCGAAGCTTGCCGGCGGCGTGGCGCAGGTCAACGTCGGTGCCGCAACCGAAGCGGAACTCAAGGAACGCAAGGCCCGCGTCGAGGATGCGCTCCACGCGACCCGCGCAGCGATCGAGGAGGGGGTCGTCCCCGGCGGCGGCGTCAGCTTCATCCGCGCATTGCCCGCGCTGGCCGCGGCCCGCGAGGAGGCCGGCGGCGACGAGCGCGTCGGCTTCGATACGGTCGCCCAGGCGCTGACCGTGCCGCTGCAGACAATCGCCGACAATGCCGGCGAGAAGGGCAGCGTCGTGGTGGCGAAGGTCTCCGAGATGACTGGCAGCGAGGGCTTCAACGCCCTGACGCTCACCTATGGTGATCTCAATGCCGACGGCGTGATCACGCCTGCAAAGGTTGATCGCTGTGCCCTGCAGAACGCAGCATCCGTCGCAAGCATCCTGCTGACCACCGACTGCATCGTCACTGAGGTTCCCAGTGAGCCCGAGGCCGAGGGGCACGATCCTCACGGCGGCATGGGTGGAATGGACCCGATGGGCGGCATGGGCGGCATGGGCGGCATGGGTGGCATGGGTGGCATGGGTGGCATGGGTGGCATGGGCTTCTGAGCCGCAGCAACGATGAACGAACACGAACGCACACGGAAGAGACTGGAGCAAATGACATGTCAGTGAAGCCCCTGGAAGACCGGATCCTGGTTCGACCGATGGACCGCGAGACGCAGACCGCATCAGGCATCTACTTGCCTGAGTCTGCAACCGAGAAGCCCATGCACGGCGAGGTCGTCGCGGTGGGACCGGGCAAGCTGCTCGAGAACGGCGAGCGTGCCAAGCCGACCGTCAAGGCCGGCGATACCGTCGTCTTCGGCAGGTATTCCGGAACTGAGATCGAGATCAAGGGCGATGCACACCTGATCGTCCGCGAGAGCGAACTGCTTGGCCTGATCGACGCCTGATCAGCGAGCACGAAGAGGAAGGTCCAGAAACATGACCGCCAAGCAGATGAAGTTCGATGCCGCCGCCCGCGATGGCTTTCGCGCCGGCGTTGAGAAGATGACCAAGGCCGTGGGGATCACGCTGGGGCCAAATGGTCGCAACGTCGTGCTCCAGAAGTCCTGGGGAAGCCCATCGATCACCAAGGACGGCATCAGTGTCGCCAAGGAAGTCGAACTCCCCGATCCGTTCGAGAACATGGCCGCGCGCATGGTGCACCAGGTCGCCAAGAAGACCGCGGACGTCGCCGGTGACGGCACGACCACGGCCACGGTGCTGGCAGACGCCATCTACAGCGAGGGCCTCCGACACGTGGCGGCCGGGGCAAACCCCGTCATCGTGCACCGGGGCATCACCGCCGCGGCGAAGGCCGCTGGCGAAGCCGTCGACGCCATGGCCGCCTCTTGCGATGGACGTGACGACCTGCTCAAGGTCGCGACTGTCTCTAGCAACAACGACACCGAGATCGGCGATCTGATCGCCGAGGCGATCGACAAGGTCGGCGCCGACGGCGTGGTGGAAATCGAGGAGGGCAATGCCGCAGAGACGACTCTCGAGTACGTGGAGGGCATGGCCTTCGACAAGGGATACCTCAGCCCGTACTTCATGACCGATCCCAAGACCGCCGAGTGCATCGTCGAGGATGTGGACATTTTGCTCCACGAGAAGAAGATCTCGAACCTCGCCGACCTGCTCCCACTGCTCAACAAGGCCGCCTCGTCGGGCCGTCCGCTGCTGATCGTGGCCGAGGATGTCGAGAACGAGGCGCTCGCCGCGCTGGTGATCAATCGGCTGCGAGGCGTGCTTCGCGTAGTGGCCGTCAAGGCCCCCGGGTTCGGGGATCGCCGCAAGGCGATGCTCGGCGACATCGCCGCGCTCACCAAGGGCACCTTCTTCAGCGAGGACCTCGGCCGAAGCCTCGAGGACGTCGAGCTCAGCGAGCTGGGCACCGCCAAGAAGATTGTCATCACCAAGGACCAGACGACAATCATCCAGGGTGGCGGCAGCAGCAAGGACATCAAGGCCCGCGCCAACCAGATCCGGGCGCAGATGGAACGCGCCACCAGCGACTACGACCGCGAGAAACTCGCCGAGCGGCTCGCCAAGCTCACCGGTGGCGTGGCACTCGTCCATGTCGGCGGCGGCAGCGAGGTCGAGATGAAGGAGCGAAAGGACCGCGTCGATGACGCGCTGAGTGCTACGCGTGCCGCGGCCAAGGACGGATATGTTCCCGGTGGCGGCGTCGCCTGCCTGCGGGCGATCCCCTCGGTGGGCAAGGGTCGCGATCGGGCCCGAGGCGACGAGAAGATCGGCTACGACATCGTCGCCGCTGCATTGGAAGCACCTGCGAAGCACATCGCCGCAAACGGCGGTGCCGATGGAGACGTCGTGGTGGAGCGCATCAAGGAGGGCGAGGGTGGCTACGGCTACAACGCGGCCACCGACACCTACGAGGACCTCACCGCGGCGGGCATCATCGACCCGGCGATGGTCGTGCGTTCTGCGATCCAGAACGCCGCGTCCGTGGCGGGTCTCATGCTCACCACCGATGTGGTGTTGACCGAGTTGAAGGACGATGACGATCCGGTCGACCAGGCCGTTCACTGACGGCTGCTTCAAGGGGCATCGGGGCGCCGATCCATGCCGGATCGGTGTTTCCGTTGGCGTGCGATGACCGCAACGCGTGACTACTACGACGTGCTCTCGTTGCAGCGAGATTCAAGCGCTGAGGATGTCAAGCGCGCCTATCGTCGCCTGGCGATGAAGTACCATCCGGATCGCAATCCGGGTGACGAGGAGGCCGAGCGCAGCTTCAAGGAGTGCGCCGAGGCCTACGAGGTGCTCAGCGATCCCGAGCGCCGTCGCGTCTACGACGCGCATGGGCATGCAGGACTCCGCGGGCGCCCGGGACATGACTTCCGCTCGATGAACGTCGAGGACATCTTCTCGATGTTCGACGACATCCTCGGCGGCTTCGGCGGCCGCGCCAGTCGCCAGCCGCGACAGCGTCGCGGCTACGACCTGGAGACCGACGTCGAGATCACGCTCCATGACGTGTTGACCGGTACCGAGTGCGACGTGGAGTTCGACCGGCTCGATGTCTGTGGCGGCTGCAGCGGCAGCGGCGCCGCCCCTGGAAGCGTTCCTGCCAGCTGCACGACCTGCAACGGAAATGGCCAGGTCCAACAGGCGGGCCTGGGCGGGATGTTTCGCATGGTCTCGACGTGCCCGACCTGCCGCGGCCGCGGATCGATCATCAGCGAGCACTGCAAGGACTGCAGCGGCCGCGGCCGCATGGCGGTTCACCGCAGCCTGCGGGTGCGCATTCCCGCCGGGGTCCACGATGGCCAGGCGGTGCGCGTCGGCGGCGAGGGCGAACCGCCTGCCCCGGAGGTGTCGCCGGATGGGTCCGGGACACCCGGCGACCTGCACGTGCTCGTGCGCGTCAGCGGCGATGATCGCTTCGAGCGAGACGGCGACCACCTCATTACTGTGGCGGCCGTGACCTTTACGCAGCTTGCCATGGGCGCATCGATCGAGGTCGATGGTCTTGACGGCACGAAGGAACTCGAGATCCCGTCGGGCACGCAGCCCAGCACGGTATTCCGCATCGGCGGGGCGGGCCTGCCCAGCCTCCGAAGCGGCCGTCGCGGCGATTTGGTAGTCGTGGCGAGGTTGATCGTGCCGCGCAAGCTCGCCGACGAGCAGCAGCGGCTGCTGAAGGAGTACGCGGCCACCGAGGACGTGCCAGTCAACGAGCCCAACGGCTCCTTCTGGGACAAGTTGCGCGACGTCGTGACCGGCGGACGCGAACGCGAGGATTGAATGCCATGATGATGAGCAAGCCAAAGCAGGAGCAGGAAGGTGACGTTGAGGCCCAGGCAGCCGAGGGGGTTGTCGAGGAGGTCAGCGTCGAGGATCAGCTGCGAGCCGAACTTGATGCGGCGCAGGAGGCGCGGCTGCGCGCCCTAGCCGACTTCAAGAACTTCCAGCGGCGCTCCATTGAGAACGAGGGACGCGCCCATCGCAGCGGCATCGCCGGCGTGGTACGGGCGATCCTGCCCGCCCTCGAGCAGTTTGCAATGGCCATCGAGCACGCCGAGGACGACGCGGTCGTCGAGGGATTCGTGATGGCACGCGACGAGCTGCTGCGCGGGCTCGCCGAACTGGGCGTGGTGGCCATCGCCCCAGAACCGGGCGAGCCATTTGACCCGACGCTGCACGAGGCGATGCTGCGGCAGCCCAGCGACGAGATCGAGGAGAACCACGTCGTGTCGGTCCTCCAAGGCGGCTGGCGGCTCGAGGATCAGGTCATCCAGCCGGCGAAGATCGCGGTTGCAGCGGCCGCCGAGGATCAGGACGATCAGGACTACGAGGACGCCTGACGTGCCGACCTACGACTATCGATGCAAGGCCTGC
This sequence comes from uncultured Isosphaeraceae bacterium, assembly GCA_964555625.1. Lineage (GTDB taxonomy): Bacteria > Planctomycetota > Phycisphaerae > Phycisphaerales > SM1A02 > CAZJKE01. Next base: position 61,849 of record CAZKTE010000002.1, on the reverse strand, counting down.
GGCCATGCCTTCGAGCTCTTCCAGATGATGAGTGCCGGCCTGAAGCGAAAGTGCCCGGAGTGCGGCAAGCTCACGCTCAAGCGCCTCATCGGGACCGGCTCAGCCGTCGTCTTCAAGGGCGGCGGATTCTACGAGACCGATTACCGCAGCGACTCCTACAAGAAGGGTCGCAAGGCCGAGCAGGATGCTGCAAGCCCGTCCAAGAAGGACGAGAAGAAGAAGGGGGACTCGGGGAAGAAGGCCGACGCGCCATCGTCCTCGAAGGACTGACATGCCACTACGCCATAACACTCGCATCATCGACCACCTCGCCCACGGCGGGTACGCACCCAGTGATGGCAAGACCATCGCGCGGGATCTGCGCATCGACGACGAGGAGCTCGATCGCTTCGAGCAGGCCGTTTCCGATGCCATCGAGGGGGGGCTGATCGAGCGCGACAAGCACGGCCTGCTGCGATTGCCGGAGATGTCCGGCGAGATCGACGGCAAGTACCGCCAGCACGAGCGAGGATTCGGCTTTGTGCGACCCACCCTGCGCTACCGCGAGGGCGACCTCTACATCCCACGCGGCGCCGAGGGCGACGCGGTCACCGGCGACACCGTGCGAGCGAGCGTCTCCAAGACCGGCCGGTGGAAGGATCGAGGAGCCTCAGGGCGCATTGAGCGCGTCCTCGAGCGAGGCCGAACGGCCTATGTGGGCCGACTCTTTCGCAAGGGCAAGCAGTGGCTCGTCGATCCCGACGGTCGCGACCTGCATGACGCGGTGGTCGTGCGCGATGTGGGCGCCAAGAACGCCAAGGAGGGCCAGAAGGTCGCCTTCGACATGATCCACTTCCCAGAGCAGAACTATCTGGGCGAGGGAGTCATCACGGAGGTGCTCGGAGACGCCGGTCGACCCGACGTCGAGACCGCCGCCGTCATGCTCGCCCATGGCCTCACAGAGTCCTTCCCGGATGATGCGGTCGAGGAAGCACGCGCCTCCCTCGATCACTTCGAGTCTGGCAGCGACGATGATCGAGAGGATCTCACCGGACGCCTGACGTTCACGATCGACCCGCCCGACGCGCGGGACTTCGATGATGCCCTGACGATCGAGCCCGATGGCGACGGCTGGGAGCTGGGCGTGCACATCGCTGACGTTGCAAGTTTCATCGCGCAGGACGGCCCGCTTGACATGGAGGCCATCCGTCGCGGAAACAGCGTCTACCTGCCGCGTCGCGTCATCCCGATGCTCCCCGAGGTGCTCTCCAATGGCGTCTGCTCGCTGCAGGAGGGCCAGCGGCGATGGACCAAGTCGGTCTTCATTCGATTCGACGGCAAGGGCCGTGTCGTGGGCCAACGCTGCTGCAGCGCGGTGATCTGCTCAGATCGCCGACTGACCTACCTTGAGGCCCAGGCGCTCATCGATGGAGACGAGGCGGAGGCCCGCGCGCAGGCGGCGATCGAGGGTGACTACAGCGATGACCTGGTCGCGGCGGTCCGCGAGGTCGACCGGCTTGCGCGGGTGCTGCTCAAGCGTCGTCGCCGCGACGGGATGATCGAGTTGGCGCTGCCCGAGGTCGAGCTCGAGTTTGATGACGATGGCCACGTCATCGACGCGCACGAGGAAGACGACGCCTTCACGCACCGCGTGATCGAGATGTGCATGGTCGAAGCCAACGAGGCCATCGCGCGGCTGTTTTCCGATCTCGAGGTCCCCCTGATTCGCCGCACTCACCCCGAGCCGCGATTCGGAGACATCGAGGAGTTGCGGATCTTCGCGCGATCCGTGGGTGCATCGCTGCCCGAGGAACCAACCCGCGAGGATCTCCAGCGGCTGCTTACGGCGACTGCAAAGACGCCTGCGGCGCGCGCCGCGCACTTCGCGGTACTCCGAACGCTCTCGCGCGCCAGTTACAGCCCCGCGCTGGTCGGGCACTTCGCGCTGGCCAGCGCGCACTACGCCCACTACACGAGCCCGATTCGTCGCTACCCGGACCTTCTGGTCCATCGGGTGCTGCAGGCCTATCTCGATCACACGGAGAACGGCCAGAACGTGCCGCGAGGCCGCAAGCGACGGGGGTTGGGTCGGCGAATGATGGATGACCACGGCGTGCTCGACGAGGGACGACTTGTGGAGCTCGGCGCGCACTGCTCAGACACCGAGCGCAACGCGGAGGAGGCGGAGCGGTCGCTGCGGAAGTTTCTGGTACTGCAGTTCCTGGAGGAACAGCACCTCGGCGACACGTTCGAGGGCATCATCACCGGCTCGGTGGCCAGCGGCGTCTTCGTGTCGCTAGATCGATTCCTCGTCGAGGGCATGGCCCGATTCGACGAGATCGACACGGGATCGCGTCAGATGGATCGCTGGAAGTCGGTGCCGGGTACTGGTCAGTTGGTGGCGGAGCGCAGTGGCGCCTCGATCGCCGTCGGTGACGCGGTCACAGTGCAGATCGTCTCCATCGATCTGGCATCGCGCCGCATGGATGTGCGCATTACGCGTATGCCCCGTCGCGAGGCGAAGAAGCCCCGCAAGCCCCTCGGCAAGGCACGTCGCAAGCGGCGCTAGGGCGTATCATCGCTGGCCTCGAGGAGGAGGTCCGCCATGTCCGAGACCGGGAACATCGAGTCCGTCCTGCAGGAAGATCGCATCTTCGATCCACCGCAGGGCTTCGCCGACCGCGTTGGCGGCGCATACGTGACGTCGCTCGCCGACTACAAGGCTCTCTGGCAGCGATCGATCGATGACCCGGAGGGGTTCTGGGGCGAGGTTGCCGACGAGCTCGATTGGTTCGTGCGCTGGGACCAGGTCATGTCCTGGGACTGCCCGGACACGACGTGGTTCAGCGGCGCCACCACCAACATCTGCCACAACTGCGTTGATCGCCAGGTTGCAAGCGGTCACGGTGACGAGGTCGCCATCATCTGGGAGGGCGAGCCCATGGAGGGCGGCGTTCCCGACGTGCGCCACCTGACCTACCACGACCTCCACGACGAGGTGTGTCGCTGTGCCAATGCGCTGCGGGCACTTGGCGTGCGAAAGGGCGACGTCGTCACGATCTACATGGGAATGGTCCCGGAGCTGGCCGTCGCCGTGCTGGCCTGCGCGCGCATCGGCGCGCCGCACTCAGTCATCTTTGGCGGCTTCTCATCACAGGCGATCGCCGATCGCGTCGAGGACGCTGAGAGTCGCGTCCTGATCACCTGCGACGGCTCATGGCGCCGCGGGAAGGTCGTGCCTCTCAAGGCGAATGTCGACGAGGCGACAACGCTCACGAACCGCATCGAGCACGTCGTTGTCCTGCAGCGCTGCAACAACGGCATCACAATGGTCGAGGGCCGCGACCACTGGTGGCATGAGCTCTGCGAGGCTGCGGAGGACGACTGCCCCTGTGAGGCGATGAACAGCGAGGACATGCTCTTCCTGCTCTACACGAGCGGGTCAACGGGAAAGCCCAAGGGCATCGTCCATACCACCGGCGGGTACATGGTCTACACGTACCTCACGAGCAAGTGGGTTTTCAATCTCCGGCCCGACCATGACCAGATCTTCTGGTGCACGGCCGATGTGGGGTGGATCACAGGCCACAGCTACATCATCTACGGCCTGCTGCCCAACCGCGTGCCGACGCTCATGTACGAGGGCGCGCCGAACTTCCCCGAGCCTGATCGATTCTGGGACATCGTGGAACGCCACCGCGTCACGCAGTTCTACACGGCGCCCACGGCCATCCGCGCATTCATGAAGTGGGGTGACGAGCACCCCCGCAAGCACGACCTCTCGTCGTTGGTGGTACTGGGCACCGTCGGCGAGCCCATTAACCCCGAGGCATGGATGTGGTACCGCGAGCAGATAGGAGGGAGTGCCTGCCCTATCGTTGACACCTGGTGGCAGACCGAGACCGGTGGCCACATGATTACGCCGCTGCCTGGCGCCACACCCACCGTGCCCGGCTCCTGCACGCTTCCATTCTTCGGCATTGACGCGGCGGTGGTCGACGAGGAGGGCAACGAGGTGTCGACCAGCAGCGGGGGCCTCCTGGTCATTCGGCGCCCCTGGCCTGCGATGCTTCGGGGCATTCACGGTGACCGCGAGCGCTTCGTCGAGACATACTTCAGCCGCATCCATGGGATGTACTTTCCCGGCGACGGCGCGCGGCGAGACGAGCATGGGAACTTCTGGATCATGGGCCGCGTCGACGACGTCATCAACGTCAGCGGCCATCGCCTGGGCACTATGGAGGTTGAGTCGGCGCTGGTCAGTCACGAGTCGGTCGTCGAGGCCGCCGTCGTGGGCATGCCCCACGAGATCAAGGGCACCGGCATCGCTGCCTTCTGCACGCTGGGTGGGGGCCAGGAGGCCAGCGAGGAGCTCAAGGCCGCGCTCGTGGCGCACGTGGCCAAGGAGATCGGCGCGATTGCCAAACCCGATCTGATCCGCTTCACCGACGCGTTGCCCAAGACGCGCAGCGGCAAGATCATGCGGCGACTGCTGCGGGACGTGGCTGCGGGCACCGACTCACAGCAGGACGTGACCACGCTCGAGGACTTCTCGGTAATGGCACGTCTGCGCGGCGACGAGGAGTAGGGGTTGCGGCGGGGCTGGTCGCTGGCGGAGGTGCTCATCGTCATCACGATCGTGTTTGCGTCCGTGGCGCTGGTCGGCATCAACCTCCGCGGAGGCGTCGACATGAATCCGATCGACCTGCAGCGTGCGCAATTTGATCGCATTGACACGGCGCTGCGGTCCTTCCAGGCCGCGATGCGTCGCTACCCGAGCACCGCTGAGGGTCTGAACGTGCTGTGGAGTCGCGACGACCTCGTCGACCGCGAGGAAGTAGCCGCATGGGGCGGGCCTTACCTTGACGCGTCGCATGCCAGCGACGTCTGGGGCGAGGCCCTGTTCTATCGCTTTCCCGGAGAGGTTCGTGGCGCGGCGTGGTACGACTTGGTCTGCGCGGGGCCCGACGGCGTGGTGGAGACCGACGACGACCTGTCAAATCACGACGATATGGCTGAAGCCATGGATCTGGAATGAAACACGCCGCCCGGCGCGAGGCCGGGCGGCGAAAGCTGGGGATCAAGGATTCGAACCTTGACTAACTGATTCAGAGTCAGCCGTGCTACCGTTACACCAATCCCCAGTGGGGGACTGCCAATTGTAGCGGTGCCTTGATGGGGTGGTTTGGGTATCATGCACGGTCCCATGAGTGACTGGAACACCACGGACGACGCGCGCATCGCGATTCTGATGGGGAGCCCATCGGACTGGCCCACAATGGAACGTGCCAGCACGATGCTGACGAATTTCAACGTGGCACACGAGTGCAACGCGATCTCCGCGCATCGAAATCCCGATCGTCTGCGGGCCTACCTGGCCGACGCGGAGTCACGCGGGATCGAGGTGTTCATCTGCGCCGCGGGCGGCGCAGCACATCTGGCTGGGGTCGTGGCGGCCCACACCAGCAGGCCCGTACTCGGCTGTCCGATGCAGGCTTGGTCGCTCGATGGCCTCGACTCGCTGCTCTCGACGGTGCAGATGCCCAAGGGTGTGCCGGTGGCGACATTCGCCATCGGCGGGGCCGGGGCGACGAACGCCGCAATCTTCGCAGTCCAGGTGCTGGCAGCGAGCGACAGCGATCTGGCACAGGCCCTGATGGACTTCCGGGCCGAGCAGGCCGGCACCGTCGCGAACCTGCCGACCTGACGAGGCCGTCCGCCACCAACCCACTTCGTGACAGCGCCAGGGGCACTTGCTCGCTTGCCTGTTGCCAATGGAAGGTCCGAGAACCACAATGGCCGACCCCGCGCACTTCGTGTTCCAGCCGCGTGGCGATCCTCGCCGATGCTGCTGATTCGGACCCACGGGGGGGTTTTCGGCCCCCGACACGAGTGGCCACAACGGAGAGAAGGACCTTCAGGAGCATGGACATGTTGACCGCACGTACGACCGGCCTGCTGGCGACCCTGACCGTCACCATCGCGACGACTTCCCTCGCCGCGCCACGGAAGTTCGACGAGATCAACGATGGCTACACCCAGGTCATCTCGACTGCTGACGGATCGCGTCCGCTCTTTGGCCTCTGGGTCAACAACAAGGAGAACCAAGTCCTCGCCGAGCTGCCCCGTGGCTGGGAGAAGAAGAAGTTCTTCATCGCCGTAACGCCCTCAGCTGGCGTGACCTTCTCAGGCCTCCAGGGTGCCGAACGCTACATCTACTTCCGCCGCTACGGCGATCGCATCGCAATCATCCAGCCGCAGGTCGCCGTGCGTTCCACCGGGGAGGCATCATCGAGGGCGTCCGTCGACACGGTGTTCACCGACACGGTCCTGCTGGACATGGCCATCGCGGCTACCGGACCAAACGGTCAGCCGGTCATCGACCTCGATGAACTGCTCGTCGGCAACGCGGCGAAGCTGGCCGGCAGCGTCGGCAGTGGTGCCAATCGGCGCCTTGCGAGCATCGAGAAGGCAAAGGCATTCCCGCGGAACATCGAAGTAGCCTTCGAGGTACCCACCGGTGGCGGCGTGCTCCGCACGATCCACTACTCGATCAGCGAGGTACCCGAGCGCGGCAGTTACAAGCCCCGCGTCGCTGATGAGCGAGTCGGCTACTTTACGACGTCCTTCCGCGATCTCGGCCAGTTCCACGACGAGGACAAGTGGGTCCGCTACATCAACCGCTGGGACCTCCAGAAGCGTGACCCCAAGCTGACGCTCAGTCCTCCCAAGCAGCCGATCATCTTCTACGTCGAGCATACGGTGCCCGTGCGATACCGGCGATGGATCCGGGACGGCATCCTCTACTGGAACGAGGCCTTTCGCGAGATTGGCATCGACAATGCGGTCGAGGCCTACTACCAGGACTCCGCGACCGGCGCGCACATGGACAAGGATCCTGAGGACGTCCGCTACAACTTCATTCGGTGGATCCACAACGACGTGGCCACCGCTATCGGCCCCTCACGTGCGCACCCGCTGACCGGTCAGATCCTCGATGCCGACGTCGTACTCACCGACGGCTGGATTCGCGCCTATTGGCGCTGGTACAGCCAGCAGACCCCGGCGACAGAGGCAATGGCTGGCATGAACGAGCAGGACCTCGCCTGGCTTGCCCAGTACCCAAGCTGGGACCCCCGCGTACGCATGGCTGACCCGGTGACCCGCGCACGCCTGGCGGCCCAGCCGCAGGGGACCTCCGGCGCCACGCCCACAGATCCAATGCTCGCCGGGGATCCGGACTTGGCGGAGATTGCCGGGTGGCTCGGCGACGAAGATCACCATTGTCTGGCGGCCTACCAACTGGCCGGGCAGATGGCCATTGCCCGCCTGAGCCTGGAGTCCCTGGAGCTGATCGATGCGGGCGTGCCCGAGGGCGATACCCGTGCCACGAGCGACAACCTCGACGGGATCCCCGAGTGGTTCATCGGGCCGCTGCTCTCTGCGCTGACTGCGCACGAGGTCGGCCACACCCTGGGCCTGCGCCACAACTTCAAGGCCTCGAGCCTCTACACGCTCGCGGAAATCAACTCGGAGGAACTCAAGGGCAAGACGCCCTTCACGGCCTCCGTGATGGACTACAACCCGGTGAACTTCAGCCTTGATGCCGGCGAAGTGCAGGGCGACTTCGCGATGATCACGATCGGTCCATACGACCACTGGGCCATCGAGTACGGCTACACGCTCGGGAAGACCGACGAGGTGCTCGCCAAGGCCAACGAGCCAGAGAACGCATACCTGACAGACGACGACACTGGTGGACCGGATCCGCTGGCCAAGCGATACGACTTCGCCAAGGACCCGCTGTCCTACGCCGAGAACCAGATGCGGATCATCGCCAAGCTCCGGTCGGGTTTGCTGGACTCATACGTCGAGGACGGTGACAGCTGGTCCAAGGCACGCCGTGGCTACGAGGTCACGCTGCGCATGCAGACATCGGCGGCGAGCATGATGGCCGACTGGATCGGCGGCGCACACGTCAGTCGCAACAAGAAGGGCGACTTCGGTGACGAGGATCGTCCCCCGATCGAGGTCGTGGACGTCGACAAGCAGCGTGCCGCGCTGCGATTCGTCATTGACAACACGCTCAACGAGGAGGCATACGGTCTCACGCCCAACCTGCTGGCCCACTTCAACGTGGACAAGTGGAGTGATAGCGGTGGCGACCGCGGTGAGGCGACTTGGCCGATCCACGATCGCATCCTTGGCCTCCAGGCGTCGATGCTCTCTGGCCTGATGCGTCCTTCGCAGCTGGGCATGGTTTATGACAACGAGTTTCGGATCCCCGCCGACGAGGACGCCATCACAGTCGCCGAAATCCTCGGCACTCTCGTGGACCACATCTACTCCGACATTAGCGACGAGGGCTCCGACGGCGAGTGGTCCGACCGAAAGCCGATGATCTCGTCCATGCGTCGAAACCTGCAGTCCGAGATGACCGACCGGCTCGTGGGTCTGGCAACGGGGCGCGTGCGAATGTTCGGGCCCGTGGGCACGCTTGCGCTGCACCATGTGCGGCACCTGCGAGATCGCGTTGGCGGCGTGCTCGAGGGTGGCAACAGCCTCGACACCTATACGCAGGCGCACCTCGAGGACATGCATGAGCGGCTGAGCCGTGCGCTTGACGCCGTGTACACGATGTAGGACGCCCTCGGAACGGCCGCGATCAGAGAAGTTCCTGCCGCCACGTGCGGTCCCGTTCGCCTTCTTCCCCGGGGACCGACGGCATGGGCAGGTGCAGCGTGACTGGATCGACGAGCGAGACCGAGCCGTCCACTTCGTGGACGCCAACGCGCATGGCGTTGCCTGCCCAGTCCACCTGCATGGAACCACATTCGCGCGCTTCGCGGGGCTTCCGCCGCCATCGCTGCCCATGTGCGCGGGGGAAGTGGCTCACGGCCACCATCTGGACGTTGACGATCTCGCCGCGGACCTCGTCGGGGACCGTGACGGGCTGGTGAATGACGCCCACATCTCCGCCGCCGACAGTGAAGGCGATGTGAATGTCCGATGCGCCGGGCATGACCACGAAGGATCGCTCAGGCGGACGCAGGTGCAAGACGACCGACGCGGGATTCTCGAATCGGTTTTGGTAGTAGATCGAGAGTTCTGGGCCGGTTGATCCCTCCCGGATCAGCGGGAAGAGGCAGATGCCGTCGGCGTCGAAGTAGGTGGACCCGACGATCTCGCAGAGGCGATCGGGCAGGCGATCCTCGTAGACGAGGGCATGGAGCAGCCATCCCCCCAGCAGGACGACCAGGCCGGTCGCCACGTAGGACCATGTATCCGCACCGGCCATGAACCAGGACCAGATCGCCCATGCCAGTGCCCCGATGAAGAAGATCACCAGGACGAAGTTTCGCTTCTCGTGCATCGCGAGCCCTCTTGACGAGCGCGGCACCGCGTGATGCGCAGCGGGCGCGCCTGCTGGCGATATTCTACGCATCCTTGACCGGGTACAACGGTCATTACACCCATGGACTTCCAGTCTCCACCATCGTCGCCCATCGACGCCGCCCGAAGCTGGTTTGACGAGGCCGTCGCCTCGAGGGGCCGCCCGAACCCGCTGGCCGCCGCGCTGTCCACGTTGGACGAGGCCAGGCGGCCCTGGTCGCGAATGGTGTTGCTCAAGCAGTTCGATGCCCAAGGTGCCGTTTTCTTTACCAACTACAAGAGCGACAAGGCCCTGGAGATCGCTCGCTGCGGCACCGTGTCCCTGCTCTGGCACTGGGACGACCTGCAGCGCCAGCTCGGCATCCAGGGTTTGGCATCGCCCACCAGCGACGAGGAGTCCGACGCGTACTTCGCGACGCGGCCGCGAGAGAGCCAGATCGGCGCGTGGGCCAGTGACCAGTCGAGGCCGCTTGTTGATCGTGATGCACTGATTGCCCGTGCCGCAGAACTGGCAGCCAAGTGGGAGGGCAAGGAGATCCCGCGGCCACCACACTGGGGCGGGTACCGCGTCTCCCTGGACCGCGTGGAGTTCTGGTGTGGACGGGACGGCCGCCTGCACGATCGCCTGCGCTACGTCGCCGACGGCGACGGCTGGCAAGTGAGTCGACTTCAGCCCTGATCCTGCTCACCGCGCAGCAGGCGCCGCGCCTCTGCGATGAGCGCGTCGGGCAGCGCCGCGGGTTCCGGGGGAATCTCATCCGGCGATTCTGCCTGTACCGGCTCCTCCTCGGCGGGCGGCGGCGGCGCATCCTCGCGGGCAAGATCCGCCTCCATGGCGGCCACGTCCTCCGCTTCCATCCCGAACTCGGCCCGCCACTCAGCGGCTCGCGCTGGGCTGAGACCGCCTGGTCGCGCCGTCTCGCTTCCCGCAGGGCGTGCCACATCATCGAGCAGGGCGCGGATGAAAGAGGGCGAGTCCATGACCGTCGCGCCGCTACGGTGTACAGCGCGCTGAATCTCCCGGTCACTTGTGACCACGAGGATGTCGCGGGCGCTGTGGCTGGCGGTGACGCGGGCGATGATCTCCTCGTCGGCGCTGCGACCCGGGCCGGTGTGCACCACGGCCAGGAGTAGTCCGCCGGGGCTCTTGTTGGAGTCCCCGGTGCCGTCACAGACGAGCGTCACGCGGTCCTGGCTCCACCTGCCTGCCCGTAGCAGCCGTGCCAGGCCAGCCAGGTCATCCCCGTCGCCGTCGCGATCGAGGATGCCGCCTTGGTAGAGCACGTTCCAGGTATCAACGATAAGTTCCACGCTGTGGCCCAGCGTAGCGTGGGCAGCGTGCTCCACAACACGCACGATTTCAGCGACTTGCGCAAGGCCGATGCCCCTCTTGCATCCCCGCCGCCGATCCGGTCTAATGTGCGGCTCCCCGGACTCTGGAACCCACGAGGAAGGCACTTTACGGATGGCGATTCGGATCAAGGCAAGGCAGAACGAGTCGGTTGGGCAAATGCTCCGCCGCTTCAAGAAGCTCTGCGACAAGGAAGGCCTCACGAAGGACATCAAGAAGCGGCAGTACTTCGAGAAGCCCTCGGAGCGCCGCCGTCGTGCCCAGCGCAAGGCCATTTCCCGACTTGCTCGAATTGCTGCTGGCCCACCGGAGCGTACCGAGAAGCCCAAGCGCAAGAGCCGGGGACGCTGATTACCGACCGGCCATGGGGCCAGTGGTGGTCGCGACCAATCGAACATGACCTCCGCATGCCATAGGGCAGGCGGGTCTCAGGACCCCACGACGCGGTGATTGCACCGCCAACACGTAGTGCGAGCAAAGCGCCCGTGACGGGCGACGACTCAAACAGGAGATGACGACCGTGATCACGTTGATGCTTGCCCAAGACGCATTCATCCAGACCAACGCCGAGTCCCAGATCATGACGCTCTGGAGCCTCGCCCCGATCGGTGCGGTGCTGGCCCTGGTCATGGCGTTCGTCTTCAGTCGCAGCGTCATGGCCCGCAGCGAAGGCGAGCCGGAGATGATAGAGATCGCCACCGCCGTCCGCGATGGCGCGATGGCCTATCTCACGCGGCAGTACAAGGTAGTTGCCGGAGTCTTCGTTGGCCTCGTTGCGATCCTGTTGGCCCTGGGGCTTGCCGACGTGCAGCCGATCTGGACCGCCTTGGGGGTGCCGATCGCCGGGCTCTTCAGCGGCCTCTGCGGCTGGTTCGGGATGAAGATGGCGACCAACGCCTCCGCTCGCACGACGTTCGCGGCCAAACAGTCGCTCAACGATGGCCTCACGGTGGCCTTCCGAAGTGGCGCGGTCATGGGCCTCGTCGTGGTTGGATTCGCGCTGCTGGACACATCAGCGTGGTTCTACATCTGGCGCACGTTTGCGCCGGAGTCTTGGGGCCTCGTGGACATCACCACGATCATGCTGACCTATGGCATGGGAGCCTCGACACAGGCGCTCTTCGCCCGCGTGGGCGGTGGAATCTTCACGAAGGCTGCCGACGTCGGTGCGGATCTCGTGGGCAAGGTGGAGGCGGGCATCCCGGAGGATGATCCTCGCAACCCCGCGACCATCGCCGACAACGTCGGCGACAACGTCGGCGATGTGGCCGGCATGGGTGCAGATCTCTACGAGAGCTACTACGGGTCGATCCTCGCGACGATGGCGCTTGGCGCCGCGGCTGCGATGGGCATCCATGCCTCCGGTGAACTCACGGGCATGCGGCTGGTCGTGGCACCAATGGCGCTTGCTGGCTTGGGCATCTTCTGCTCGCTGGTGGGCATCTTCGCCGTTCGGGCCAAGGAGAACGCCTCCTTCAGCCAGCTGCTCGCCGGGCTGCACAAGGGCGTCTATGTTGCCTCGGCCCTGATTGCACTCCTGTGCGGCGGGCTCTTCTGGTACCTCTTCGGTGATGACCCGATCGTGCAGTGGTCGGGCATGTGGCTTGCCATCGTCACCGGCCTCGCCGCTGGCCTCGTGATCGCCTACGCGACCGAGTACTACACCTCCTACGAACATCGTCCCACGCAGAGCGTGGCCGAGCAGGCCCAGACGGGTCCGGCCACCGTGATCATCGCCGGCATCGCCGAGGGCATGAAGTCCACATGGGTGCCGCTGATGGTGATCGTTGTTGCCATAATTTCCGCCTTCAACTTCGCCGGGGGCGACGAGCACTTCATGCTCGGCCTCTACGGCGTGGGCATTGCCGCAGTGGGCATGCTCAGCACGCTGGGCATTACCCTCGCGACCGACGCCTACGGCCCGATCGCCGACAACGCCGGCGGAAACGCCCAGATGACCGGCCAGCCGGAGATCGTCCGCGAACGCACGGACATGCTCGACTCGCTTGGCAACACCACTGCCGCCACCGGCAAGGGATTCGCCATCGGCTCGGCGGCACTGACCGCCCTGGCCCTGCTTGCCGCCTACGTCTCGGTGGTGCAGACGAGCCTCGACAGGAAGCTCATGGACGACGCACAAGCCCTTGAGGGCCGCACGCAGGTGCAATACCTCGGCTACGGCGAGTTTGCTATGCGGCATGAGAACGTGCCCTTCGGCGGGCTGATGCTGGCTGGAAACAATGTTCGCAGCGGGTTCGATGCCGATGTCGCCGCCGGCGAGATCGTCGATGCGAAGATCAAGTGGAACGAGCAGGCCAATGTGTATCGCGTCGAGGCTGACGTGGAAGACGCGACTTGGGAGTTCGAGATCGTGCCGGCAAGCCGCGCCGAGATCAAGCAGTTGCTGTCGTTCTACGACGTGACCCTGATGAACCCAAAGGTGCTTGGCGGCATCTTCCTGGGCGTCATGCTCGCCTTTGTCTTCTGCGCCTTGACCATGAACGCCGTCGGCCGCGCCGCCTACCGCATGATGAACGAGTGCCGACGGCAATTCGAGATCATGCGCGGGCAGTTCAAGAAGGACGGCATGACCAAGAAGAACCTCGCCGATCCGACCAAGTGGCCCACGAAGGTCGAGGTTGATGGCCATATGTTCCCCGACTATGCCGAGTGCGTCGCCATCTCCACGGCCGGCGCACAGCGTGAGATGGTGATCCCGTCTCTGCTGGCCATCGCCGCACCCGTGGCGGTGGGACTGATCCTCGGTGTCGGCGGCGTCATGGGCCTGCTCGTTGGCGGCCTGACCAGCGGTTTCGCGGTCGCCATCTTCATGGCCAATGCCGGAGGCGCCTGGGACAACGCCAAGAAGTACATCGAGACTGGCCACCATGGTGGCAAGGGAAGCGACGCGCACAAGGCTGGCGTCGTAGGCGACACCGTCGGCGATCCGTTCAAGGACACGTCGGGCCCCTCCCTGAACATCCTGATCAAGTTGATCGCGATCGTGTCGGTGGTCTTCGCGGGCCTGATCGTCAACTTCAGCCCCGCATTCTCGTCTGCCCTGGGGCTCTAGGCGACCGATGGCCCCACAGGGACCTACGGCTCGCGCCCGCGAGCGCCAGGAGGAGGCTGCTTCCTTCGCCGCTGATGCCGCGCGCCTTCTGGTTGATCGTCACTGCGAGGACGTCGTCGTGCTGGAACTGCGGGGCCTGAGCCAGGTCTGCGACTTCCTGGTCGTGGCCACAGGTACCAGCGATCGGCAGATGAAGTCGTTGGCTGCTGAGCTTGAGGACACCGGGGCCGAGGTTGGCATGCCGGTGTTTCGCACGACCAGCGATACAGCGGCGACGTGGATCGTCGTCGACTTCATCAGCGTCGTGGTGCACTTGTTCGAGCCACAGCGCCGCGCCTACTACGATCTCGAGGACCTCTGGGCCGATGCAACGCGCCTCGAGGTCCCTGCGCGCGACGCGGACGCGTAGCCGCCCCTCGATGGAGGATCCAATCGAGTAGCATTTCGGGCCGCGGCGTCCTCTTGGCGCGACGTCGCAGGAGAAGGAGCAACACCATGTGGACTCGTTGCATCGCTGCGATGCTCGCCCTCGTCGCCGTCGCCTACGCCGCGGCGGACGGCGGCCCCCGCATCTACCAAGGCGCCATTTCTGTTCCCGGCCTTGGTGATCTGGAAGTGGCCATGAGCGTGGCAGGTACGTCCGACGAACCGCTGCTGCTGATGTCGGTGCCTGCCCAGGGCCTCGAGGACATGCCGCTGCAGACGCGGGTGGAGGACGGCGCGCTGATCGGAGAGGTGCCACAACTGGGCCTCGTAGTCGAGGTCCGCGAGGCGGACGGTCGCCTCGTGGGATCAATGCAACAGGGTGGCATGCCTTTTGCCATCGACTTTCGCCGCGTGGCGGAGGTGCAGGGACCCAATCGGCCACAGCACCCGCAGCCGCCGTTTCCCTACGCGCAGCGCGAGTTGACGATCCTGCATCCCGACGGCCATCGCCTCAGTGGGACACTCACAACTCCCAATGGACACGGCCCTCACCCATGCGCCGTGCTCATCTCGGGAAGCGGCCAGCAGGACCGCGACGAGACAATATTCGGCCACAAGCCATTCCTCGTCATTTCGGATGCACTGACACGGCGCGGCATCGCGGTCATGCGATTCGATGATCGCGGCGTCGGCGGGTCGGAAGTGGAGGACACGGACTCGGTCCTGCAGGCCACCACTGAGGACTTCGCAAGCGACGTGGCCGAGATCGTGCGGGCGCTGCGGTGGCAGCCGGACATCGACGAGACGCGCATTGGACTCATCGGCCACAGCGAAGGCGGGATGATCGGTCCCATGGTGGCTGCGGCGGACGACTCCATTTTCTTCGTCGTACTCCTTGCTGGCCCGGGGGTGTCCGGCCGCGACATACTGATGCGCCAGCAGGAACTCCTCCAGCGCAGCGCGGGCGTCGGCGGCATTGCCCTAGCGCGCATCCTCGTGGCCCAGGCTGAGGTGCTGGATCGTGCCGCTTCCGCGGCAACGCCCAGCGAGCAACGTGGGGCAGTCGAGGCGCTGGTCGAGGCGCAACTCTCTGCCACTGGGCAGGGGTCAATCATTGGCGCTGAGGCTCGCGCGGCGATGATCGATCAGGCCCTGCAGGCCGTCGCCAGTGCCTGGATGCAGTACTTTCTCAAGTACGAGCCAATCGAGGTGCTGGTGTCGCTTGGGTGCCCCGTACTCGCGATGAACGGTACGCTCGACTTGCAGGTCGACCACGACCAGAACCTCGATCCCATCGCCGAGGCAATGACCGCAGCGGGCCTGGACATCACCATCGAGCGATTCGAGGGCCTCAATCACCTCTTCCAGCCGGCGACGACGGGCGCCGTCGAGGAGTACGCGCAGATCGAGGTCACATTCGACGAGCATGTCCTGGCGGTACTCGGTGATTGGCTCGAGGACCAGGTGTTCAATGAGTGAGGCCCCCGAATCACGCCAACTCCCCGACCTGGTCTTCCTGGGCTTCAACAAGCGAGTGGTCGCGCTGGATCGCTACAGCGGCGAACTGGTCTGGGACTGGAAGGCGCCCAAGAGCAGCGGCTACCCGGCGCTGCTCCTTGACGGTGATCGACTGATCGTCTGCGTGCAGGGATACACCTGGTGTCTTGCGCCGACGACCGGCCAGGTCGTCTGGGAGAACGAGCTCAAGGGGATGGGGACGGGAATTCCCTGCATCGCGACCGTCAGGGGTACCTCCTCGGGTGCGGCGGCGAAGTTGGCCGCGGATGCAGCAGCCGCGGCGGCCAGCGGGGCAAGTTGATGAGCTTTGGACTCTCCCGCGGTCGCACCCTCGATGTTGGTGATGTCGGCATCGATCTTGATGACCTCCCATCCCACGACGAGGGCCGCCTGGACCCGCGGGCGTGGTTCGAGGAGGAGTCACGGCCTCTTGAGGTCGAGATCGGCAGTGGGAAGGGGACCTTCCTCGTGCAGGAGGCCGCCAAGTGCAGCGAGACCAACTTTCTGGGCATTGAGCGCGCAGCGGAGTTCTATCGCTATGGAGCCGATCGCCTACGTCGCCATGCCCTGGACAACGTGCACATGCTGTACGCCGACGCGGTTGACTTCATGCGCTACTGGTGCGCCGACGCTGTTGTGAGCGTCATTCACCTCTACTTCAGCGACCCGTGGCCCAAGAAGCGCCACCACAAGCGCCGCGTCATCCAGAGTCGCACTCTCATGGAGTTTCACCGTGTCCTCCAGGAGGGAGGCGAGGTGCGTATCGTTACGGACCACGATGAGCTTTGGGCTTGGTGCCAGGAACACGCTGCAGGGCACGAGTCAATCTTTGCTCGCAGCCCCTTCGCCGGCGGGGACGATGAGCTCGTTGGCACTAACTTCGAGCGCAAGTACAGCCAGGAGGGCCGGGCCTTCCACGCAATGACGCTCACGAGGATCGATGCCTGATGCACCGCCCGGGCACGAATCCCGACGATGTGCAGCCGCAGGACATCCTCTGCGACTTCTGTGGCGAAGCGGCATGGGCGAACGAGCAGCCCTGCGTCGAGGGACACCACGGCAGCGTGATCTGCGGCGCGTGCCTGACGGCGGCGTATGCATCCCTCGTGCTCGAGAGTGACTCCCCGGTCGATCCCGGAGCCAAGTGCACACTCTGCCTTGAACATCGCGACGAGCCGTCATGGAACGGCGACGGTGACGCCGTTCTATGCCGCCGCTGCGTCAAGCAGGCGGCCGGGGCGTTGCACAAGTCCAAGGACTGGGAGTGGACAAAGCCGGAGCCTCGCTAATGAGCGGCTACCATCGAGTTCTCAATGGGTAGCGGCCTGAGCCTTGCCAACAAGTGTCTCGTGATCTTCGGCGCGGTGATCGTGCTGATCATCGCCTTTGCGCTGAGCGTGCCGTGGATCCGCACGAGCACCCTCGTGCAGGAGTACCAGCTTGAGGTCGCTCGTCAACTCGCCGACGCGTGGCTCGAGGCACGGATCGAGTTTGGATCGATCGGCCACGCAAGCGAGGAGCGGGAGTCGCTGGACCTACGATTTACTCGGGTCGAGCGCATCGACGCGGAGTCCGATCCGTTCGTCGCGCGCGCCGAGCAGTACTTCCGGACCAATCCAGACCAGCACGAGTTTCACGCAACCGCCTCGCGCAAGGGGTCCCACGAGTTTCGCTACGCGCGAGCCATTCACCGCTCCAGCCTGGCGTCCATCCAGCGCGAGCAGCTGACCGACTTCGGCAGCGGCGCGCTCGAGCCCGGGTTCGCGGATCCGGTGGTGGCCATCCTGAGCGTCGGCCGTCTCAGTGGATTCGCCCAGGGGCAGTTGATGGTCAACCGCATCTACATCTTCGCCGCGGGCGTGCTCGCGAGCATGCTCGCGGTCCTGGTCTTCTACCTGATCCTCACGAAGCTGATTCTCTCGCCGGTCCGCGGCCTGCGCCGCGTGACGGAACGCGTCCAGGGCGGTGACCTGACGGCGCGGGCGAGCCTTGCCACCGGCGACGAGTTCGAGGAGCTCTCCGACGCGTTCAATGAGATGCTCGAGAGCATGGAAGTGGATCGCCAGCGTCTGCGCACGATGAACGAGTCCCTGGACCTGAAGGTCGAAGAGTTGGCGCACGCGAACGTGGGGCTCTACGAGTCAGGACGGCTCAAGAGCGAGTTCCTCGCAAACGTCAGCCACGAGCTCCGCACACCGCTCAACGCGATCATCGGGTTCGCCGAGCTGCTCGAGGGGATGGCCACCGGGGAGGACGAGGACTCCCGCAAGCGCCGCCGCTACCTGGGGAACATTCTCGACAGCGGACGATCGCTGCTGGAGATGATCAACGAGTTGTTGGACATGGCCAAGATCGAGGCTGGTCGAATGGAGGTCAATCCAGAGCCGACCTCGATCGGCGACCTGCTCGAGGGGCTCGTAGGCATCATGGGGCCACAGGCCTCGTCGAGGGGAGTCACGCTGGCCATCGACGTAGACGAGGCCGTTGGCCGCGTGGAGACCGATCCGGGAAAGCTCCAGCAGGTGCTCTACAACTACCTGAGCAACGCCATCAAGTTCACGCCACGTGATGGACGCGTGACGCTCTCGGCGCGGCGCGTCACGCGCGGTGACAACTCCGTGGCGGTGCGCATCGGCGTCGCCGACACCGGCCCGGGCGTGCCCGAGGACATGGCCGACACGATCTTCGAGAAGTTCCGTCAACTGGACGCGACCCACACGCGCGAGCACCCCGGTACCGGCCTGGGACTAGCCATTTGCCGCGAGCTGGCGGAGTTACTGCACGCGACGCTATCGGTGGAGACCACGCCGGGTGCCGGGGCGACCTTCTTCATCGAGGTTCCGTCCATTTTCGAACCCGAAGCGCCCGAGCCACTGATGTCCGGGCCATAGGCGACGGGTACTCCTGCTAGGCTGGGCTCCCGCGCCATGATGATCACACCAGAGACAATCCGGCTGGGACTCAGGAGCCTCCGCCTGCACGCGCTGCGAAGCATTCTCACGAGCCTCGGCATCGTGTTGGGCGTGGCAGCCGTCATCGTCATGGTGTCGATCGGCGAGGGAAACAAGCAGGCGGCCCTGCGCGAGATCGAGTCGCTCGGGGCGACCAACATCATCGTTCGCTCCCAGCGACCGCCCGAATCGGGCCAGATCGGCTCCCAGCGACGGTCGTTCGTCGCAGTGTTCGGGCTTGAGCGCAGCGACTTTCGCCGCATCAACGAGTTCGTCGCCGCGGACGCGGTCGTGCCCCTCAAGGCGGTTGGGGGGGAGGTGTCTCGTCGCGAGAAGCGGACGATCAGCCAGGCATTCGGCACGACGCCGCGCCTGGCCGATGTCGCGAGTCTCCGCGTTCAGCCAGGCGGGCGATACCTCGTCCAGGAGGATCTCGACCGACGCGCTCCGGTGGCTGTGATCGGGGCGTCCATCTCCCAGCAGTTCTTCCCTCTGAGCAATCCCGTCGGACAGGAGCTCCGCATCGATGACCGCGTCCTGCGGATCGTGGGCGTACTCGAACCAATCGGGCTTGCAGGTGGCGCCGGCTCGGCCCTGGTGGGCCGGGATCTCAACAAGGACGTACACATCCCCTTGACCACGGCGCGCATCGAGTTCGGCGATGTCGTCGTGCGACGCCAGGCCGGCTCGTTCAGCGGCGAGGAGGTGCAGATCTCCGAGATCTACATCACGGCGCCGTCGACAGAGTCGGTCATCCCGATGGCCGAGCACGTGCGACGGGTCATCGAGGCAGGCCATCCGGGACTGCGCGATGTCACGGTCATTGTCCCCTGGGAGCTGCTTGAGAACGTCAAGCGGACAGCCGCGGCGATGAACATCCTGCTGACGGCGATTGCCGCAATCAGCCTGCTGGTGGGTGGCATCGGCATCATGAACATCATGCTCGCTACGGTCGTGGAGCGCACGCGAGAGATCGGCATACGCCGCGCGGTTGGCGCCACGCGACGCCACATCGTTGCGCAGTTCCTCGTCGAGACCGGCACGCTCAGTGCTGTTGGCGGCGTGGCGGGCGTCCTGCTGGGAATCGGCGTGTCGGTGGGCCTTGAGCGACTGTTGCCGCTGCTCTTGGTGATGCCCGGGCTCGATGGGCTCGTCGACATCGGCACGGGGATCGAGACCCAGGTGACGCTGTGGTCCATCGTCCTCTCGTTTGTCGTCGCGTCGGTTACGGGACTCATATTCGGCATTTACCCCGCGGTCGTGGCAAGTCGCCAGG
Organism: uncultured Isosphaeraceae bacterium; assembly: GCA_964555625.1. Lineage (GTDB taxonomy): Bacteria > Planctomycetota > Phycisphaerae > Phycisphaerales > SM1A02 > CAZJKE01. Next base: position 41,882 of record CAZKTE010000002.1, on the reverse strand, counting down.
ACCCGATCGTCGCCTTGCGACACGACTGATCCAGGAGATCTCTACTCGTGCTGTACCTGACGCTCTGCCTTACATCCATTGCCTACGTCCAGGCGCCACCCATCACGGCTGACGACTACTTCTCGCTGGCATGGATGCATGGCTGCGATCTCTCGGGAGACGGCAGCCGAGTCGCCTTTGCCGAGGGCCGATGGGACGAGGAACTCGATCGACGCAATACCGACCTCTGGGTAGTTAATCGCGACGGCTCCTCGCCGCGCCGACTCACATTCGACTCGGTAAATGAAGGCAGCCCCACCTGGGCCGCCGATGGGCAGTGGCTCTACTACACGTGCACGCGTGGATCCCGCGGGGACGCTGCTCCACAGAACGGCCGCCGACAGGTGTGGCGCATGCGGCCAGACGGCACCGACCGCATCGCTGTGACGCATCTCCCAACGAGCATCAGCCTCTGGGAATTGGTGGCCGGAGATCGCTGGCTCTACTACACGATCTCAACCAACGAGCAGGAGGCGGATCCGTGGAAGGCGCTGCGCCGAGAACATGACGGCGTCGAGTACGGCCACGGTCGCGTCGACTTCAGCGAGCTCTGGCGGCTGGATCTCCAGACGTGGCGCAGCGAGCGCATCTGGGATGCGCAGCGGGTCATAGTGGACATGGCCGTCTCTCCCGATGGCAGCCAGGTCGCTCTGGTAACCACGCCCGATGGCCGATTGATCACGAACGAGGGCTGGTCGGAGCTGGACCTGCTGGACGTTGAGAGCGGCGAGTTTCAACGACTTCCATCGACGCTCTGGCGCGACGAGGCACCGTCTCCCTACGGGTGGGTCGAGGCACCGAACTTCTCCAGCGACGGACGTCGGCTGGCATTCACAGTGGACTTCGACGGGTTTCCACGGGAGATCATCGTCGCGAGCCTCGGCAAGGAGATCACCCTGCAACGCGTTGCGCGGCCCGGGGACGTCTCGGTCGACTCTGAGGCGCGATGGCTGCCGGGGTCGCATGACCTTGCCTTCACTGCCCAGCGGGGCGTGCTCCGTCCAGTCATTCGCGTCAGCGGCATCGGCGACGGCCGCCAGGGCGCGCACGCGACCCTGACGCCGCCGGGCTGGTGTACCTGGGCCTGGGATGTGGGGCCACGCGGGCGACTGGTCTCGGTAGGCGGCACGGGGGAGGCGATGTCGGTCCTGGCGTCCGTTGACGCCGTCGGTGCCCGCACGATCCATGATCCGAACCCGCAGGCGGCCAGCTGGGCGCTGCCGACCATCTCGACCGTGCAGTGGGAGGCAGACGACGGGACACGGATCGAGGGAGTGCTGGAACTTCCCGCCGGGTACGACGCGGAGACCGAAGGACCGCTGCCGATGTACGTGTTTCTCCACGGCGGTCCGACATCTGCCGTCAGCGCCATGGTCAGTTTCTCAGCCGGAGGTCGCGGGTTGCTCGCCAGCGATGGATGGGCCGTCTTCTGCCCCAACTATCGTGGATCGACCGGGTACGGCGACGAGTTTCTCATCGAGCTGGTTGGCCGAGAGAACGACGTGGAACTGGGCGACATTCTCGCTGGCGTGGATGCGATGGTGGCGGCGGGCATCGCGGATCCCGAACGCCTTGCAGTCGGGGGCTGGAGCAATGGTGGGTATCTCACGAACTGCGTGATTGCTGCGACCGATCGCTTCAAGGCGGCAAGCAGCGGCGCAGGCGTGTTCGACCAGACCATGCAATGGTCCATCGAGGACACCCCCGGGCATGTCGTCAACTACGCCGGAGGGCTCCCCTGGGAGGTCGCCGAGGAGATGCGGCGCATGAGCCCGCTCTACGACGCCCACCGCATCACCACGCCCACAATCATTCACGTCGGGGAACGCGACGAGCGCGTGCCCGCCGAGCACGCCCGGGCGCTCTTCCGGGCATTGCATGACTACGTGGGCACCCCTGCCCAGCTCCTGGTCTACATCGGCGAAGGCCATGGACTCATGCGGATGTCCAACCGCCGCGCGCGCATGGAGTGGGACCGCGCGTGGCTGCGGCACTGGGTGCTCGACGAGTCGGTCGCCGGCGTGGATTGAGGATCAGTCCAGCGGCGTGGCCTGCGAGGGCAGGTCCACGACGGCGCGGCCGTCGATGAAGTGCAGCAAACGCTCGCGCTGGTCGTGGGGCCGCGCCGGCAGGAACGCGTACCCGTTGATCTGCCGGTGGACGAAGTCCGGGGCCCGCACAAGCAGGACTCCCTCGAAGGGGCGAATCGACGAGAGGCCGCCGTTGCGCTCCCACTGACTGGGCTCGATGAGGTCCGTGATGACCTCGATCAGTTCTTCGATGCGATCTTCCCTGCTTGGCGTCTCCGGGTCCTCCCCGGGCGGGCCGAAGTCGAACCCGCCGCCGCCGGTGTTGCCGCCAGTGTTACCGCCGCTCCCACCACCGGTCCCGCCCGTGCTTCCACCACCACCGGTCCCGCCAGCGTTTCCCGTGCCGGCCCCCATCTCCGGGGCGTTGTCAAAGTCGCGAATGGGGAGCATGAGATCGAGAACCGGGTAGGTCCGAAGTTCCTGCGCGCGGCGTCGCCCCAGCCACGTCTTGGAGCCGATCTCGATGGTGCCGCCTCGCAGTTGCCAGGCACACTCCTCGACGTCATCGCACTGCTCGAGGATGCGCTCGAGCACGAGGATGGCCGGTTGGCGACCAATGTCGAGCGTGATTGGCGTGCCCGGGTCCGGACCGTCGCGGCGGTCGTTGCGCCACCATGCCTGCAGGTCGATGTCCAGATCTCGACGAAGGGACTCGATGAGTTCCTCGGCGGGCACGTCCTTCCAACTCGTGTCGATGTCGCTGTAGAGCAGGATGCCCAGGATCCGCGCATGACGTTGCTCAACCTTGTCAGCCGTGAGGGCAAGGCAGCAGGTTGCCAGGATGATTGCCAGCCATCGCATCCGCAGTCGAGTATAGGCGTCACCCCCGCAAGACAGCCTGCGCCGGTGCGTGGATCTCCGCCGCTGGCCCGGCAACGCGTGCCGCAACGTCCGGGAACGCGGCGATGGCGGCGAATCACGCCGCATCGGCTTGCCATCGACAAGGGACGGGGCATGGTTGTCCTGCGGTGCTGCTCTCGGGCGATGCCGCCAGCGACAGGCGAATGAAGATGATGCGAGACGCGATGCAGGCCATGGTGCTCACCCGAAATGCACGAGTGATCTGCCTCCTTGCGGTCCTGGCGTTCCTCGCATTGTGCTGACGCCTCCAGGCGTGCGATGAGGAGAGATGAGAAGGCGACGCGGCCCGCCATCAAGGCGGGCCGCTGTCGACTTCTGGGTTTCCGGGCGTGATCAGAGGCTGATCTTGTCGGTGCCGAGCGCGCCGTGGTCGTCCATGCCACCACGGTCGGGGCCCTCACCGCCGCCGGACGGTTCCCAACGCTCGTCCCCGCCTTCACCGCCCTGGGCGCGCTTGAGGCTCAGGCCGATCTTGCGATCCGACGTATCGACGCGCAGGATCTTCACGTCGATCTCGTCGCCGGGCTTGACGACCTCCTGTGGGCTCTCGACCTTGTGGTCGGCGAGCTCGGAGATGTGCAGCAAGCCCTCGAGTCCTTCCTCGAGCTCGACGAAGACGCCGAAGTTCGTGATCTTCGTGACCTTGCCGTGGACGACCATGCCGGGCTTGTAGGCCTCCGGCACGGCGGTCTGCCAAGGATCCTCGTGCATCTGTTTGACGCCGAGACTGATCCGTTGCTTGTCCTCATCGATGTCGAGCACCATGCACTCGACATCCTCGTTCTTCTTGTACTTCTCACTCGGGTGCGCGATCTTCTCCGTCCAGGAGATGTCGCTCACGTGCAGCAGCCCGTCGATGCCCGGCTCGATCTCGACGAACGCACCATAGTTGGTGAGGTTTCGCACGGTTCCCTGGACGATGGTGCCCATCGGGTAGCGCTCGATGACGAGCTCCCAAGGATTAACCTCCGTCTGCTTGATGCCCAGGGAGATCTCGTGCTTGTCCTTGTCAATGTCCAGGACGACAACCTCGATCTCGTCATCAGGCTGCACGATCTCGCTGGGATGGTTGACGCGCTTCCGCCACGACATTTCCGAGACGTGTACCAGCCCTTCGACGCCGTCCTCGAGATGCACGAACGCGCCGTAGGACACGAGGTTGACTACCCGACCCTTGACGCGGCCATTGATCGGGAAGCGATCCTCGATGTTGTCCCAGGGAGACGGATCCTTCTGCTTGAGGCCCAGGGCGATCTTCTCCGAGTCGAAGTCAATGCGGAGCACCTTGACCTCGATCTCGTCGCCGGCGCGGCAGATCTCGCTTGGGTGCTTGACGCGTCCCCAGCTCATGTCGGTCACATGCAGCAGGCCGTCGATGCCGCCAAGGTCGATGAAGGCACCGAACTCCGCGACGTTTGTGACGCGGCCCTTGACCAGATCACCCTCGCTGATCGTGTCCAGCAGCTTCTGCTTGGCCTCGTCGCGCTCGCGCTCGATGAGCTTGCGGCGACTGACGACGATGTTGCGCCGCTCCTCGTCGATCTTGAGAATCTCGGCGCGTATCGTGCGGCCGACGAAGTCGTTGACGTCGCCCGGACGGCGCACGTCGATCTGCGATGCCGGAAGGAACGCGGGGACACCGATGTCCACCAGTAGTCCGCCCTTGATGCGGCGCATGCCGACGCCCTCGATGATGTCGCCCTCATTGGACGTCTCGAGGATCTTCTCCCAGTTGCGGATCCGGTCCGCCTTCCGCTTCGAGAGCTTGACGATTCCCTGCTCGTTCTCGAGGTCCTCGAGAACGACCTCGATCTCGAAACCCGGCTCGAGCGAATCGAAGTCGGGGAACTCGCCCTTGTGGATCAGTCCCTCGGACTTCAGGCCCACGTCGACGACGACGTCGTCGCCGGCCTTTCCGACGACGCGTCCCTTGAGGATGTTTCCAGGCTTGTACTGCTGGAGTTCACTGTCGATGAGGGCTTCCATGTCGCCCTCGGCGACATGGGTCCCCAACGCCTTGCGTACAAGCGCGTCTGCTTCTGCCTCGTCTACGGCGAGGTCTGCGATCAAATTGTGGTCGACCATTGTGCTACGGCATCAGGGTGCACTTGGCCGCGGTGCCGTGTCCGCGGTTGCCTGGTGTGTCCCGTCCTCCCGCTTCTCAGCACGGTGCCGCAGACTCCCGGGGGAAAGGTGTCACATGCCCGCAGGGCAGCGGGCGAACCGAGGATGATACCTGAGGCGGTTCTTCCGTACCAGTCACCGCTCCTGGCGAGCCCGCTGGCGGGCCAGCAGTACGAATCCCACCCCGCCGAGCGCCGTGACGACGGTGGCCGCTACAAACGGCAGCGCGCCGGTGGGATCACCGAGCCGGGGGGCAAGTCCCCAAAGCGCCATGCCAAGTGCCGGGCCGATGAGGCTGCGTATGCCCGTGAGCGTCACGTGCAGGCCCATGTATCGCCCAGACTGGTCCAGGGGCGCAAAGTCGTGGTGGCCGAGGTTCCAAGCAAGCACGGCGCCGCCGAATCCGGCGCCTCGGACGACTGCGCCAGTCCAGAGCAGGGGGATGTTCCCCAGGGCGACCGCCCCCGCCAGACACGCGGTGGAAAGCACGAAGCTCCAACTGTGGATCGCGCGGAAGGGGACCACGTGGACCCGGTCCAGGAACCTTGCCCAGAGGGGAATGCTCAGAGGCACGAGCAGGACGGGAATGGTCGACACGACCAGGATCTCGCGCAGGTAGTCGAACGAGAATCGTTCCACAACGGCCACCACCAGCGGCGCGGTCACCATGAGGTTTCCCAGTCCGAACACGAACTGGCATCCCATGTACCGCGCGTATGCGCGGTCCTCGCCGATGAGCCGCAGGCCCGAAAGCAGGGAGGTCGAAGAGGCCCTAGGCGTTTCCAACTCGCTCTGCAGCAGCGCCTTGTGTCCGCGAATTCGAATTCGAGCATAGACGCCGGTGCCCGCGATGCCCGCCAGGGCGACGGTGGGGTAAATCCAGCGGAACGACGCTTCGTCAATGTCCATCAGTCGCCCGACGCCGAAGCCAACGGCGGCGACCATCAGCGCGGAGGCCGTGGCGATGCCACCGGCGATGCCCGCTCGCCGCTCGCGCGGGTAGTTGGCATGCCAGGCGGTCGTCCGCAACGTGACTACGCCCGCCCAGCAGCAGCGGGCCCCCACGAGCAGCGCCAAGAGCATCACCAGCCCAAGCGGTGATCGCGGGACAATCGCGATGGCGGCGATCATCGCGACCATGGCGCCATTGAGCAGCGTCAGGACACGGACCTTGTGTCGACCGTGGCTCATCGCCGCCCACGCAAAGCTCGAGAGATTCGTGAAGCCCTGCGCTGCCGTCAGCGCGGCGACGCACCAGTTCAGCGCCGTTCCGTCAACATGTTCCTCAAACAGTCGCTTGGCGAGAATGCCCATGACCCCGCCCTCGGCGGCGCCGCCTGCGACGGCCAGCAGCGACCAGGCAATCACTTCCCGCCGATACACCCCTCTGCACCCGGGGGGGTGCGACGACGGGAGCATCGACCGAAAGGGCGCAGTGACAAGGCGCAGCGGACTCATGGATGCATGCGACAGTAGCAGCAGACGCTCAAGCGGGTTAATCGCCTGAGTCGCCGATCAACTCGATGGATCGGAAGTTACTGCGGGTTCCCAGTCGTGTTCACGATCGGGTACGGCGCCAGGACGCTGGGGCGATTCGTGTAGAGCGCCCGGTGGAAGTCGTCATTGATGAGGCGACGATTCTGGTTGTTCGTGACCGACATGTTCACGTCGACCTCAGCGCTCGTGTGCGCGAGCGTTTCCATGTCGGGCAGCACCTGCACCTCGACGAACTCGCGGTGCGAGCAGCCGGCAAGGCTGCAAAGGGCTGTGAACAGGCAGATTCGGTAGATCATGCGGGTCATGGTGTGTGCACTCCTGAGTGGGGAAGTGTCCCGCGCGGCCATGTTACTGTCAACAGCGTGGAAACTTCCGCCTCTGGGGGTCCCCGTTGGGCTGACGATGAGTATCCTGATTGTGGCGGTCCGGGAGACCGTCGGATGCGGTAGTACCGCGCCGCGCAATTGTGCTCGATCCTATCGAACCCATCGGGATCGAACACGCCGTGTCGAAGGCCATGCCTCGTTCGCGTGGACGGCCGGGAACAGTGGCGGACGAACCCACCTGCAAGATTGGGTTCGAGCTCAGTCGCGGAGCGGTGTCAAGCTACGCAACCCACCTCCCGGGCCGCTTCTGCATTCATGATCCAGCCGTGTAGAGCGCCCACATGTCCTCCAGCGATGACGGGATCACCCGGATCTCGCCCACCGTGGACATGAAGTTCGTGTCGCCATGCCAGCGAGGCACGACATGCGCGTGCAGGTGCTCGGGCAGGCCCGCGCCCGCCGCTCGCCCCTCATTGATTCCAATGTTGATTCCCTGCGGGCGCAGACACCGCTGCATGTGTTCTACGGCGATCTCGACAAGTGCCCAAAGCGCCGCACGCTGCTGCGGGTCGTATGCCATGAGCGTGGACTGCGCCTCGCCCAGCGCCGCCATCAAGTGGCCGTTTGCGTAGGGGTAGCGGTTGAGAAGCACGATGCCGTGCTCATTTCGGAATATGACGCGATGCTCGGCATCCGCGTTCGGGCTGGCCCAGTAGGTGGCGAGGAAGTCCTTCGCCTCATGAGGCCCCTCTCCTGCGGCGTCCCGGCGACGCTCGAGGTCTTGTAGATAGGCGTATCGCCACGGAGACCAGACGTTCTCGTGCATGCGCACAGTCTCCCTGATTCCCGGGGGGTCTGCGTGGTGATGTGACTCAGGACCAGCGGATGACGCCGTCCAGATCGACGGCCGAGATCACGAGCGTCGCTGCGATCGCCGGATCAATCGAGAACATGCGGGCAACGACCGGGCCGTCGGCCGTGATCGTCGCAAGCTCGATGACGGTGCCGCCGGGCGTGGTGCCCTGCAGGATCAGCGTCTCGTCCGGGGCAAGGTCGATGGCCAGCACGTGGCTGTCCCCGGTGCGCTCGTTGATGGCAACGCGGATGTACCCCTTGTCGCTCCCGTCAACGCGATCGAGTCGCATGACCGAGCAACTGGGATTGTCGAGGAACGACGCGAGCTCCGCCCCACCAAGTTCGGCAAGGGTGTACTCGGAGTCGGCATTCATGGCATACTCGGCGATTCGGTCGGCACGTCGATTGGCGTCCATCGCGAAGATCGCAAGCACGACGCCCACGCCGAGCATGATCAGCGCCGCGGCGCGCCATGCGGTAGCGGCCAGAGGTCGTCCAGCGCCTTCACGCGCGCCTGCACGCGCGCCGATCAGTGCCAGGGGCGCCAGTCGCTGAGCTTCAGCATCGGCCGCGTCGGCGACCGCATCGAGTACGCGTTGGCGAAGTTGGGGCGGCGGGAGCTCCGACGGAAGGAGCGCGTCGTCCTGGGAGATCTCCGCCTGAATGCGGCGAATCTCGTCCTGCACAGACTGCCGTGCGTCGTGGAACGCGCGATCAAACAACTCCGTCTCGACGGGCTCAAGCAGCCCATGTGCCTCGAGCACGGCCAGTTCCAGAAGGTTTCGGATGTCGATCTGTTCGTCGTGCATGTCGTTCATTTTCCGGAGGACGCCGCTGCGCCCGCCTGTTCTCTAAGTCGAAGCAGTCCTCGGCTCAGTGCCGACTTGACCGTGCCCAGCGGTGCCTCGAGTTGGAGACTGACTTCTCGAAGGGTGTAGCCCTGGAAGTAGGCTCGCTCTATGACCGTACGCTGCAGTTCGGGAAGTGCCTGCAACTGCTGCCAGAGAAGCTGGTTTCGCTCCTGCATCCAGATGTTCGATCCATCACGCTCTGCGGTTGCCGAATGCGCGTGATGGTCGTCGAGTTCGTGTGATTTCGGACGTACAGACTTTCTTCGTATGCAGTCGATCAGGTGGCGCCTGGAGATCAGCATGACCCATGTAACTAACTTGGCCTTACGGGGGTCAAAGCGGTCTGCGGTCTTCCAGAGCCGCACGAAGACCTCCTGAACCACATCCTCGGCTTCTGCCCGCGTGGGAAGAAACTGGCGCGCAATCTTGAAGACCAGGGCGCCAAAGCGGTCGTACAGCTCCGCTACGGCGTCTTCCTCACCGAGCGCCACGCGACGCATTAATCGATAATCAGGCTCCTGGGGCTCCACGTGCCCACCTCCACGACAAGACTATTCGCCAATCATGGCCCTTGGGTTCCCAGTCCCCGATATTGGTACGGGGGGGCGTTTTTCGCCCCAAGAGGCTATTCCCACCCCCAGAGTCTACCCCCATGTTGTGCAGGGGCCGAGAAAAAGGGCCGCCAGCGGCCCGGCTGGGCATTAGACTGACTCGTGGAGACTGGGCAATAGCACAGGGAGGAAACGTGGCGCAACAGGTCACGTCAACGCATGTGTACACGCGGCGGGCGGCTGCTTTGCGACGGACGTCCGGTAAGCGATCGCCACACCAGCGTGCCTTCAGTCTCGTCGAATTGATCGTCACCCTGAGTATCACCGTGCTGCTTGCCGGGATGCTGATGCCGGCGCTGTCGTCGGTGCGAGAGAACGCACACCGCGTGGTGTGCGCGACCAACCAGCGCCAGATCGGCCAAGCAATCACGATGTATGCCGGTGATCACCGCGAGCGGCTCCCGGAGGCCCGTGTCCTGAACGAGGCCGACGCCAACAGCCCTAACCTCATGATCGCCCGCCACGCGACGCTGCCTGGCCAGACGCCCTACGGCATCAACGGCGAGCGCCGTCTGCCGCCCGTGCCACTCGCCGGTGAGGACTGGGATGGGTTGGGCCTCCTTCGCAAGGACCACTACTGCGACACGCCACAGTCTTTCTACTGCCCGAGTCACAAGGGCAAGCACACGTATGAGGAGAACGCCGAGGCGTGGAACGGACAGTCGTCGCCCAGGGATCTCTTCACCAACTACCACTACGGTGGCCATCGCAATTGGCGAACCGGCGAGCGGATTCGCCTGACCGGTGGCGCCTCCATCGTGCTGGCGGTTGACGGCTTGCGGACCCGTGACGATTTCAGCCACCGCCTGGGCATGAACATGCTTCGCGGCGACGGCTCAGTGTCCTGGAGGGACAACGTCACGATTCGTGATCAACTCCCGCTGATGGTGCTTGAGGGCATGGGCGTGGACCGTGACCACGACGACCTGATCTACGACATCTTCTTCGGTCGCCACTGACTCCCCACATGCATGCCACAGGGGGTCCCGGGGTATCCTTGCGCCATGGCTTCCACGTGGCTGGTGACGGGTGCAGCCGGGTTCATTGGGTCCCATCTCTGTGAGTCCCTGCTTGACGATGGCCAGGAGGTGGTCGGCATCGACGCCTTCGACGAGTCTCTCTACGAGGCGGACGGCCGCCGCAGGTGGATGGAGCAGGCAGTTGGGCGCGGGCTGATCGCCCATGAATTGGACGTTCGCAATGCCGATGCGTTGACATCGCTGGTGAGCGAGGTGCAGCCGGACGTGACAGTGCACATGGCCGCGCTCGCCGGGGTGCGACCGAGTATCAGCGAACCTGAGCGTTGGCGATCGGTCAACGTGGACGGGCTTGTGCACCTTCTTGAGGCACTGGTAGCGGCGGGATGCCCGCGGCTGGTGTTCGCATCGAGTTCCAGCGTGTATGGAAACGGGTGTCGCCAGCCATTCGTCGAGGACGCGGAGCACACGCTTCCGATCAGCCCCTATGGCGCGACCAAGCGAGCAGGCGAATTGATCTGCCGAACCTGGGCGGCGATGCACGACCTGTCGATCGGCTCCACGCGGCTGTTCACCGTCTTTGGCGAGCGGCAGCGACCGGACCTGGCGATCCATGCCTTCATGGGCAAGGTGGCCAAGGGCGAAAGAATCACGATGTTCGGCGACGGCACCTCATCGCGCGACTACACCTACGTGTCGGACATCGTGCGGGGGCTTCGCAGCGCGGCGGAGGCACTCGGTCCACCAGGTAGCTGCCGGGAGTGGAACCTCGGTCGCGGCGAGCCCATTGCGCTGGCCGAGCTCATTGGCCTCATCGGCGAGGTGGTGGGGCGCGATCCGGTCATCGAGCAGGCGCCGATGCAGAACGGGGACGTGGACCACACCTACGCGGACCTCTCCCGGTCCCGTGCGGAACTTGGTTTCACACCCGCCGTCAGTTTCCAGGAGGGGCTGGGTCGACAGTGGGCGTGGATGCAGTCGGCGTAACTAGTCCGACGACCTGCATGCGATGGCGACCGATGCCCGGATCGACCCGCACGCTCGAGACCGCCTTCAAGCCCTCGCCCAGCAGCACATGATCGATGTCCCAGAGCGGGAATACCCGGTGGTAGGAGGCACTGAAGCCGCTGCCGGCCTCGCTCCAGGCATCCACCATGTCCGGGAACAAGGCCCGGACGGCCGCGCTGTTGCGATCCATGTTGAAGTCACCTACGACGACATCGGGCCGCGGCGCATTCACCTCGTCCAGCAGCCGTCGAGCCCGGCGGGCCATGTCGATGCGAGGCTCGTTGAACGAGGAGGGTAGATCGATCGCCCACAGCACGATCTTGCGATCCAGCAGCGGCCGCGGGTCGAGATGAAACATCGATACATGGATTCCCCCCGATGCGATGAGCGTGCGTACCTCGATTGGCCGCAATCTCGTGAGCACCGTGAACGGGCCATTGATCAACCGCTTTCCACGAGGGCCGAGCCACTGCCTGACCTCCTCCTGTCCGCGAACGATGTACCCGTGCGTCATGACGGTGATGTCGGCGTCCAGGGCGATGAGTTGGGCGGCGTGCTGGGCAGCGCGCTCCTTCGAGTGACTCATCGTCCAGGCCACGAGGCGCAGGTCACCGCGGGGCTCGATGCCGCCAAACGGGCGATTCTCGATGAGCATGAACCACCCTGCCAGCGAGAGCGTGACAACCGCCAGCAGCGCGGCGCCGATCCTGCGACCGGCAGCGATCTGCACGCCGGTGGCCGGCAGGAGCAGCGCTGCGAGGATGAGCGTCGGCATCCAGGCCAGCCATTGGCTCCATCCCCACTGGTCCGAGAGCAGGCGGCCCGCCATCCACCCGGCGACCAGTAACCATGAAGTGGCAGCGACGACGGTCGCGATACGGCCGCGCATCACGGTGCGGCGACCATGAACGGGAAAACGAGCGGCGCCATGATCGCGGCGATGATCGCCACGAGGATCGTCAGGGGGAGCCCGAGCCGCATGAAGTCGAGGAACCTGTAGCCGCCCGGGCCATAGACCATGAGGTTGGTCTGGTAGGTCACCGGCGTCAGGAAGTTGCAGCCGGCGGCCGACATCATCGTGAACAGGAATGGGTACGGGCTGGAGTCCATGCCGTAGGCGGCCTGCATGACAATGGGAAACATGATCACCGCGGCGCCGTAGTTGGTCATCAACTGAGCGGCGATTGTCGTGACTGCGAAGATCACCAGCAACATTCCGTGCGGGCCGACACCTGTCTGACTGGAGAAGTCCGAGAGCCAACCTGCCAGCATGCCCGCGAGCCCGCTCTGGTCCACCGCCTGGCCGATCCCCATCGCTGCACCAATCGTGATCAGCACTTGCAGGTTGATCGCGCTTCGCGCACCTGGGCCACCGAGGCAGCGAGTGGCGACCATCAGGAGGCCACAGAGCCAGACGACGGCCACGCGGTCGATGACGCCGGTGGTGAGACCGATGACCAGCAGGCCAAGGATGGCCAGCGCTCGCCAGGCCCGATCGAACATGACCGGCCGAGATCCCTCCACCTTCGAGACAACGTAGAAGTCGCTGCTGCGGCGGTAGGTCTCCACGAACCGCCGGTCCGCCTCCAGCAGGAGCGTGTCGCCGCTCTGGAGGCGGATGTTTCCGATCTTCCCTCGCAGGTGCTTCCCGCTGCGGTGCACGGCGATGATCGCCGCGTTGTAGACCGTTCGAAACTTCACACCGCGGACCGATCGTCCCGCCAGGGGCGACTCGCTGGAGACCACCGCTTCAACCAGCGTGCGGGTCAACTCTCGTCCTTCGACCTTCTCCACCTCATCGGTCGCAGACGAGAGGCTCTGGATCTTGCGCAGGTCCACGACGGAGTCCACGTCACCGACGAAGATGAGGCTGTCACCGCTCTGGAGCACCTCGGTGGGTGCGACGGCGCGGAGGATCCTGCCCTTGCGGCGAATGCCATGCAGGTAGAGGCCCGGCAGGTTTCGGAGGCCCGCCTGCTCGATCGACTTGCCGATGATGGGTGAGTTGGCCTTGACGACCCGCTCGACGCGGTACGTGCGGACGTCCTCGCGGCCCTCCGCCTGCGGCTGTCGATCGGGGAGCAGCCAGCGAGAGAATGCGACGATGAAACCCATCCCGAGGATCGCCGCCGGCACGCCGACGACTGCTGGTCCCCAGAATCCGACGATCGGACCCGGGGCCGAAATGCCCATCTCCGTCACCCATTGCGGTGGGTCGGCCATGAATCCCACGAAGAGCGTCATCAGGATCAGGTTGGATCCGGTCCCGATCAGCGTGGTCTGACCACCGAGGATCCCGGCGAAACTCAGCGGCATGAAGAGCCGAGAGGGCTGGATTCCCAGTCGCCGCGCCCAGTCGCTGATCATCGGCAGGTACATGGCGATGATCGGCGTGGTGTTCATGAAGGCGGACATGGCCGCCACGGGCGCCATCATGCGGGCCTGCGCGACGGGCAGTGACCGCGGTTGCCCGAGGAGCCGTCGGCCAATGAGCTCGATGCCACCAGTCTCGCGAAGCCCGGCGGCGACGACAAAGAGCCCGGCGATCATCAAGATCGCTTCGTTTGCAAAGCCGGCCGTGGCCTCCTTGAGGCCGACCACTCCGGTGGCCATCAGCAGCACGAGACCGCCGGCCATGACCAGGTCAGTGCCCCACCGCGTGCTCGCCAGCACGACCACGACAAGCGCGATCGTGCCCAGCGTCATCCACATCTCGAAGTTCATGCCGTCAACCCTGTGCGATCGCAAGGTCGGCGATCGTCTCGATGATCCTCTGGTGCAACCCGTCGATGGCGCAGATCACGCCGCGGTTCTTGTTGAGCCCCGCCCCGTGGGAGAAGTCCAGGGGTCGCCCATCGATGTCGGACACTACTGCGCCCGCTTCCATGGCGATGCAGCACCCGGCGGCGTGATCCCAGGCGCGCTCGATGTAGTCGGCGCGGGTCGGCAGGCGCAGGTAGGCGTCGGCCTGGCCGCGTGCCACCAGCGCGTACTTGCACTGGCTGTCGAGCCGGGCCGGCTCGCCCACGCCCTCGAGCGTGTCGATGATTCGACCCGCGTCGCCACGGTTCGAATGTGCACGCTCCGCGGACTCGCAGAAGTGCAGTGGTCGCTGCGAGGCGTACTGCGAGGCCACGATGCGCATCGGGGTGGTCAGGGGATCGCACGCGGCAAATTCCCACGCACCAGCGCCGCGCGATGCGGCGTACACCACGCCTTGCGGGTCCGGGTCATCAAGCGGGTGCGCCTGGTCGATCGACAGGTTGGGGCATCCCATCACGCCGGCGACCACCTCGCCTTCCTCGACGCGTCCGAGGGCAATGGCGTAGTGCTGCCCCCTCAGGAAACCCTTGGTGCCGTCGACGGGGTCCAGGACCCAGTAACCGCTGCCGCTGCCCTCGTGGTCGCAGGCATCGATCGCATCGAGGATTTCCTCCTCGCTCATGGTGCCTCGCCAGGCGCGCACGGCCTCGACCACCGCCCCGCGGATGGCGGCCTGATCGTCGCCACGCAGGGCCGCGGCATCCTCCTCCCCGATGAGCAGGCGATCGCCTTCGGGCAGGTGATCGGCCAGCACCAGGGCCACGATGGCCTGGACGGCGTAGTCGGCGACGGTGACAGGGCTTCGGTCGTCCTTCGTGGCGGTGCGGACGGCCTCAAGGTTGGCCTGCACTGCGCGTGAGATGCTGCAGGCGCTCGACACGGCCTCGATGGCCGCGGGCATGAACGGATGCTGTGGGGATTCGGCCATCACTGGTCCTGTCTCAATCGGCCTCGCCTCTCCCGGACGGCCACATAGCGTACGCGCGAAAGCCCCCCGCCGTTCGCGGGGGGCTCAGGGAGATGCCTGTCGTGTCTGTGCTCAGGCCGAGAACGTCGAGGCGAAGGCGCCAATGGCCTCGGCGACGGCATCCTCGATCCCGTTGAAGGAGGCCGACTCGGCCAACTTGGCCCGGGTCTCGGCTGCTGGGCCACGCATGTAATCCAGCAGCGCGGCCTCGAAGTCGTGGACCTTCTCCCCAGGCAGCTCGTCGAGGAACCCCTTGGAGGCGGCGAAGATCGCGATGGCCTGGTCGATGGCGTCGTAGGGCTGGCATTGCCCTTGCTTGAGCAGCTCGACCATGCGAGAACCGCGATCAAGTTGCTTCTGGCTCGCTGCATCAAGATCCGTGCCGAGCTGGGCGAACGCCTCGAGCTCGCGGAAGGCCGCCAGGTCCAGTCGCAGTGAGCCGGCGACTTCCTTCATGGCCTTGATCTGCGCGTTCCCACCCACGCGGCTGACGCTGATGCCCACGTTGACCGCCGGGCGTACGCCCGCGGCGAAGAGCTCGGGCTGCAGGTAGATCTGACCGTCCGTGATGGAGATGACGTTGGTCGGGATGTAGGCCGACACGTCGCCTTCCTGCGTCTCGATGATCGGAAGCGCCGTCAGGCTGCCGCCGCCATGCTCATCGCTGAGCTTGGTGGCGCGTTCCAGCAATCGACTGTGCAGGTAGAACACGTCTCCGGGATAGGCCTCGCGACCGGGCGGACGTCTCAGCAGCAGGGAGAGCTGGCGATACGCGGTCGCCTGCTTTGAGAGATCGTCGTAGATGCACAGGACGTGCTTGGGTGTCTTGCCGTCTTTGCCCTGCCACATGAAGTACTCGCCCATCGCGCACCCTGCATAGGGCGCGATGTACTGGAGCGGTGCGGCACTTGCGGCGCCAGCTACGACCACGATGGTGTAGTCCATCGCGCCGTGCTGTCTCAGCGTGTCGACGACGCCCGCGACCGTCGAATCCTTCTGGCCGATGGCTACGTAGATGCAGACCACGGCATCGTCCGTACCCCAGTACTGCTTCTGGTTGATGATGGCGTCGAGCGAGACGGCGGTCTTTCCGGTCTTGCGGTCGCCGATGATGAGCTCGCGCTGTCCGCGGCCGATGGGGATCATCGCGTCGATGGCCTTGATGCCCGTCTGCATCGGCTCCTTCACCGGCTGGCGCGCGGCGATGCCTGGTGCAACGATGTCGAGCTTGCGGTGCTCACTGGCGTTGATCGGGCCGCCACCGTCCAGCGGACTGCCGAGCGGATCGACGACGCGGCCGAGCATCGCTTCGCCCACGGGAACCTCCAGCAGGCGGCTGGTGGTACGAACAGTGTCGCCTTCCTTCACCGCCAGGTAGTTGCCGTAGATGACGGCTCCGACCGTGTCGAGCTCCAGGTTCATCGCTTGGCCCATGATGGAGCCCTTGTCGGTTTCGAACTCCAGGAGCTCGCCGGCCATGCATCGCGAGAGGCCGTAGATGCGGGCGATGCCGTCTCCGACCTCGACGACGCGGCCGACCTCGCTGATCTCCAGGGAGCTGGAGAACTGCTCGATTTCCTGCTTGATAACGGATGTAATTTCGTCGGTCTTGATCTTCACTGGTATTCCTCGATTGTCTCGGTACGACCCCGGGGTCAGTCGTTGTCTTCCATGAATCGGTCAAGCTGCTCCCGCACGGCGCTTCCGCCGCCGGCCGCCAGTTCCTCGCCGAGGCGACGGAGTCGCGTGGACACCGAGCCGTCGATGAGCTGGTCGCCGATCTGCAGGCGAATGCCACCGAGCATGGACTCGTCCACGTAGGCGTGCAGGACGGGCTCCTTGGAGAGCGCTGCTGCGACCTGCGCACGCACGGGCTCCAGGTCCTGTTCATTGATGGGCATGGCGGTGAACACATCCACCTCTACCCGCCCGTGCGCTTCCTGCACGAGCGCGTCGTAGGCCGTGGCGATCGACTCGAGGTGCCCGAGCCGCCCCTTGTCGTTGAGCACCAGCATGAAACGCAGGCAGAGGTCCGACACTCGACCCTCGAGCATTGACTTGAGGCTCGCACCCCGCCGTGTCACGTCGATGATCGGTGACGCGAGGAACTCGCCGAAGGCGGGTTCTTCGCGGGCAAGCTCGCAGAGCTGCTCGAGCTCATCAGCAATCTCGAGGACCACCTGGTCCCCGTCGCCGCCCTGCGCAAGGTCGAACAAGCTGCGGGCGTAGACGGTTGAGAGTGCGTCGGTCTGCGTGGTCATCGCGGTCAATTCGGCTTGGTCTCGGCCATTTCCGCCAGGGAGGACTCGACGAGCTGCTTCTGGTCGGCCTCGTTGATCTCGCGACCGAGGATCCTCGAGGCGATTGACACGGCAAGCATGGAGGCCTCTGCGTGCAGTTCGCCGATGGCCGCCCGCTTGCCGGACTCGATCTCGCCGGCTGCCGCAGTCTTCATCTCCGCTAGGTCCTGCTGGTTTCGGGACCGGAGTTCCTCGGCGGCCGCCTTGGCGTCCTGGCGTGCCTGCGCGATCAGCGCGCCTGCCTCGCTTCGGGCCTTGGCGAGTTCCTCGTGGTAGGCGTCCTGTGCCGCGGAGGCCTCGGCTCGCGCCGCCTCTGCGGCGTCGAGGTCCTCGCGGAGCTTTCGATCCCGCTCATCGAGTCCCCCGAGGATCTTGGGCCAGACCACCTTGCCGGCCACGGCCACGAAGATGACGAAGACCACGATCGTCGTGATCAACGGCATCAACTGGACGGTGACGGGTGAGTCCGAGGCTAGAAAGGACATGGGATACCTCCAGGGGCTGGGATCAAAGGATGCCCAGCAGGCCGACGACGACCGCAAACAGGGCAACGCCTTCGACCAGGGCGGCGAAGATCAGCATGTTTGTGCCGATGGTCCCTGCCATCTCGGGCTGACGAGCCATGGCCTGTACGCCACCGCCGCCGATGAGACCGATGCCAATTCCTGATCCGACCGCGCCAAGGCCGGCCGCGAGTCCGCCACCGAGGCCCTTGAGGCTGTTGATGCCGGTCGAGGCTGCTTCGCCCGCGTGCTGCGCTGCGAGTGCAACATCGACGCCGGCGAGGGAGAGGGCCGCGTAGGCCAGGGTGCTCAGAGCAACAAGCTTCTTCATGGGTTCTTCCAGTGTGTCGTCAATGGTCTAGGTTTACTGGCGCCGTGGGGACGCCGTCGATGCGTAGCGTGCACTGCCCGTCCCACGCCGGGCCACGTGTGCGTCACTCAGTGGGCCGCCTCCAGCGCGTGCTCGCCATGTTCCTTGCCGTGGTGGGACAACTGTCCGATGAAGACCGTGGTCAGGAACATGAAGATGAACGCCTGCAGGAAGGCGACGAAGAGTTCAAGGAAACTGATGGGGACGGCCGCGATGATGGCCACCAGCTGGATCGTGCCAGTGGCCCACCACAAGTGGAGCCCTTCCCAGGACATCAGGCCAAAGAGCGCCAGTGTGGCCATCAGCGTGTGGCCGGCAACCATGTTGGCAAAGAGACGAATGGCCAGCGCGCCGGGCTTGATGAACACGCCAAGCAACTCGATGGGCATCAGGATCGGCAGCAGGTAGACGGGCGCGCCGCCGGTGAGGTGCATGACCCACCCCTTCACGCCCAGCGATCGGAATCCGTGCCACTGGATGATCGCAAACGCGATCAGGGCCAGTCCGCCGGTGACAGCGAGGTTGCTCGTGGCGGTGCCGCCGAAGATCGCCCAGTTCTTCTCCCCGGCCGCGCTGACTGGCCCGGCGATATGCTGAATGTCCGCGAAAGGAATGAGTCCAAGGACGTTGCAGGCGAGGATGAAGAAGAAGATCGAGAGCAGGAAGGTGAGGTAGCGGTCGGTCTCCGCCCCGAGCACCGGCTTGATGATCGTGTCACGCAGGTAGAGCGTGATGACCTCGATGATCTGAGAGACGCGTCCTCGCGTCAGGTAGCGGTCGGTGCCCTCCGAGGCATCGCCGGTGGCGATCGACTTCGCTGCGCTGCGCAGGACGAGGAACGCGACCACTGCTGCAATCAGCAGGGAGACCATGTGCATGGTGACCATCGGGCCGCCGAAGAGGGTCAGGTGTTCGGTGCCTGCAATCACGGCGGCATCGCCCCCGACGACAGGCTTGTCGAGCACGTGGTGAATCGGGTTCGAGCTGGCCAGCAGCGTCATTGGTGTCGAGCTACGAGGGGTTGTCGCCCATGCTCGACAGCGTTCCCGTGAAGACCCGGGTCTCCGCGGCCAGCACCGGCAGGGCGGCCAAGAGGAACGAAAAGAGCAGGGGACGAGCCCCGTAGCGAGCCGCGAAGTATAGCAGGAGGCCCCCCCCGAGGGCAGTGGCGAATCGCACCAGTGAGACTGCCGACCATGCCGCGACCAGCGTCCCGACATACCGTTCTCTTCCCGGCTGGAAGAGGACCGTCGTCACCACCGAAACGACCGCCAGCAGGGCGATCTGGGCGAGTCCGGCGACCATTGCCTGCGTACCGAACCCACCGACTACAACGATGATTGCCCAAATGCCTGAGGCCGCTGCGCAGGAGGCGACCTGCGCGCGGATGAGACGCTGGGCGTCCACGGTCGCGGTCGGGCCCGTCACTGGTCCTGCTCGTGCATGGCGCGCAGCGCGGACTTCAGGAAGGTGTAGAGGCCTACGATGATCCCGCAGATCGCGCCGCCGACGATGAAGGTGCGCTCGTGGGCGAGCCAGTCCTCGCTGCGCATCGCCAGCAGCCGCACCAGCGCCCAGCCCAGCGCCGCGCCACCGGCAATCTCCGTTGCAAGGGTGACTCCCATGCCGGAGAGGCGCCAGAGTCGCTGTCGGGTGTCTTGGTCGCCTGACATCGCGGCATCATAGATCGCCGGCCTGTTCCTATACTCCTCTTCTCGATGCCGATTCCCGACGACCAGATCATCGACGTCACGCCACGGCCCCTCGGCCGCAGTGAGTTGCTCTTCGTCCCAGCCGTCCTGAAGGGACTTGGGACGACGCTGCGGCATTGTCTGGGCAATGTCGGCCGCGACGGCAAGAACAAGAAGAACATCTGGGTCCTGCAGTACCCCGAGGAGAAGCGTGACGATCGTCCGGTGGTCGAGGGCGGCCAGGAACGATCGGTCTTCCGCGGCGTCCATCGGCTCAACCGTGACGAGGATGGACGCGTACGTTGCGTGGCCTGCTTCATGTGCGCAACTGCGTGCCCGGCGGATTGCATCCACATCGTCGGCGAGGAGTCTCCCTGGCCCGATCGCGAGAAGTACCCAGCGCAGTTCGACATAGATGAACTGCGCTGCATCTACTGTGGCATGTGCGAGGAGGCCTGCCCCGTGGACGCTATCGAGCTCACGCCTCGCTACGAGATAGTGGGTTTGACCCGCAACGAGATGGTCTTCGACAAGCAGAAGCTGCTCGAGGTCTACGACCAGACCATTGACGACAAGCCGATGTAGCCGACGTCACGCGCCCAGCGACCCTTGCTCTCAAGATCAAGCATGCCCCGGGCCTCGAGCCCCTGCTTGCCGAGGTCGGGAATGAAGAGCGCCGCGATCATCAGCAGCGAGGCGATCGCCAGCAGTGTCGACGTTTGCGGTCGACTCACCCCTTCATCCAGAAGCGGGGGCTGAGCACCGCGAGGATCGCGAAGACCTCAAGCCGCCCGATCACCATCAGGAAGCACAGCAGGAGCTTGGAGGTGTCGCTGAACCAGGCGTAGTTCTCCGATGCGCCCACGTGCGCCAGTCCCGGACCGACGGTGCACAGCGATGCCAGCGAAGCGGTGGCGGCCGTGGTGAAGTCGCACTCTGCGTTGCCCGATTCGAACACCATCAAGAGCCCTGCGCCGGCGGCGAAGATGACCACGATGCCAAGCACATAGGCGATCGTTCCAAGACGCTGCTCGCTGTCGATAGCGGTCTGGCCGATACGCAGGGGCCGCACGACGTTGGGCCGGAAGGCCCGCTCAAGCTCGCTGAGCATGATGCGCAGGGCAAGCCAGATTCGGATCACCTTGATGCCGCCGCCTGTGGACCCGGCGCATCCGCCGATGAACATCATCATCACGATGACCGCCTTGGCAGCGAATGGCCACGTGTCGTAGTCCGCGGTGGTGAATCCAGTGTTCGTCTGGATTGAGACTGCGGTAAATACACCGTGTGTGAGTGTGTTTGGAATCGTTGCCGGTTGCATTGCTCCAGCCGTTGTCGTGATGTCGCTGCCGGCGCCCAGCAACGAGCAAACGATCACCGCTGAGCCGGCGGCAAGAAGGAAGAGGTAGCATCGAAATTCCGGGTCCTGCCAGATGACCCGCAGGCGGCCGCGGACCGCGGCGTAGAACAGGCCGAAGTTCGTGCTGGCGAGCACCATGAAGAGGATCGTTATCAGCGGGATCCACCGGGACTCATAGGCGCCGATGCTTGAGCTGTGCGTGCTGAATCCACCGCTGGCAAGGGTGGTCAGAGAGTGACAGGTTGCTTCGAAGAACGGCATGCCTGCCAATCGAAAGGCAACGATCTGAACCAGCGTCAAGACCACATAGATCGTCCAGAGAAGGCGGGCCGCCTCACCGATGTGCGGGCGAACGCCTTCTGGCTCAGGCCCCGCCACCTCGGCACGAAAGAGCTTTTTCGCGCCGACGCCGAGGGATGGCAGAACAGCGACAAAGAGCACGATGATGCCCAGGCCACCGAGCCACTGCGTCAATGCGCGCCACAACAGCAGCGGCTCGGGCAAGCTCGCGATGTCGGTGAGGACGGTGGCGCCGGTCGTGCTCAGTCCGCTCATTCCCTCGAAGTAGCAGTTGACGATCGAGCGAAACGGGTGCGACGCGTCCGCGGCCATGCGCGCCCATAGCAGGTAGGGCACCGCGGCGAACGCGGCGCCGAGTATCCACGCCGCGGAGACGAACAGCAGCGCCTCGCGCCGCGCGAGCCCGCCGGTTCCCTGCTGCGCGCCACTGCCGCGGCCAATGAGCAGCAGGATGCCGCCACCGGCCGCGGCGACCAGCGCCGAGAGCAGCAGCGGCAGATGCGTCGAGAGCATGGCATTCTCTGCGAGCGCGTACTGCAGGAGCGACCAGCCCCAGATGCACAACAGCAGTCCCCCGAGCGCGAGCACGAGGAGGCCGAGCTGCCGAATGACGAGCCGCCAGTTCATGGTGATCAGCCGACGGCGAACAGCCGTCGCAAGTCCGATTCGAAGTCGCCGTTGGCCACGACGTGGACAACGTCACCTGCCGACAGGATTGCGTCCGCCCGAGGTACGACGCCCCCATGATCGTCGGCTTCCTGGACGACGATCATGCAGTCAGGCATCAGGGGGAGGTCCGAGAGGGCCTGCCCGAGGACCTGGGCGTCCTTGCCGACTCGGACGCGAAAAATGCACAGATCCTCGCCTGCGACCGCTGCCAGGCGAGTCAATGGGGCCCTGTTGAGCCGCTGTTGGATCTCCCTGACTGCCAGGTGACGAGGGCTGAAGGAGAGGGTGATGCCCATGGCCTTCACGAAGGGGGCGTAGTCGTCGCGGGTGACGACCGGGTAGGTCTCCTGCACGCCCAGCCCGGACGCCCAGGCACAGCTGAGGATGTTCTGCTCGTCGCCCTTGAGGGCCACGAATGCGTCCGCCTGCTCGATGTGCTCGTCCGTGAAGACGCCCGACTCCGTGGGGTCCGCCTGAATCACGGTCACCCACTCGAGCTTCTCCGCGAGTTCCTCGGCTCGCTCGCGGTCCGTCTCGAAAAGTCGAATCGAGAAGCCCTTGCTGCGCAACGCGCGGCAGAGCCAGACGGCGATGGGCGAGCCGCCCATGATCACGACGCTGCGCCGACCTGCGTCCTGGTTTCGTAAGAGGCGCCGCGCGTCGTGAAATACATCAGTGTTGGCAACGAGCAGCACCTGGTCGCCCTCGACCACGGCGCTGCTGCCCGTGGGCAGCGTGGTCTTGTCGCCGCGGGTGATCGCAGCGAGCAGCGCGCCGTCGGGAAGTTCGACCTCGCTGAGGTGCCGATCAATGCCAGGCGCGCCGGCGCTTGCCTCGAACTGATGCACCTCGATCTGGCTGCCTGCGAGGCGCTCGACCTTCATCGCCGCTGGATTGCGCAAGTGCGATGCGATCGCCTGCGCCGTCGACAGCGCAGGACAGACGAGCGCATCGATGGAGAAGATCTGCGAGTAGTCGAGCTTGGATCGCTGCAGGTACGTGCTGTGGGTGACGGTGGCGAACGTGCGATCGGCACCGAGGTAGGAAGCTGTCGATGCGCAGAGCAGGTTGACCTCGTCGACATCGGTAGCGGCGATCACGACGTCGGCCTTCGCCGCGCCGGCCGCCGCGAGGACTTCTGCCGCGGCCGGCTGGCCGCCGACGGTGGCGATGTCCAGCGAGTCGCTCAAGGCCTCGAGCGCAGCGACATCGTCCGCAACGACGGTGACGTTCCCGCCATTTGCAGCAAGAACTTCCGCAGCGTGACCACCGATAGCACCGGCACCGCAGACAATGATGTTCATGGTTTGCCTTCCCCGCCACGGCACCTGAGCCGCGGTTCGGCAGGGGATGATACCCCCTTCATCCCCCCGGGCTAGCCTCGATTGTCCACGAAGCGTCCACGGGATGCTCATTGGGCCCGAATCAAGTCTTGACAGGGGTTGCATGTAGGGGACATACTGATTGGAGAGCCCCAATGTGGGTTTCGCGTGAGGGGGGCGTAGTGGAGTTAGGTAGGGAGGTTCATTCGTTGCAGTGAGGTGATACATCACACGGCCCGACACGTGCCGCGTGGTGTTTTGTCTTGGCAAGCGCATGGGTCTCTTCGGATAAGAGGAGCGAGGGAAGCGCACGAGCGCCGAGACGGCGGCCGGTCAGACGCACACCTCAACGGTCAGTTCCAGCGGAACGGAAAGCAGGCTGTTGTCAATGTCCACGACGACCAAGAAGGACTTGATCGACCGGATCGCACAGGACACGAAGTACAAGCGCAATGATGTTCGGGAAATCGTCCAGTCGTTTCTCGACAACGTGATTCGGGAGCTCGGTGATGGGAATCGCCTCGAGTTCCGCGACTTCGGCGTCTTTGAATTGCGCAATCGTGCACCGCGCATGGCGCAGAACCCTCGAACGCTCGAGCGCGTGCCGGTGCCGGCGCGGAGGGCAGTGAAGTTCAAGATCGGCCGCCTCATGAGAGAGGCCGTCGAGAAGCTCCCGGTCGATGGTGACGGGATGGCGACGGAAGCAGACAACTCGGCATTCGTCTCGGTCCATGCCTGAACCCCTGGAGCGAGAACCGGCCGGCGGCCGATGAGCCGTCGACGGTGGACTGCCTGTCAATTGCGAGGAAGATTGGGACGAGGCGGATAGCCTCACACGCTCAGGGATGAGCCAGGACAGCAACGAACAACCTGAGACTCGACGACCGGCCGCGCCCGCGGCGGGCATTGGTCGCCTTCTGGAAGGCCTGCCACCACATGCCCTGGAGGCCGAGGCGAGCCTGCTCGGGTCGGTGCTCCTGGACCCCTCGGTTCTCAACGACATCCTGCTTGTCCTGGCCTCCGGGGATGACTTCTTCAAGAAGGCAAATGGCCTCGTTTTCGAGGCCATGGTCGAGCTCTACAACCGCCATTCGACGGTCGATCTCGTTCAGCTCCAGCAACTACTGACCGACCGAAAGACCCTCGATGCCGTAGGCGGCGTGGACTACCTGCTGGAGGTCGCCCGGGCGGTGCCCAGCGCGGCCAGCGCCACGCACTACGCCAGGCTCGTGAAGGAGAAGTCGGTCATCCGGCAGCTGATCGCCGCCGCCGGCGAGATTCTCCACGACGCCTACAGCCACGCCGAGGATCCGAGGCAGGTACTCAACGATGCGGAGAGTCGCATCTTCCGGATCGCGCAGCAGTCCGAGCAGAGCCATGCCGAGTCGCTGCAGCAGTTGATCAGCGACGCGCTCCAGCAGATGGAGCGCAACGAGGGTCGCATGCTCACGGGCGTGTCTACTGGATACGAGCAGTTCGACGAATTGACCAGCGGCCTGCAGGCCGGTGAGATGATCGTCATCGCTGCGCGGCCGTCGATGGGCAAGACCGCCCTGGCGCTGAACATTGCCGAGAACATGGCGATGAAAGGAACCGCAGTTGGCGTGTTCAGCCTCGAGATGAGCCGCCAGCAACTCGTGCAGCGTCTGTTGAGTTCACGCTCGGGCGTGGCCGGCCACAAGATCCGCAGGAACACGCTCGCGGAGCGAGACTTCGCGGCGCTCATCCGCGCCTGCGACGAATTGGTCGATGCGCCCATCTTCATTGACGACACGCCCGGCCTCTCGATCATGCAGCTGCGGGCCAAGGCGCGGCGACTCAAGCAGAACCACGGCATCGAGGCCCTGTTCGTTGACTACCTGCAATTGATGACCAGCGGCCGCCGCGCAGAGTCACGCCAGCAGGAAGTCAGCGAGATCAGCCGCGGCATCAAGGCGCTTGCCCGCGAGTTGAACGTGCCCGTAATCGCGCTGAGCCAGTTGAACCGCGCTGTCGAGCAGCGCGAGGGCCATCGTCCACGCATGAGTGATCTGCGGGAGTCCGGCTCGCTTGAGCAGGATGCCGACGTGGTGGCCATGTTGCACCGCGAGGCCTACTACCACGTCGGAAACCAGTCCTGGCACGACTCGAATCCGGACAAGCTCTCGCTGGCGGAGTTGATCATCGCCAAACAGCGCAATGGCCCAACTGACACGGTCAAGATGACCTGGGACAACACCTGCACCCGCTTCTACAACTGGACGGGCACGGGGCACACCGAGCATGATGGGCCGGTGGTCGAGACGCTCGGGACGCAGGTCGCCCACGCTGATGATCCCTTCGGCGGCGATGAGTTGCCCGTTTAAGCCAGGCGAACAACCAGCAGGATGAACACCGCGTAGCAGGCGAGCAGCGCTCCGCCCTCCCAGCGCCGAATCACGCCCTCGCCGGCCGCGGCCGGTCGCGGAAAGAGGCGGCCGATGGGCCAGAGCAACGCGAGCGTCAGCACGAGCATGGCGCCCAGGTAGAGGGCGAGCGCAGGCACCGCCGGCACATCCACCGGGTGGATCACCGCGGTCACACCCAGCACGACCAGCAGGTTGAAGAAGTTGGACCCGACGACATTCCCGACCGCCAGGTCGCCATGGCCCTTCGTGGCGGCGATGATCGTCGCCACGACTTCCGGCAGGCTCGTGGCAATCGCCACGATGGTCACACCGATGACTACCTCGCCGACGCCGGCCAATGTCGCGACCCCCACGGCGCCGACCTCCGTCAACTTGCCGCCTGCGGCCAGCAGCAGCGTGCCCGCGAGAACCAACAGAACGCCTGCCGCGGCAGGTCGAGCGGGTGCGTCCATGGCCTCCAGAGCCTCCGCGACGAAGGGATCACGACGATCCTGTCGAGCGAGCCTGAACCACGTGACGCCGACGACCGTTCCTAGACCCAGCAACAGGAAGAGTCCGCCCACCAGGGCGAGCCAGCCGTACCAGGCCATGAGCGAGGCGATGAGCGAGACCCCGAGCAGCAGGTACAGCTCGATGCGCAACACTCGGCCACTGACGGGGAGCGAGCTGACCATCGCCCCGAGGCCCAGGACGAGGCCGATGTTTGCGATGTTGGAGCCGATGACGTTTCCGAAGCTCAGCGCCGTGTGCTCGTCGAGCGCGGCGATCATGTTGACGGCAAGTTCCGGGGCACTTGTGCCGAAGGCAATGACCGTCATGCCAATCAGCAGGGTGCTGATCCCCATGCGACGGGCCAGCGCTATGCCGCCGTCTACCAGAAGATGGCCCCCGAGGAGCAGGGCGACCACGCCGACAGCAAGCAGTGCGGTGGTACCCACCCAGTCCCCGGCTATGGAATCGATGAAGCCCATGGTTGGGCGGCGATTGTACGCCGTGGCCATCGGCAATCTGCTAGCCTCGCGTTCGTTCCCCTCTTCGCCGACTGCGCGTGATGGCAGCCAAAAGCGACAAGACTGAACTCCAGCGCCAGCTGGCCCTGGCAGCCGACGGCGACGAGGGCGCCTGGCAGTACCTCGTCGACTCTTATGCCCACCGAGTCTTTGCGCTCATTCGGGCCAAGTGCAACAACGAGGAACTGGCCGAGGAGATCGCCCAATCCACGTTCTGCACCGTCGCGGCCAAGATCGGCGAGTACACGGAACTGGGCAAGTTCGAGGCATGGCTCTTCCGAATCGCCGTCAATCGCCTGCGAGACGAGATGCGGCGTCGCGCACGCCAGGCACGCCCGATGGAGCACGAGACGCTTGGGGCACTGGCTGGCGGCGTCACCGATGACCACGGCGAGGAAGCCGATCGACTCGCCGAATTGCACCAACTGCGGGAAGCCATGACCGAGCTGGCGGACGCGGATCAGCAGATCCTGCACCTGCGGCATGCCGCTGGATTGACGTTCAAACAGATTGCCGAGGTGCTCGATGAGCCCTTGGGCACCGTATTGGCCCGTCAGCACCGTGCCTTGGCAAAGTTGAGGAGGATTCTCGATCCTGACGGCGCAGACGAATCGGACGTGGAAGAAGAGGCAATCGACGGCCCACATGGGCGTTGATCGGAGGTACCGCACATGGGTTCAAGAAACGGCCATCCCGAGTCCACAGAGGGCCTCAGCGCTACTCAGCAGCGGCTGGATGCCCTTGTTGGCCAGGCACTCGCCTCGCAATCCCCTCCCGGGCTCTCACAGCGCGTGGGGCGGGCCTCCGCGCCGTTCCTTGCCGCAGCACCAGAACCGGTCATCCTGCGGCTCGACCGACGCGTGGCGGTGCGACGCCTTGCGCTCGCAGCGTGCGTGGGCTTGGCGGCACTGGTTGCTGTGCGAGTGGCCGTCACGCCAGTACCCTTGCCGACCCTTTCGGTCGCCGGCGTGCTGAGCGTCGAGGCCGAGAGCCAGCTGCTGGAGGATCTCGACCTTGGCCGATACGCGTATCTTGCTGAGACGCGTGATCTGGCCTTCGTGGATCTGGCGGTGGATCTCGACGCCATTCGGGCGGATCTGGAACTCTGGCAGTACGGCCTGCTGACCGAGTAGAAGTGGGGTAATGACATGATGGGAGCGATACGGATGCGACGCGCAGTACTGGTGGGCGGTGGTCTCTTCAGCTGGATTCTCCTGGTTGGACTCGTCGCGCCACCAACACACAGCGGTGATCCACTGCCTGGCGAGGTATCTGTAATGGCCTTGGCGCCGCCGACCGACGTGCCGCTGCCAGCCATGCGCGGGCCCAATGGCCGCGGCCCCGGCCCCGCCCGCGGCATGCGAGGGCAGCGTGGCACTGATGGTCCGATGACCGAGGAAGCGATCGAGCATGTGCTGGAAATCGCCGCGGAGATCGACCCGGAACTCGCCGAGCGCCTGCAAGCGCTCTGCGCAAGCGACCCGGAGGGATTCGATCGCATCATCCGTCGCCAGGGACGCCGCCTCGGCGCGCTGGTGGAGATGCGGGAGTCCGATCCCGCACTCTTTGAGGTGAAGGTCAGCGAATTGAAGATCGACGCGGAGATCCGCGAACTGGCGGAGACGATTCGAGCCGCCCGCGCAGAGCACGCCGGCGAGGACGTGATGGCTGCCGAGATGGAAGGGCTGCGCGGCTTAATGCGGGCGCGGATCGCGCTGGGAATGCGGGCGCAGCACCTCTATATCGAACGGCTCGAGCAGCACCTGGCCTCCATGCGTACTCGTCTTGATGGCATGGCCGACCGCTTCAATGAACTCGTCGAGGAGCGCCTTGAGCGGCTGCTCGAGAGTGAACCTCGTGGCGAGGACCAGGTGCCTGCCGGTGGCAATCGCCGCCGCGATCGCGACTCCTGATACAGGGCGTACTATGCCGCCATGCTTGGCGCGCTGGCTCGATCGCCATGGACCTGGCTGATGCTCGCGGTGCTGCTGGTCGGCGCCGCGCTCCTGCCCTGGGCTCTTGCTCGTGACGAGGCAGGCATCCGGACATTTGAGCGCACCAACCCCGCCGCCACCCTGCAAGCGCCTGCATTGCGCCCAGACGCGGTGGGCCTGTTGGGTACCGATCGCCTTGGACGCGACCTGCTCGCCCGCTGCGTCGTCGGAGGGGCCGTCAGCCTCGGCGTGGGCCTCGCTGCAGCCCTGATCGCCGTCATCATGGGAACGGCCTGGGGGACGCTCTCGGCGACCCTGGGCGGCCGCTGGGACGCCACACTGATGCGCATCGTGGACGTGTTCTACGGCCTGCCAGCGATCCTGTTGGTCGTTCTGATTGGGATCTCCGCAGACGGCCTGCTGGAGCGACTCAAGCCACCTGCCGGTGCGCGAGAGGCCATCAACCTTGCCGCGCTCCTGGTGGCCATCGGCGCCGTCAGCTGGCTGACCGTGGCTCGCGTCGTGCGCGGTCAGATCCTGAGCATCCAACAGCGTCCGGCCATGGAGGCGGCGCGAGCAATCGGCGTGCCTCCGCTGCGGCGGTTCACACACCACCTCCTACCGTCCCTGGTTGGCCCGATCCTGGTGTACGCCACGTTGGCGGTGCCGTCGGCGATCCTCGCCGAGGCATTCCTGAGCTTCCTGGGCATCGGCGTTCGCGAGCCGCTGCCGAGTTGGGGAAATCTGGCAGCAGACGGCCTCGGTGAACTCAACAGCGTGCACTCGCAGTGGTGGCTGCTGCTGTGGCCCTGCTGTTTCATCGCCGCGGCGCTGGTAGCCCTCAACGCCCTTGGTGAGCGGATGCGAGACCTCGTTGATCCAAGAAGCGCGACGGTCGCGCAGGAGACCGCGTGACTGCACCGCTGCTGGACGTCCGAGGCCTCCAGGTGGCGTTCGGAACGCGCGCCGTGCTCCGCCGGTTGAATCTGCAGGTGCAGCGAGGAGGGACCACCGCCCTCGTGGGAGAGTCCGGCAGCGGGAAGAGCGTGACCGCCCTAGCCATCCTGGGGCTGCTGCCACCGGAAGCGTGCGCCAAGGGGGCGGTGCTGCTGGAGGGAGAGGACTTGATGGCGGCGTCCGCATCCCGGATGCGGTCCATTCGAGGCAGCGGCATTGCGATGATCTTCCAGGAGCCCATGACGTCGCTCAATCCAGTCTTCACCATCGGCGAGCAGGTGTCGGAGACGATCCGCGCCCACAGCCGCGTGTCTCGCAGAGCGGCGAGTCAACATGCCTGCGATGCGCTCGAGGAGGTCGGCATTGATGGCGGGCGGGCCGGATCCTGGCCGCATGAGTTCAGCGGAGGAATGCGGCAGCGAGTCATGATCGCCATGGCACTTGCCTGCGGGCCGCGAGTCCTCATCGCCGATGAACCAACCACCGCACTGGACGTGACCACCGCCGCTTCAATCATCGACCTGCTGCGTGACCTCCAGAGGCGACATTCCATGGGGCTGCTCTTCATCACGCACGACCTGCCGCTGGCAGCCAGCGTGGCAGACGATGCACTTGTCCTGCGCGATGGCCGCGTCGTGGAACAGGGGGCCGCAGCAGACGTGTTCGGGAAGCCAAGGGATCCCTACACGGCTGCACTCATCGACTGCGTGCCGTCACTTGATCGCCGGGTCGATCGCCTGCCCACCGTGGAGGACGTCGTCAATGCGTCGTCCTGACCACTTGGTCAAATCCGCGAGGATCTGAAAATGATCGCGATCGCGGGGGGATTGTCCTGCCGGATGTCGGTTTGCCGGGACCGGGCATCGGGCAGTTCGAGCCCGCATCGACCCCTGGTCCCTGAGTCCCAGCGAGCCGGCGACGAGCAACCACCAGGATGGTGGGCGGGCAGCGCCCGTGACAGGCAGGAGGCAGGCATGGTCCGGCTCGAGACACGTACCTTTGATCAACTCGTTGACCATGCGACCATCCGACCGACGGTCTGCGCACGGGCTCAGGTGCTCACGGCCATCGCCTCCATGGGAACCTGGTACTTCGTGCAGTGCGGCCGCGTCGGTGCGCCCGTCCCCTGGATCGTCTTCGAGGATGACCAGCCGCTGGCCATGGTGTTCACCGACGAGCGGCGCGCGTCCAAGGTGGCCTCGGCAATGATCGAGGACGACAGCGTGATGCGTGTCGTGGGCCTGCCGCCAGCCGCCGCGGTCCTGTACCTGGCGGCCCTGGGCGCCCAAGGCGTCGCGAGCGTCTGCTTCAACCATGGCCCGTGCCGCTTCGATGCAACCATCGAGGAGGCCCTGGTGGCCAGCGCGCCTCGGCGACACGTTACGGCTGGAGCTCGCGACCGCTTTCGAGGTCGATGATCATCCAGTTGAATCGCTTTGCCAGTCGTACCACGGCAAGCCACGCGATTTCCTCCTCGACGATGTAGAGGAGCATCTGGCGGATCGGATCTTCGCCGGGAGACACATCGAGCCGGATCCCGGGACCCCAGAGCGAGTCGCCCCCCTCGATCTCAGGCTGGGTGTTGAAATGACTGAGCTGCTCGAAGACCTCCTCGCGCGCCCCCAGCGCCGCCCGCGTGCCGTCGTCCTCCGATTCACGCGAGGTGATGACGAAATGGCTGTTCATTCCCCGCCCCCGGCCTCGAGGTGGGTGCAGACGCTGTCAATGAGGCGGTCGAGCGAAATCGGCTTAATGAGATAGTCGTGGACACCCAGTGACTTGGCATAGGCCATGTGCCGCCGCCCCTCGTTTGCGGTGACCATGATGATCACGGGGGGATGGTCGAGCCCCTGCAGGTCCTCGAGGATGAGGAAGCCGCTGCGTCGCGGCAGCATCATGTCCAGGATCACAACCTCCGGCTCGTGGGCCGTGCACTGCGCCACCGCCTCAGTGCCATCTGCGGCGGTCATGGTCGTGGCGCCCTCTGCGCGCATGGCAAGATCCATCGACTCGAGGATGTCCTCGTCGTCATCAACGATCAGGATGGTCCTGCCATCAAGGCGTCCCATGGACTGCTCCGAGCGGGCAATGGTATCGCCGCCTCTCTCAAGACGCGCCGAGGGACGCCATCGCCTCGTCGGTCATCCAGGGCAGCGATGACAACTGGGCGCGGAGGCCCGCCGGCATCGATTCACCACTGCGCTCATGCCGTGGCCGGCTCTTCCATCGCCGATGGAGCCAGAGGTACTGCTCCGGGGCGGCGACCACCATGTCCTCCATGGCCCGGTTGTAGCGAGCGGTGATGTAGTAGAGCGGGTCCTTCTGTCGCTTCCACTCGTCGGGCTCGATGACGTCGTGCACCTTGACCTCGTAGGAGAAGCGGCCCCCAAGACGCCGCGCATGGACGGCGACGATGGGCACTTCGTAGCGCATGGCCAGCAGCCCGATGGACTTGTAGCTTGATGCGAGCCGGCCGAAGAACGGGACGAACATCCCGCGGTCCCCTGCGTTCTGGTCGGCGATGAACCCGATCGATCCACCGTCCTCGAGGATCCCCTGAAGCTCGGGGACAGCGCCCCACTTGGTGATGATGTTAAGGCCATGCCGCTCCCGGATGCCAAGCACCCAGTCGTTGATGAGGGGGTTGTCAAGGGGCCGCGCCAGGGCGGCGATGGGAAACCCCATCATCGAGAGCGTGTAGCCGAGGAGCTCCCAGTTTCCACAGTGACCGGTGATGAAGATGACCGGCTTGCCGTTGACGAGGCGATCAAGCACCGGCTCCACGCCGGTGAATTTCACGTAGCGATGCCAGGTGCGGCGAGTGATGAGGCTGGGCATCTGCACCGCCTCGGTGACGAACAACTGAATCATGTGCTGCATCGACGCTTCGGCGACGGCGGCGACGCGGCGATCGTCCCATTGCGGGAAGCTCGCGGCGATATTCGTTTTGGCGGCCTCTCGGCGGCGCGCCACGAGCCGATAGAAGAGCGAGCCGAAGACGGCCGCCGTCCGAAGATTCATGTTGACTGGGAAGCACTGGACGATCGCCGCTACGACGCGCAGCGGCAGGTACTGGGCCCAGTTGACCAGAACTGACTGGTTGCGCGCCATGCCGGTTCGCCCCCGAGGGGCCGTCGCGTCAGCGGCCCACGTGGCCGGTGAGCACGTCCAGGCGCGTGGCGTTGAGCACCGGGATCTTCGCCTCTCGGGCCTGCTCGAAGAGATCCATGTAGTCCAGGAACGCCTGCTTCTGTCGAACATACTCCTCCTCCATCAAGGGAGAAGCGTTGCGTGGCAGGGGACGTGGCTCGCGGGGCTGGATGCCCAGGACTAGGAAGTCCAGATCGCCGGGAAGAATGACCTGGTCCTCGACGACCGTGCCACCCCATCGGCCAATGCGGTCCTTGACGAAGGTGTTGTCCGCCTCCCCGCGCCCATCGCCGTCGGCGTCGAAGACGCCGTGGACGAGGAACTTGTAGCGGTAGTCGGGGTCATAGACGGCGTTGACGATGACGTCGTCGCGCACGATGGGCCTGCCCGGCGTGCTGCGGGTGACCTTGGCGGTGGATGTGGTGTCTCCGACCTTGATCACCTCGACACTCGCCTTGCCTCTCGGGAGGTCGCCATCGGCATCCGGAATGAGCTGGGCGAAGTCGGTGTAGATCTCGAAGGTCATGCCCAGGACGATGCGGTCGTCACCGCCGCGGTCGATGAAGACGCGGTCGTTTCCGGTGACCTCCAGGACGCGGCCATCGACGAGCATCGCCGGGTCCTGGGGCGAGATGCGGCCGGCGTTGATGACCTGTCGCAACTCCTCGATCGTGCTGGCCAATTGCGCCTTCTCCATGAGCAGGTCGTCGTTCTCGTCCTGCAGCTGGAGGATCCGCCCCTGGAAGCTCCCGCGAAGCCGATCATCGCGCTGCCCGCGGTTAAGGAAGAGTTCGTCCAGGCTGCGACTGTGCTCGATTGCTGCGCCGTGGATATCCTCCCATTGGGCCTTCGCGCTGGCAACGGCGTCCTCGCCAGCAAGGCGAGCGGCTGCGAGTTCTGCCTTCAACTCCTCGATCTGACGCCGGGAGTCTGTCAACTCGGCGACGCGGGCATCCACTTCCTGTTGTCGCTCGCTGACCTGGCGCTGGAGCCGGTCAAAGGACAGGGCCAGTGAACCACCCTCGAGGGCCGAGCCGAATTCGTTCCGGATCTGCTCAAGCGTCGAGGTCGGCGAACCCGACACGATCCGCTTGAGTTCCTCGAGTTCGGCATTGAGGTACCCGGCGACGGACTGGCGACTGGTGGCGGCCACTGCCGACATGTTCTGGAACGTGTCGCTGCTGCGCTCGGCCGAGGTGACGTACTCGCTGAGCGTGTCCTGCGCATCGCGTGCGACTTCCATCTGCTTGATCTTCCCCGCGTAGAACACGATGCTCAGGACAAGCAGGAAGACCGTCGCGAGTACGAAGACGACGAGGGACACGATGACGCCGGTACCGGCACCGGTGCGGATGGCCATTGGCTGGGTTCTCCAACGCCCCGCGAGTGCGGGGCAAGACATGAGGCGGCCAGTTTCGCCGTTGCGGCGCTGACCGTCAAGATGATAGGGCACGAACTCGTGGCAGGCCCCCGTAGGCGTTGTTTACGACGGGCAGGGACCCCATGCGGCGATTACCAGCAACAGGTCGCCGACATCCACGATCCCACTGCCCTCGAGAACAAGGTCCGGATCGCCCTGGCCCCAGGCCGCAAGCAGCGCCAGAACGTCAGTGACGGCCACCTGGCCATCGCCATCGACGTCCGCCGGGCAGGGGACGATGCCGCTGTTGTGAATCTCCAGCCAGTCGTCGAACACGCCGGGATCATCGGGATCCTCGTGCGCGGCAAGCAGCTGATCCCA
>CAZKTE010000002.1:0-7149 GCA_964555625.1 uncultured Isosphaeraceae bacterium | reverse complement strand
CCGGGTCGTCGAGGCTGATCGTGTCAATGGGCGGCAGGTCGGCGCCGAAGAGGCCGATCTTCGCACCGCCGGCGTCGAGCTTGAACCATGCGTGCAGCGGTCCCTTCTGCGGCTGCCCGATCGCCCACACCAGGAGGAATCCGCTCGGTGGGATCTGTGTTCCGGCGGCAAATGACCAGATCGACGGGTTGCTCGTCTCGTCGCTGAGGTGGAGCCCGCCGAGGTCGATGGGCGTGGAGCCGCTGGTGAGAATCTCCAGCCAGTCGTCGAACGCGCCGGGATCATCGGGATCCTCGTGCGCGGCAAGCAGTTGATCCCACCAGTCGGCGTCCGCGAAGACCAGCCGCACCTCGGCGACCGAGGCGTCATCGAAGGACCCGGTGTCGGCGACTGCGGGCTGCAGCACCGCTGTCACCATGCAGGCGACGGTGGCGATCACGGTTCTGGTGTACCCGGTGCCCATGAGGCTCCTCCGTCCCCATCCTAGCGCTCAGTGGCCCGCCGCGACAGCGTAATTGCGGGCCTGCACCTCGCTGCTGCTAGAATCGACCTTCAACGAGTCCCCCATGACCATCGATCCCGCCAACGTCCATGACACCCTTCGCCGCCACCAACTGGTGGATGGCTACGACCTGGTGGTGGACCTTGAACGTTCAAGCGGCCCATGGATCCACGATGCCCGCGGCGACGAGCGGTTCTTCGATGCCTTCACGTGCTTCGCGTCCTGGCCGCTTGGGTTCAACCACGAGGATCTCAAGGAGTCGTCGTTCACGGAGCGCGTGCTGCGAGCGGCGCGCAACAAAATCGCAAATAGCGATCTCTACACGTCGGAACTGGCCGAGTTTGTCGAGGCGTTCGCTACGCACGCCACCCCGGAGGGGTTTCCTCACCACTTCTGGGTCAGCGGCGGCGCACTGGCCGTCGAAAACGCCCTCAAGACCGCCTTCGACTGGAAGGCACGGAAGCTCGGCCGCAATGACTTCGCCGAGGACGTCAACGACCTGGTCGTGATTCACTTCAAGCAGGCCTTCCACGGCCGAAGCGGCTACACGCTGAGCCTGACCAACACGCTGCCGGACAAGGTGGGACTCTTCCCGAAGTTCGACTGGCCGCGTGTGTCCAATCCCTACTGCGAGTTTGATCTCGACGGCGCCATCAGCAACAACGTCGAGGCCGACGAGCAGGAGGCCTGCGCGGAGATCGACGCGGTCTTCGAGCGACATGGCGATCGCGTTGCAGCCATCATCATCGAGCCCATGCAAGGCGAGGGTGGTGACAATCACTTCCGACCGGAGTTCCTCGCCTCGCTCCGCGCATATGCCGACAAGCACGATGCGCTTCTGATCTACGACGAGGTGCAGACCGGCTTCTTCGGCTCGGGCAAGCCTTGGTTCTGGCAGCACGATGGCGTCGCACCGGACATCGTCAGCTTCGGCAAGAAGACGCAGGTGTGCGGCATCTACGCCTCGACCCGCATCGACGAGATCGAGGACAACGTCTTCGCCCGATCGAGCCGAATCAACTCGACCTGGGGCGGAAACCTCGTGGACATGATTCGCTGCACGAAGTTCATCGAGATCATCAAGCGTGACAGCCTGGTCGATCGCGTCACCAGCGTCGGCGACAAGGTCGTCGATGCAATGCGTGGAATTGCCCGCGACAGTGGTGCCTTCGCCAATGTCCGCGGCCGTGGGTCGCTGATCGCCTTCTCGTTTGAGGACGCTGAGCGCCGGGAGCAGATGCTCGCGGCGCTGACCGGCCAGAAGGTCCTCGCGCTGCCCTGCGGCACGCGCTCGGTGCGATTCCGACTGCCGCTGATCCTCGAGCACGCAGACGCCGATGAGCTGCTCTCGCGCACGGCCACGGCTGCCGCGTCGATGGCTACTGCGGCGACCTGATCGGCGCAGCATGCACAGCGCGGCAGCCATCAGCGAACACCTCGACACGCGCACTGCGGCCCTCGAGGTCGCCCAGTTGCTGGAAGAGTCGATGCCCGGGCCAAGTGACCTGGTGCTGGTGTTTGCCAGTTTCCACCACCGATCTGCGCTCCCAGAGGCCATGGCGTCACTGCGCGACACGCTTGCCCCGCGGCACATCGCCGCCACCACCGCGGAGTCCGTGCTCGCATGCGACCTCGAGCTCGAGGGCGTGGCGGGGTTCGCGGCGATCTCCCTCTGCCTTCCGGGGGTCACGATCACCCCCTGGCGGACGCACCCGAGCGATCCGCTGCCCATCTCGCGGCCGCAGGAAATTCCCGAGTGGATTGGCCTGCAGGAAGACACGCGAGCGGTGTTCTTGCTAGCCGATCCATTCTCGACGCCGGTGACGCGACTGTTGCCAGCGCTGGTGGAGTGCCGGGACGAACCGCTGCCTGTCATAGGCGGCATGGCCAGCGGCGCATCACAGGCTGATCACAATCGCCTCGTGCTCGATGACGGCGACTGGTCACGTGGCGCGATCGGTCTGACGCTCTCGGGTCCCCTTGAACTTGACTACGTGGTCAGCCAGGGCGCTCGGCCCGTCGGCGAACCACTGCGCGTGACGAAGGCCGACGGAAACGTGCTCCTCGAGCTCGGCGGTCTCGGCGCCATGGACGTGCTGCAGGAGTTGTCAGCGTCGATGGACGAGCGAGAGCGAGAGCTGGTGCAGAGCGGCGGGTTGTTGCTCGGGCGCGTCATCGAGGAACAACGTGACCACTTCGGCCGCGGCGACTTTCTTGTTCGGAACATTCTTGGGATCGATCGCAAGCGTGGCGGCATCGCGGCGGGGGAGTTCATTCGGCCCGGGCGCACGGTGCAGT
The DNA here is from genome assembly GCA_964555625.1 of uncultured Isosphaeraceae bacterium. Taxonomy (GTDB): domain Bacteria; phylum Planctomycetota; class Phycisphaerae; order Phycisphaerales; family SM1A02; genus CAZJKE01. Next base: position 4,349 of record CAZKTE010000002.1, on the reverse strand, counting down.
TCCACGTGCGCGATGCGCAGAGCGCCGCGGAGGATCTGCAACTCCTTCTGGATGCCCAGCAACTCGACGAGCCGCCCTTCGCGGGTCTGTTGGTCACCTGCAACGGCCGCGGCCAGCAACTCTTCGATGCCGCCGATCATGATCTGACGATCATCCGCCAGCGACTGGGGGACGTGCCGGTGGCTGGCTTCTTCGCGGCAGGGGAGTTCGGCCCGGTGGCCGGCCGGTCGTTCCTGCACGGCCACACTGCGTGCCTGACGCTGCTACGCGAAGCACCATCCGCCTGATTGCTAACGGATCACGCCGAGGGTCAGGTACTCACCCTCTCGCACCATGTCGATGGTGGTGAACGGGTAGTCCCCGCGAATCCCCGGCGCGAAGGTCATCGTGATGATCGTGCCCTCCTCGTGGAAGAGGATGTCGCCGAAGGAGAGGCCATGGAGCATCCGCTGCATGGTTCGAGCCAGTTCGCGGCGGTGCCGCTCGAACCACTCGTCGAACTTCGCTCGCCCCTCCTCGCCGCTGTAGTTGGCGCGGGTCGCCTCGCTGATGAGCTGGCCATGCACGAGGTCCCAGTTCCGGTCGCGCAGGCAGGACAGCAGGTGCTGCAGCAGGTGCTCGGGCAGGACCGCCCGCAGCGTGACCTCGCCTGTCACCTCGTCTTCGCTGCGCAGGTCAAGGGAGTCGAGGTACTCCTGCGTCAACCTGCTGGCCGATCCACCGTTCGTGCTGTAGCGCACAATAGTCCCGTCATCGCGCACGACTTCCATCGGGAGCGTGCGGTCCATCGCCACCTCCCAGGAGGAGCGTTTTCGGTGCTCGATCGTGTAGGTCGAACAGGCCAGGATGAGCACCGGAAGACCCAGCGCAAGCAGCCGCCTCACGGGTGCTCCCTGGCAGTCAGTGGGGCGATCCACAGTTGGCTCGTGCCGTCGCGCTTGCTCGTCCACATCATCCAGCGACCGGCGGCATCGAAGGCCGGGAGCCCGTCGAAGCCCGGGGACTGCGTGATGCGGCGTCTCCTCGGCGTCTCCTCGCCGACGCTGACGGCGAAGATCTCATAGTTCTCATGACCGAGCTCGCTGGTGGCGTAGACCAGGTACGTCCCAGAGGGATGCCAGAAGGGACACCAGTTGACGTGGGAGTTGTCGGTGAGTTGCACCTCGTTGTCTGTACCGACGATCGTGCCCTGCTCGTTGAAGATCAGGTCCGCGACGAAGATCTGCAGCAGGTGGTCGCCGCGACGATCGCTGCGATAGGTGACTCTTCGACCGTCGGGCGAGAAGAAGGGTCCTCCGTCGTACCCGGCGGCGCCCACCAGCAGGTGTGACTCCCCGGAGACCAGGTCCTTGCAGTAGATGTCACCGTCGCCGCTCTCAAGGGAGCAGTAGAGGAGGTGACGGCCGTCGCCGCTCCAGGATCCCTCGGCGATGTAGTGGTTGCTGTCCGAGGTGAGCGGGTTGAAGGAGATGACGGTGCCGTCCTCTGCGAGGCGGGCTGCGACGATGTCCATGCCCGGCGGAAACATCCAGCGATAGCGACCCGTGTCGCGCTGATACCCGGGGACTTTCCCGGGCCTTGGCGGCGACATCGTGGTCGCGAAGAGCACGATGTCGTCATTGTCGGGATGGAACCACCCGCAGGTGTTGGCGGACCGCGGCGGCGAGAGTTGGGTGATGCGATCGAGGCCGATGACCGCGCCTGCCTCGTCGAAGGCGAGCGTGCCCAGGAACATCGCGTAGATCTCCTCAGGCTCGCTCCCGTCGGCGGGATGCTCGATTGCCTGGAAGATTATGCGACGCCCGTCGGGATCGAAGTACGCTTCGCCGGCCTTTGCGAAGCGGGTCGGGTCCGTGAGGCGCAGCGGCTCCTCGAGGGCCACGTGGTCCATGTGCCCGGGGCCGATGAGCAGAGAAAGCAGCAGCGGGATCGTAGAATCGAATGCCATGGGTGAATCAACGGCAGTGGGAACACGCCATGATAGGCCCGACGACGACGCGGGCGCTGTGCCGGTGCTCCACGAGGACGAGCGGATCGTCGTCCTGGACAAGCCCACGGGGCTGTTGTCCGTGCCGGGCATCGGCCCGGAGAAGGCCGACTGCGTGGCATCACGCGTTGCGGCCGTGTGTCTCGGCGCGCGAATCGTCCATCGCCTCGATCGCGACACGTCCGGGGTCCTGGTCATGGCCCGCGACGCTGCGTCCCACCGCGAGTTGAGCCGCCAGTTCCACGACCGCGAGGTCTCAAAGGTCTACCTCGCGATCGTCGCCGGGTGCCCCGAGCAGGACGCGGGCCGCATCGAGCTGCCGATTCGAAAGGACCTCGACGACCCGCCGCGGCAGATGATTGACTGCGAGCAGGGCAGGGCGGCACGGACCGACTGGCGCGTCCTTGAACGCCGCGAGGATCGAGCGATGCTTGAACTGCGTCCGCTGACGGGCCGCTCACATCAGTTGCGGCTGCACCTGAGGGAGATCGGCCACCCAATCCTCGGCGATGACCTCTACGCGCAGCGGGAGCAACAGGCGATGGCCGTTCGTCTCATGCTCCATGCGTTGTCATTGTCGATCGTCCACCCAGGCTCGGCAGCGCCCATGACGTTCGAGGCGCCGTGCCCGTTCACTTGAGTGCGTCTCAGCCGTCCGTCGAAGCGGCCTTGGCCTTCTTCTTTGAAGTCTTCTTTTTGGTCTTCTTGGCAGGCTTGCCGCTGCTGGTGAAGAAGAGGTGGTCGTCACCCTCCTTGTGGGTGACCTCGATCTTCGCACCTTCCTTGTAATCGCCAGCGAGCAGGCCCTCGGCGAGGGGGTCCTCGATGAAGGAGCTCAGAGCGCGACGCAGAGGTCGCGCGCCGAAGTCGGGGTTGTAGCCCTTCTCGATGAGGAAGCCCTTAGCCACCTGATCGAGCACGAGGGCGCTCTTCTGGGCCCGCCGACGCGAGGCGACCTTGGCAAGCTCGATGTCGATGATCTCGTACAGATCGTCCTTGGTCAGCGATCGGAAGACGATGACGTCGTCAAGACGGTTGATGAACTCCGGCCGGAAGTACTTCTCGGTTTCGCTGGTCAACTGCATCTTGAGCCGCTCGTAGTCCGGGACGTCCTCTCGCTTTCCGAAGCCGAAGGACTGGCCGCCCTTGATGAGGTCGGCACCGATGTTGGACGTGAGGATCAGGACGGTGTTCCGGAAGTCCACGTGCCGCCCGAAGGAGTCCGTCAGCCGGCCTTCCTCCATGATCTGCAGCAGCATGTTGAAGACATCGGTGTGCGCCTTCTCCACCTCGTCGAAGAGCACGACGGCGTAGGGACGACGACGGATCTTCTCCGTAAGCTGGCCACCCTCCTCGTAGCCGACGTAGCCGGGAGGCGCGCCGACAAGTCGAGAGACGGTGTGCTTCTCCATGTACTCGGACATGTCCAGGTACACGAGGGCGTCCTGGTCGCCGAACATGAACTCCGCCAGCGCCTTGGCCAGCAGCGTCTTGCCCACGCCGGTCGGTCCGAGGAAGAGGAAGGAGCCCATCGGGCGGTTGGGGTCCTTGAGGCCGCTACGGGCCTTGCGGATGGCGCGGGCCACCTGCTGGATCGCGTCGTGCTGGCTGATGACGGTCTTGTGCAGTTCGTCCTCAAGCTGCAGCAGCCGCTCGGACTCAGCCTCCTCGAGGCGGGTGAGTGGAACGCCGGTCATCTTCGAGACGACCTCGGCGATGACGTCCTCGTCGACGAGGCCGTTGACCTCGTTCATCTTCTCGCGCCAGGACTTCTGGATGTCGTCCTTCTCCTTGCGCAGCTGCTCGGCCTCATCGCGCAGCGACGCGGCGGTTTCGTAGTCGGCGTTCTTGACGGCCTCGTCCTTCTTGACCTTGAGCATCTCGAGATTGGCCTCGAGGTCCGCCAGTGACGGCGGCTTGGTCATGGACTTGAGGCGCACGCGTGCGCCGGCCTCGTCAATCACGTCGATGGCCTTGTCGGGCTGGACGCGTGCGGCGATGTATCGGTTCGAGAGTTCCACGGCGCTGCGAATGGCCCCGTCGGTAATCTCCACGCGGTGGTGGTCCTGGTAGCAGTTCCGAAGTCCCTTGAGGATCTCGACCGTGTCCTCGTCGCTGGGTGGATCGACCGTGATCGACTGGAATCTGCGCTCAAGGGCGGTGTCCTTCTCGATGTACTTGCGGTACTCGTCGAAGGTCGTGGCGCCGATGCACTGGATCTCGCCGCGCGACAGGGCAGGCTTGAGCACGTTGGATGCGTCGATGGCGCCCTCGGCGCCGCCTGCGCCCACGAGCGTGTGCAGCTCGTCGATGAAGAGGATGATGTTCTTTGCGCGGCGGACCTCGTTCATGACCGCCTTGA
>CAZKTE010000001.1:104164-133527 GCA_964555625.1 uncultured Isosphaeraceae bacterium | reverse complement strand
GCGACCTGCCGCTGCTGATCAACCAATGGGCCAACGTAATGCGTTGGGAGATGCGGACGCGGCTCTTCCTGCGGACCACAGAGTTCCTCTGGCCGGAGGGACACACTGCCCACGCCACCGAGCAGGAGGCCCGGGCCGAGGCACTACAGATTCTCGACATCTATCGCGACTTCTCCGAGGGGACCCTCGCGATGCCCGTTCTCGTGGGCACCAAGAGCGAGGCGGAGCGGTTCCCCGGTGCGATTGACACCTGGGCCATCGAGGCGCTCATGCAGGATGGCAAGGGGCTACAGGCGGGGACATCACACTTCCTTGGTCAGAACTTCGCCCGAGCGCAGAACATCCAGTTCCAGGACGAGGAAGGGAAGCGCGCCTTCGCATGGACGACCAGCTGGGGAGTCTCGACGCGCCTCATCGGCGGGCTCGTCATGACCCACGCCGATGACGATGGCCTGGCGCTGCCGCCGCGCATCGCGCCGGCGCACGTCGTCATCCTGCCCATCACGTTCAAGGCCGACGACCCGGAGGCCGTTCGAAACTACTGCCACAAGCTGGCTGCGGACCTGGGTGTTCTCAACTACCACGGCCGATCGATCGAGGTCGAGATCGACGAGCGTGATATGCGCGGCGGCGAGAAGGTCTGGAGCTGGATCAAGCGCGGCATTCCGATCCGCCTCGAGGTCGGCCCGCGGGACATGGCCGACGACGCGGTCTTCATGGGCCGCCGCGATCGCGGGCACAAGGACAAGGAGTCCGGGCCAAGAGAGACGCTCATGGAGCAGATCACGACGATCCTTGACGACATGCAGGAGGGGATGCTGCAGCGCGCACGTAAGCGCGTTGAGGCCGACACGCACATGATGGACGATCGCGAGGCCTTCGCCGCGCACTTTGAAGGCGGCGGCACCGGGTTCGCCTGGACCCACTGGGCCGGCGACGCCAAGACCGAGGCTGCAATCAAGGCGGATCTGGGAGTGACCCTGCGTGTGATTCCCCTCGAGGCCGACGCCGATGCCGGTACCTGCCCCTTCAGCGGCGGCGACAGCGATCGGCGGGTGGCCTGGGCCAAGGCGTACTGATTGACGACAATCGCGCCGGTGCAATGGTTATCGGCTCAAGGATGGCCGCCCAAAGCGTCGATGCAGAGTGTCCGCGGTGGTGGGAGGCGATCTGTACGGGGATCGCCTTGCGGGACCGGGGATGAAGCGGGTACGCTTGAACCATGCAGATTGAAGGACCGATCCCGTTTGCGGCGGCACAGGCCACTTCTGGCCTTGCTCCCGTGCCGAGCGCCGCGGCGGGTGTTGGATCGCTCGTCGCCGCCAATGTTCCAGGAGTGGTGACGTTCGACGGCATTGCCGTGCAGGACATGGCTCCGCTGCAACTCTACGCCCGCGCCGCTGACCGCATCGAGGCCGCTACGCGCCTCGCTGTCGGTCGCACCGTTGACATCACGGCCTGAGGGTCACGCCAGTCGCTGTTGACTGGGAAGATCAATGCGCAAGACCGATGCGCCTTCCTCGAGGTCCAGTTGCGCGCCCTGCAGCGACGCCGGAACGAGGATGGTCGTGCCTCGCGGAGCATCGAGCGTCGGTACCGGCCCGTCGCTTCGGACGACGCCGGATCCCTCGGTCACCATGAGTACGGCGGGCGCCTCATCCACGACAAGTTCCAACACGGTCGCAGCCATGGCTGCGATGCGCTCGATCGTGAAGTCACTCGTCGTCGCCAGAGGCGTGGTCAGCAGATCTCCGCTGGCCAGTGGACGTTCGGCGACGACCGGCGGCGGCGGTCCCCAGTGGATGCACTCCATGGCTGCTTCGAGGTGCATGGCGCGGCCCTCGCGGCCCCAGTCATGGAGCCGGAAGGTGGTGTCGCTGGGCGTCTGGACCTCGGCCACGAGGACGCCGCCGCCCAGCGCGTGGCAGGTTCCGCTGGGCAGCCAGTAGCACTCGCCGGGTGTGACCTCGACGGCATTCAGGACGTCCTCGACGCAATTGGCGGTGATCGCCGCCCGCAGGTCGGCTTCCGCGACGCCTTCCTTGAGTCCTCGGAAGATGACGCTTCCCACCTCGGCTTCGAGGATCACCCACGCCTCGCTCTTGAGGTAGGCGTCCTCGTGGGCCGCGGCGTATTCCTCGTCGGGGTGTACCTGGAGCGAGAGGTGGGTTGCGGCGTCGAGAAACTTCACCAGCAGCGGAAAGCCGTCATTTACCAGCGTCGCAGTACCCATGATCGCCTCGTGGTTCGCCGTGATCGCATCGCGCAGCGTCTGACCAGCAAGCGGACCTGCTGAAATGACTGATCGGCCCCGCTCAACGCGCTCGGGCAGATCCGCGATCTCCCACGACTCACCTACATCGGTGTCGGGCGGCAGGTCCTTTCCCCACTGGGAGAGGCGTCGGCCGCCCCACACCTTGGGCACAATCAGCGGCGCGCACACTAAGGGATGGGGATCCATCACATCTGCATGCCGGTGATCTTCAAGTCGACCACCAGCTCACCGTTGACGAAGCCTTGGCTGTCGCACACGAAGCGCCTTCGCTGGAACTTTCGCTCGACGCTCACGAGCACGAGCGTGTCGCCAGGCACGACCTGGCCGCGAAACGAGCACTCGTCGCAGCGAGTGAAGCCCAGGAAGTGCGTATCGCCGCCTTTCTTGCGAAAGAGGATGCAGCTGAGTTGCGCGGCGGCCTCGATCAGGAGCACGCCCGGCAGCAGGGGCCGCCCGGGAATGTGACCTTCCACCCAAAACTCGTCGTCGTGGACCTGCTTGACTCCCACGGCGATCGATCTGTCATCGTTGAGCCACACGACGCGATCGAGTTGGCGCATGTGCCCGCACTGCGCGTTGAGTGTGCCGATCTCCTCCTCCGACACCGCGGTGGCAGTGAGATCGATCGTTGACAGGTCGATGAGTGGTTCGATGGCCACGGCAGCGCCGGGAGCCTACAGCACGAGGGCCCGAGCGTCGCCTGCGCGTCGCCACGGGCCCTCGTGCGGATGAGGAGTGTGGGTTACCAGCCGCCGCCGGCCGCTTCGCCACCACCACCACCACCGCCGCCACTGTCGGTCCGCATGCCCAGCACGTCCTTGCGGACATCCTGCGCTGCAGCCTTGACGGCTTGCATGGCCTTGCGGACGCGGGTGCCGGCGGCCTTGTTGCCACCCTCGCACTTGGCCACGTCGTCCGCCACTTCGCTCACGAGCTGTACCAGGCGGTCATATGCTTCCATAGGTCTGTCCTCTCGATTGGTCGGAATCGTGGATTCGCGGTCTCTACGCGGGGTGATCACACCTCGCGGCCTCAGGATGCACTGTTTATCGGTCAGATGGGCCTTCCGAGGCAATTGAGAGCAGAAAACCCGCACATATTCGGGTTTCGTACGGTCTTTTTGCCCAGATTCTCGCGCCTAGACCCGCAATTCGACCGTGTCGGGAGTACCCGACGCGTAGCGGTCGCGGATCGGCTCGACGATGTCTGCGAGGAACGCGTCGACTTGCGTGGGCGCTCGACCGACGAATCCCGCCGGGTTCATCGCGGCGGTCGTGTCGACTCCAGCAAACAGCGGCTCGCTCGCCAACCGCTCCAGGAGGTCGTTTGGCGCAGCCTGATCGCGAATCGTCAGGGCAACCTCGTGGGCGTGGCGCCTGATGACCTCGTGCGCGTCCTGGCGATCTGCGCCATTCCGGACCGCTTCCATGAGCATCCGCTCGGTGGCCAGGAAGGGCATATGCGCGGCGAGGTTGGCGGCCACCGTCGCCTCGTGCACGACCATCCCGGATGCTACGTTTCGAAGTACGTCGAGCACGCCGTCGAGCGCGAGGAACGCTTCGGGCAGCACGATGCGTCGATTAGCCGAGTCATCGAGTGTCCGCTCCATCCACTGCGTGGCTGCAGTGTCAAGGGCGCTCTGCGGGAGGCACATGACGTAGCGGGCCAGCGAACAGATCCGCTCGCATCGCATCGGGTTTCGCTTGTAGGGCATCGCGCTTGAACCGATCTGCGTCTGCTCGATCGGTTCCTCAATCTCACCGAGGCTGCAAAGCAGCCGCAGGTCCGTGGCGCACTTGTGTGTCGCCGCGGCGATCGCCGCAAGCGCCGAGAGCACCTGCGCATCAACGACGCGCGGGTAGGTTTGACCCGTGACGGCGTAGCGGCGGTCGGCGGGCCAGTCCATCTTCTCGGTGACGAGCATGTCAAGCTGCTCGACTTTCTCGGCGTCACCCTCGAACAGATCGAGGAACGATGCCTGCGTGCCTGTTGCGCCGCGCACGCCGCGAAATCGCAGCGTGTCAATGCGATGCTCGAGATCCTCGAGTCCCAGTGCCAGGTCCTGCGCCCAGAGCGTGGCTCGCTTGCCCACGGTCGTGGGCTGCGCAGGCTGATAGTGAGTGAGCCCCAGGGTGGGCGTGTCTCTCCATGTCGCGCAGAACGTGCCCAGAGCATCGATGACGGCAGCCGTCTTGGCGGCGATCAGCGTGAGGGCGTCCCGCACCTGCAGGAGCTCGGTATTGCAGTTGATGTACTGGCTGGTGGCCCCAAGGTGGATGATCGGCCGGGCCGCCGGTGCTTGGTCGCCCAGCACGTGGACATGGGCCATGACGTCATGTCGCAGTTTCTGCTCGTAGGCCGCGGCTGCCTCCAGATCGATGTCCTCGACGTGGGCCCGTAACTGCGAGAGCTGCTCCGGACTGATGTCGAGACCCAATTGAGCCTGGGATTCGGCCAGGGCAAGCCACAGTCGCCGCCACGTGGTGTACCGCCGACGCGGCGACCAGATGGCCTGCATTGCCTCCGAGGCGTAGCGGCCGCTGAGCGGTGAGTTGTATCGATCGAGGTCCGGCATCTCGAAGGGGGACATTGTACCCGTAGCATGCCCGCGATGGCGTGGATCATTCGCATGGGCGTGCCTCCTGCCCTCTACGCGGCTGCAGTGGTGCTGTTGATGCAGCATGCGCTCAATGAATCTATCGAACTTGGTGCCATCGGCGGCGCGGGGCTGCTTGGGGCAAGCATCTACCTCCTGCATCGAGCCGGGGGTCGCCCCCCGTCGACAGCTACTCTGCGCGGCGCACTGGTCGTGGCGGTCTGCGCTGCGATCGCCTCGGCGATCACGCTCGCGATGCATGATCCATGGGCACCGATGCTGGTAGTCGGCGCGCTCGCGGGCATCGGCGCCTATGGCCGCGGCCCCTGGCCGCTGCGACGCGTCGCGACTTGCAAGCCACTGTGCGTGGCCGCGGCAATCACCGCCCTGGCTCTTGCGCTGTCGTCTGCGAGGCTCGATGCAGTGACGGGCATCACTGCCGCGGCGCTATTGGCGGTGGTGGTGGCCGATGCCCTGCTCTGCGACCTGGCGGACGTGGATCACGACAGAGCAGCGTCCGTGCGCACACTGGTCATGACACTTGGAGGGCGTCGCACCTGGATGGTGGCGATCGTCCTGCACGCGATCGCCGCGCCGGCGCTGGCTGCATGTGGCCAGGCGACCATCGGCTGGCTGCTGCTGGCGACGCTGCCGCTGCCCTGGCTGCTAGGCGGCGACCTCCGGACGATCGTGGACCTTCGGCTGGGGCTGGTGGCGGTGCTTGCGATCATGGCCCCTTGGTAGCATCCATGGCGATGGATCCTCTTGGCTGGACTGTCTGTACCGCTGTCGCCTACCTGATCGGTGGCATTCCCTTCGGGGTGCTCATCAGCTGCGCCCGGGGTGTGGACATACGGCAGGAGGGATCTCGCAACATCGGCGCGACGAACGTGTGGCGGGTGCTTGGCGCTCCACTCGGGCTGGTGTGCTTCCTGTTGGATGTGGCCAAGGGTGCCGTTCCGGTGATCGTCGTCGGCCGCTTCTCAGGATTGGTGGGAATGGACGCCTCATCAATGCCGGTCGGAGACCAGTCATGGTGGTTACTGGTGGCGATGGCGACCGTGGCCGGGCACATGTACTCCCCGTGGCTGCGATTGGGGGGTGGCAAGGGCGTGGCAACGACGCTCGGAGCGCTTGCTGCAACCTGGCCGCTGCTGACCCTGCCAGTGTGCGTGGCTGTGGTCATCTGGATGCTGACCGTGACGCTATGGCGGACGGTGTCGGTGGCGAGCATGGCCGCCGCTGCCGCGCTTCCATTGGCGTGGCTTTCAATGCTCACCCTCGACGGTGACGCATCGTTGGGAGATCGGCTCTCCAGCGGCTGGCCTCCGCTTGCGGTGACTTCGGCACTTGCCGTGCTCGTGTTTGTCAAGCACCGTGAGAACATCGCGCGCCTGCGGCACGGCGAGGAACCGCGGATCGGCGACTAGTCCTCGAGCGCTGCGCTGGCCACGGCCAGAACATCGGCGACTGGAATGCGATCGATGTCGCATCGCGCAGGGTGCGCATCGGCAACCAGCTCCTCGGGAAGAAATGGATCTCCAAGTACCGCGTAGTCCGCGGCGGCTGTGCACCGCGTCCAACGCAGGTCGGTCGGGCCGTGCATCGTGACGACCGCCGTGCCCAGAGCGTGGGCGAGGTGACGAGGGCCCGTGTCATTGGTGACGACCAGATCCGCCTGCTCAATGAGCGCGGGCAGCAGGTCCAGGGACAGATCCGCCGCGCAGAGATCCAGCAGCGGCGTCTGGGCCGCGTCCTGCACTGCGGCGGCGAGATGTGCCTCGCCGGGTGCGGCAACAATGCAGCAGGACGCGCCGTGCAGGTCATGAAGTCCATCGGCGACCGCCGCGAATCGCTCCGCGGGCCAGCGCTTGGAAGCCTTGCTCGCCCCGGGCACCAGGAGCACGACTGGCGAGGTGGCGCCACCGAGATGAGCGAGAGCCAATTGCCGTCGCTCGTCGCTCACCGTAAACGACGCGCCATTCTTGAAGTGGCCTGCGCCGATCAGTTCGTCGCAGAGGTGCGCGTAGTACGCCCGTGTAGGCATGGGCGAAGGCTCGCCGAGCACGTCGACGCCGTCGGTGAGCATCCAGGAGCGACCATCACGGCGATATCCGCCGCGCCAGGGAATGCGGGCCAGCGCTGCGACTGCGGCCGATCGAAAGCTGTTGGGCAGCAGCAGGACGGCGTCAGCGTCCAGCGATCGAAGTCGACGGGCGGCGGCCATCAGCGGCCGCGTGTCAAGTGGCTCGATCGCATCAAGCTCGACTACGTCCGCAAGCAGGGGCGCCAGATGCGGCCGGATGGCGGCCGTGATCCGAGCTTCGGGCAGGAGTGCCCTCGCGGCGTGCCAGGCGACGCGCGCCATGACGACATCCCCGAGCCAAGAAGGGCACAGGATGACAAGGTGCGTGGTGTCTGGAGGGATGGCCACGGCTAAGGGGGGCTATTCTAGGTGGGTGCGACGAGCAGTATTCCTGGACCGCGACGGAACCATCATCGACAACCTCGGCGATCTGGGGAATCCCGATGGCGTGGCCTTGCTGGCCGGGGCTGCAGGGGCGATCGTCGACCTCGCAGATGCGGGCTGGACATTGGTGGTGGTGACCAATCAGGCCGGGGTGGCAAGAGGCGCCTTCACCGAGGAGGACATTGTCGCCGTCAACGCGCGCGTCGAGGCCTGCATCGAGCAGGACGCCGGCCGCTGCCCGATTGATCGCTGGTACCACTGTCCATACCACCCGGACGGTCCGATTGCCCAGTGGACCGCGGATCACGACTGGCGCAAGCCGCGGCCGGGCATGTTGCTGGCGGCGTCCAAGGAACTCGACATCGATCTTGAGGCAAGCTGGATGATCGGCGATCAGGATCGCGACATCGAGGCCGGGATCGCCGCCGGGTGCCGAACGATCTGGCTCACCGCAGCGGATCGCACGAACGACCGCGTGGAGCCGACAGCGTTCGCTCCCTCTCTCGTCGAGGCGTCGCAGTTGGTGCTGGCAGCCGCAGAGGCGGGCGTCTAGGCCTCGTCGCCGAAGCAGGTCCGAACTGCGCGAGCGGCACGAAGGAACCCATTTTCAGGTGGAACCAGCCGCTGCCGGTTTGCAGCGTCTGCGATTGGCTGCGTGGCAACGTGCCCGTCGCGCAGCACCACCATCTGGTTGACGCCACCTTCCATGGCCAGCGCGACTGCCCGCGTCGCGAATGTCATCGCCAGTACGCGATCCGAGGAAGCTGGCTCGCCGCCGCGTTGCACATGTCCCAGTACCGTTGTGCGAGTCTCGATGCCGGTGCGCTGCTCGATGGCGTTGGCGACCTGACGACCGATGCCGCCGAGTCGAATCGGATCCGGGCTCGTCTCGTCGACTCGGTCAATCACCTGCGTGCCGTCGATGGGCCGTGCGCCCTCGGCGCAGGCCACAATTGAGAATCCCGCAGCGCCGTCGCGGCGTTCCTCCACGAAACGACAGAGGACATCCATGTCAAAGGGGATCTCGGGGATCAGAATGACGTCGCTGCCGGAGGCCAAGCCGCAGGCGAGCGTCAGCCAGCCGGCATTGCGGCCCATCAGCTCGCAGACCATGACCCGGTGGTGGCTGTCGGCCGTCGAGTGCAGCCGATCGAGCGCCATCGTGCCGATCCGCGCCGCGGAGGCGTATCCGACGGTCAGATCGGTGCCATAGATGTCGTTGTCAATGGTCTTGGGTACGCCCACGCATGGAACGCCACAGTCCACGAGCGACTCTGCGCATGTGAAGGTCCCGTCACCGCCGACGACGAAGAGGATGTCAATGCCATGACGCTCGATCGTCGCGGCGCAGCGATCCACGGCATTGACATAGACGAGATTCCCCTCGTCATCGCGCGACTCGCAATAGTGGGTCGGGTTGCTCCGGTTGTTCGTGCCAAGGATCGTTCCGCCGCGGGTGAGAATTCCCGAGAGGCGCGCGAAGTCCAGCGGCTCGACGCGGTCCTCGATCAGGCCGGCGAACCCGTCACGCACGCCCATCACCTCGAGCCCGAACTGGTGAATTGCCGTCTTTCCGATGCCGCGAATCACGGCATTGAGCCCGGGGCAGTCACCGCCGCCGGTGAGGATTCCAATGCGCTTGATGTTGCTCATGGTCAGGGCACCTGTCTCACTGGGCGCACGACCAGTTCCGAGATCTCCATGTGGGTGGGGGACATGAGGGCCATGGCAATGGTTGCAGCGATGTCGTCACCCACCAGCGGCTCCTCGAACGTGTCATACAGTTCCTGAACGCGCTGTCGCGATCGGTCGTCCGTGATGGAGTCCACCAGCTCCGTGCGAACGATGCCCGGCGCGATGACGGTGACGCGAATCGTGTTTCCATCACGCGCGGTTCGCTCACTGAGTTCACTTCGAAGTCCCTCGCTGATGGCGTGCACGGCATGCTTGGTGCCGCAGTAGACGGCTGCCCCCGGAAAATTTCGGCGACCGGCGAGGGAACTGACATTGATGATGTGGCCAGTGCCCCGCTCAAGCATGTGGGGCAGGACGGCTGCAATGCCGTTGAGCACGCCCTTCACATTGGTGTCGATGGTGGCGTTCCAGTCCTCGAGGGGCAGGGAGGCAAAGGAGGCGATTGGCATGATCCCGGCGTTATTGACCAAGGCGTCGATCCCGCCAAGGTGATCAATGGCAGCTGCAGCCGTCGATACCAGGGCGTCGGCGTCCCGAACGTCGCATGCGGCCACCTGTACGTCGCACTCAAGCTCATCGCACAGCGCCTGGAGGCGATCCTCGCGGCGGGCAACCAGCACAAGGCCCGCTGCCGTGGGGGCAAGACGACGCGCGGTCGCCGCGCCGATCCCGCTGCTTGCGCCCGTGATCATGGCAACGCCCGTGAACTGCTGCGCGCTGTCGCCGCTTGTCCCCATCGAAGTTACCATCCTACCCGCGATGAAAGACGCGCGAACATCGGTGGACGAGTCGACGCTGGTCGCCGCCCGGCGACAGAAGCTCGAGCGGTGGCGAGATGACATGGGAATCGACCCGTGGGGGCATCGCGTGGACGGCATCATGCCGCTGGCCGAGGCGCGAGCCGCCTTCGACGAGGCGGCGCACGCGACGTTTGCTGATGGCGGCGACGACGGTCGACCATCGGCGCTGGTGGCCGGTCGCTGTGTGCAGCATCGCGTGATGGGCAAGCTTGTCTTCCTGGTACTGCGAGACGACAGCGGAGACCTACAGGTGAGCTGCTCGAAGGGTGATCTTCCAGAGGCCCAGTTCAAGCTGGCATCCAAGCTTGACTACGGCGACATCGTCGTGGCGCAGGGCCCGATCGGGGCCACACAGCGCGGCGAGGTCTGCGTCTGGGCAACCGAACTGCAGTTGCACTGCAAGTCACTGTCGCCACCACCGGAGAAGTTTCACGGGCTCAGCGACCCGGAGCTCCGTGCTCGCCATCGCTACGTCGACATGTACGCCAACCCAGACACGATCGAGACCTTCAAGGCCCGTTCTCGCATCGTCACCGCAATGCGGCAGTTCATGGACGATCGGGGATTCCTCGAGGTGGAGACGCCCATGATGCAGCCGGTGGCCGGGGGTGCCGCGGCCCGTCCGTTCGTCACGCACCACAACGCGTTGGACATGGAACTCTTTCTGCGGATTGCACCTGAGCTCTACCTCAAGCGGCTGCTTGTCGGCGGCATGCGCCGCGTCTACGAGATCAACCGGAACTTCCGAAACGAGGGCATCGACCGTCGACACAACCCCGAGTTCACGATGCTCGAGGCGTACGAGGCGTTCGGCGACTGCCAGACGATGCGAGCACTCACCGAGGATCTGGTGCGTGCTGCGGCGACCGTGACGGGAGATCCATCTACCCTTCCTTTTGGCGAGGTCGTCGTCGACTACGCCCAGCGCTTCGACTGCACGACCTACGCGGATCTCTTCGAGCGAGGGCTTGGTTTCGCGATGGGGGACGAGTCCGCCGTCGGTGCCGCGGCCAAGGAAGCCGGCATCGAGGACGCTGCGGGGAGGGACCACTGGTTGCTGGTTGATGCACTCTTCGATGCGAAGGCAGAGGAATGCTTGGATCCTGCTCGACCGACCTTCGTGACGGACTACCCGGCTGCAATTTCCCCGCTGACGAGGCCGCATGTCGACGACGCTTCGCTGAGCCATCGTTGGGAACTGTTCGTGGCGGGGATGGAGATTGCCAACGCCTACACGGAACTCAATGACCCCGACCTGCAACTCGCTCGCTTCACCGAACAGTTGGCTGGTGCCGATGCCGAGGCATCGGCCTTCCGGGCGCTCGACGAGGACTTCATTGAGGCCCTACGGGTAGGAATGCCACCGGCCGGCGGCCTGGGAGTCGGCGTGGATCGCGTAGTGATGCTAATGACCAACAGCGCCTCGATCCGCGATGTGATCTTGTTCCCGTTGCTTCGACCGGCCCATCAGGGAGACGAATGATGCGATTGCTTGCCCGCGCCTGTTGCCTGCTGCTTCTGGTCGCCACCGCCTCTGCGGACTGGACGATGGTCGAGGACAACTGGTACAGCGTGGAGCTTGGTGGCGACCGCGTCGGATGGTCGCGGAAGTTCGTCGAGCGCGACGATCAGCATGTGCGGAGCACATTTGAGCAAACCATGAAGATTGCCCGCGCAAGCAACGAGATGGAGATCGTTGTGACCATGATCTTCCTGGAGACGCATGACGGCGATCCAATCTCAGCGCTGACACGCCAAGTACTCAATGGGATGGCGACCGACTCCCTGTGGGAGTTCGAGGACACTGAACTGGTGATCACGACCACCTCCGGCGCCAGCGAACATCAGTCGACCGCACCCCTCCCTGACGGAGACTGGCTGACGCCAAACGAGTCACGGGCCTATGTGCGAAGCCAGCTCGAGAAGGCCAACGAGATCACCTTCCGAACGCTCTCCCCGGACTTGGGCACGAAGCCCATCACCATCGTGATGTCGCGCAGCGGTGAAGGGACACGCGACGTGTTCGGCGAGTCGACGCCGGTCTCGATCTGGACCGTTGTCAACGATCGCATGCCGGTGGCGAGTTCCGAGGCGTACACGGAGGATGGCATCAGCGCCGAGTCGACCGTCAACGCGGGATTCGGCGCCATCCGTCAGGCGTTGACCACCGAGGCGAATGCACGTCAAGTCGTGACCGATGTACCCGAGCTCATGCTGACGATGCTCGTGGCGCCCGACAAGCCCATCCCCGGGGGCTTCGCCCAGCGGACGCTGTCCATGCGGCTTCGCACGAAGGACGGGACGTTGCTGGACATCCCGACGATTGGTGCGCAACGAGCGACTGCCAAGCCGGATGGCGTGCTCCTGGAGGTCGACATAGACGATCCACACCCGGCTACTCCCGCAGAGCAGACCGACGCTACCTACACGACGGCGACCGCCATGTGCGACTCGAGTGATCTGCTGATCCGGCAGCTTGCAGAGCGGGCGACGAGGCGGCTGCAGGCTGGCGCGACAACGGTGGACCGGGCGGAGGCCATGCGATCGTTCGTCTACAACTTCGTGGACGCGAAGGATCTGGGGACCGGATTTGCATCGGCGTCCTCGACCGCCGTCAACCGAAAGGGCGACTGCAGTGAGCACAGCGTGCTGCTCTGCGCGCTGCTGCGCGCCGATGGCATCCCATCTCGAGCGGCCATCGGGATGGTGTACATCCCGGACCTCATCGACAAGACCGGTCGCTTCGGCTGGCACATGTGGTCGCAGGCGCTCATCGACGGGAAGTGGATGGATCTCGATGCGACCCTGCCTGTGCGATTCAGCGCGGGCCACATCGCCACCGGGACCACCGCGCTGAGCGATGCGTCTCTGGGAGGAGACATGGCCGCGATGATGGGCATCATGGGAAACCTCGAGGTCGAGATCCTGGACTCTGCGCCGTGAGCGATCTTCCGTCGCTGCCGCCGAGGCCAGCGGACGGACACAAGGGTGTCTTTGGAAGTGTCTGCGTCATCGGCGGTCACCGCGGAGACGGCGACGTCATGATCGGGGCGCCGGCGCTGGCGGCGTTGGCGGCTCTTCGTAGCGGCTGCGGTCTGGCGATGCTGGGCATGCCCGAGCCGCTGCTGGCAGCGGCGCTGGCCGCAGCCCCGGTTGCGACGGGCATCGCACTTCCAGTGGATGGCGACGGACAGATCGCACCCAGCGCGGCACTTGAGGTCCTTGACGAGAAGGCCAGCAATTGCCGCTGTCTGGTGCTCGGACCTGGGCTCGGCGCACAGTGGCCCCAGCAACAACTCGTCGCCGCCCTCGTCTCGCGGCCGGATCGACCAGTCATCCTGGACGCCGACGGCCTCAACGCCTTGGCCTCGCTCGAGGATGGTCCCGGGGAACTTGTCGCGCCAATCGTCGCGACGCCGCACGTGGGCGAGTACCGGCGGCTCGCAGCGGCGGTGGGTGTCGATGCCGATCCAACTGATCGAGCGGCTGCCGCCGCGGCCATGGCGCAACGGCTCGGGTGCATCGTCGTGCTCAAGAGCGACGTGACTGCCATCAGCGACGGCGTCGAGGTGTTCGAGGAACACGGCGGCGGCGTGGAACTGGCCACCGGTGGAAGCGGCGACGTGCTTGCGGGCACAATCGGAGGCCTGGTTGCACAGTACCTGCAGGACGGGACGGCGCGCCTGATGGATGCTGCGCGCATCGCCGTGCGCGTGCACGCGATGGCCGGCCGAAGCTGGGCGCAGCGCGGTGGAGACCGCGGGATGCTCGCCAGTGACCTGCTGCCGTTGATCCCGGAGGCAATCGCCGGGATTGGCGCCGGTGATGACCGGGCCGCCGTAGACTAGGGGGATGGCAACGGGCGGCGAGACGATGGGGCGCACGACGGTCGCGTCCATGACGGGCCAGGGATTCGTGCACGGCGTGTACGCGTTAATCAATCCCCAGGTCGGAACGACCCGAAACGGCGATCCGTTTCTCAAGTGCATCCTCCGCGACTCAACCGGCGAGGCTCCCGGTCGCCAGTGGCAGTTTGACGCCGGGGCCATGGCCGACATCAAGTCGACCGGGTTCGTCGGGGTCGAGGGCATGCAGGAGATCTTCAACGAGCAGTTGCAGATCAAGATCAACGAGATCTGGCCACACGAACCATCAGCCGATGAGTTGACCGACCTGCTGCCCAGTACTCGCAACGACATCGACGAGATGTTTTCGCAGGTGCGCAGCCTGCTCGGATCGCTGGATCATCCTGCCGCCCGTGCGCTGGCCGATGCCTATCTGGCCGACGAAGAACTGATGGGCCGCTTTCGCGTGGCGCCGGCAGCAATGCACGTGCACCACGCCTGGATTGGCGGGCTTCTTGAGCACACGCTCCAGTTGATGACGTGCGCCGATGCAATGCTGCCCCACTACGAGCGACTGAACCGGGACATCGTGCTTCTGGGCCTCTTCCTCCATGACCTTGGGAAGACCTCGGAACTTCGATGGGACCGTGGATTCGAGTACACGCGGGAGGGAAACCTCATCGGCCACATCGCGATGGGAGCCACTTGGCTGGAGGCTCGGGCAGTCGAAGCCGAGGCCGCGCTCGGCGAGCCGCTGCCCGACGGGTTCCTCGAGGTCATGCAGCACATCGTGCTCAGTCACCATGGCCTGCCAGAGCATGGGGCCGCCAAGCGGCCCGCCACGCCGGAGGCGGTGTTCGTTTCCCAACTCGACCAGCTCGATGCCCATACGCAGATCGCCCTCGATGCGGCGCGTCCCTGGGAGGAACTTCCGGCCGCTGCCGAGGCGTTCACCGAGCGAATCTGGGCCCTTGAGTCGCGGTTGTATCGCCGCGATCCACTGACCTGAACACCCATGCATGGGGGATTCGGGGCATGTTGCGCAAATGCATGCAACCGCATCCTTCTGCTTGGGCGAATGGTGAGGTAGGCTCAAGCATGCCTGTAATCAGCGGGCATGTACACAACGCGGTGACCGCCTGACCAGGCTGCCCCTGGTCAACACGGAATCCAATGGAGTAGACGGGAAGGATGTTCAACATCGCTCGAATCGTGTTCTGCAGTGCACTGGCGATCTGCCTACCTGCGATGGCCGGGATTGACGGCATGCCCGCCGACGCCGTACCGGTCGTGACGGTCCCCGCGCTGGACTACGTGCAGTTGGACGCCGAGGACGTCGTGCGCGAACACTCGGGTCTGCCTCCACGCTTCGCGCTGCCCACGACCACGATTATCACACCTGGCTCGCATGGCCTCTGGGAGCGGACGAGCGACGAGCGCCTGCGCTGGCGACTGCGCGTCTCCTGCGAGAATGCGATGAGCATGAATCTAGGGTTCGGTCGCTGGACCCTGCCCACGAGTGGGTCGATGACCATCTCGACGGTTCGCGGCGACATGGCGATCCGAGACTTCACGGCCGATGACAACAGATCCCACGGAGAACTCTGGACGCCGGTCGTGCCCGGGAACGACGCGCTGATAACCATCGAGGTGGACGCCAGCCAGAAGCGTATCGTCGAGGACAACGTCACATTGACATCGATCAACGCTGGCTATCGCTGGGTTCACGACCTTTCGCGCGGTTCGAGCGAGTCCTGCAACATTGATGTGATGTGCAGCCAAGCCGATGCGTGGTGGGACGAGATCCCCTCCGTGGGGGTTTACACCCTCAGCGGGTTCCTGACATGTACGGGATTCATGGTCAACAACACCGCCGAGGACCAGACGCCTTATTTCATGACGGCTAATCATTGCGGTGTGACCAGCAGCAGCGACAGCAGCATAGTTGTCTACTGGAATCACCAGAACAGCACCTGTCGTACCCCCGGCGGCGGTAGCAGCGGTGGCAATGGAAACGGAACTTGGAACCAGTTCACTTCCGGATCGACGATGCGGGCCACCCGTAGTTACACGGACTTCACGCTCACGGAACTCTCCTCAGATCCGAATCCCGCCTGGGGCATCACCTTCTCGGGCTGGTCGCGAGCGTCATCGGCGAGCAATGGTGCTGGTGTTCACCATCCAGAGTGCGCCGAGAAACGAATCTCATTCCCCGACTCGACCAACGGATCAGGTGAGTATTGGGACGTCAACTGGGACGAGGGTCGTACTGCACCAGGCTCCTCCGGCTCACCTCTCTTCGACGGAAACCACCGCGCCATCGGCCAACTCTGCTGCGGGTCCTCCTACTGCTGGAACGACTACAACGACTACTACGGCCGCTCGTTCTATCTCTCTTGGTCATATCTTGATGATTGGCTCGATCCGATCGGATCGGGCGCGACGACGCTCGACACGCTGGTCCCAGGCGGCGGTGGCGGTGGTGACCCCGTCGGCGCCTGCTGTGTTGGGAGTGGCGGCACCTGCATCGAGATCCCCGAGTCCAACTGCAATGCCGGCGGCGGCACCTTCCTCGGCGAGGGCATCGAGTGCGATTCCGGCGGGTGCGATCCCACCGGGGATTGCCCCAGCGACGTCACCGGCGACGGTGTCGTGGACGTCTCGGACATCCTCGCGGCGATCGCCGCATGGGGATCATGCAGTGGATGCGACGCGGACGTGGATGACAGCGGGACCGTCGACGTGAGCGACATCTTGGCGATCATCGGCGCCTGGGGACCCTGCTGAGGAACGCCAGCGGGTAGGCGCCGCGGCGTACAATGGCCGGGATGTCGGCTGCGGCGCGCATCCTGGTCGGGATTCCCGTCTACAACGAGGAACGCTACATCGATCGCGTCCTTGGGGAGGTTGCGCGGTACGCCAGCGACGTACTCGTGGTGGACGACGGTTCGACCGATGCGACGCCCACGCTCCTTGCTGGGCACCCGGTGGAGGTCATCCGCCATGCGACCAACCGCGGGTACGGGCACTCGCTGCAGGACATGTTTCGCTGGGCGGCCGTCGACGACTTCGACTGGTTGATCACCATGGACTGCGACCAGCAGCACGAGCCGGCGGCGATTCCAACCTTCGTCGAGGCGATCGGCCGAGATGACGCGGACGTGCTCTCGGGCAGCCGCTATCTGGCCAGCTGCGTCGATGACGATCTTCCGCCGCCGGATCGCCGCCGCATCAACGCGACGATCACCGCCGAGCTCAACGATGCGCTGAGCCTGGCGATTACGGACGCCTTCTGTGGATTCAAGGCCTACCGGATCGCAGCGCTGGCGGACATGGCCTTCGACGTCGACGGCTACGAGTTTCCGATGCAGTTCTGGGTACGAGCGGCGCAGCACGGCCTGCGACTGCGCGAGATCCCGGTGCGGCTCATCTACAACGATCCGTCAAGGACGTTCGGTGGTCCCCTTGACGATCCAGTTGCGCGACTCGCCCACTACCAGGCGGTACTCAAACAGGCGCTCGCGCTGGCGTGCTGAGGATGTGTGAAACTCCGATGGTACAGGTGGAGCCGCCTCTGGAGAGTTGGGCCTGTGGGGGCAATACGCAGCAGCAGGTACTTGGAAGACCACTTGAAGAGTGGCGACGCTCGATGCGCGCTCACCTTGGCCTCGATCCCGAACAACGCGCGGTGGTTAGCGGCCACCAGCCAATCTTCTTCCACTGCGGGATTCTCGCGAGGTTCATCGCGGCGCGGCGCGCTGCTGATGCGATGGGCGCTACGCTGGTGCACTTGGTGATCGACCACGACATGCCTGGCACCGGCGTCGAGTATCCGCGAGGAGAGGGCTTGTCGCTGTCGGTGGGGGTGGCGAAATACGAGGGAGTGACGGACAGCGGATCAATGCGCGACCAGGGCCGCATCCGCATGGAGGTGCCCAGTGAAGCACCCCGGGGCGTGGCGGTGATGTCCGAGGCACTCGAGGCTGCGCCTGGTGCGAGCGCCGCTGATCAGGTTGCAGCGGCGACCGACGCGCTCATGGCACCCTGGGCCCGCGTGGATGCCACGGTGTGCGCCCATGACCTGCTCGCATCACCACTGGGGGCGGCGATGGTGGAGAAGATGCACAGCGATGGCGATCGCTGTCGTGACGCGTGGAACGACTCGGTTGCGTCGGTGGTCGACTGCGGCGTGTCGCCCCTCGACGATGGAGAACTCCCCCTGTGGCACGGCCCGGCCAACGACCGACGCGGCGACTGGGAGGACCTGCGGCCGCGGGCGATGGTGACGACTCTGCTTGCGCGCATAGGACTGGGCGACCTGTTCGTGCATGGTCTGGGCGGATGCCGCTACGACGTGGCCATGGAGTCGTGGAGCGAGAAGTGGCTGGGTGTCGCGCCCGCGCCGGCCGTGCTTGCGACGGCGTCGATGCGTCTTCCGCTGCTGCCGCCGGATTGGCGAGCGCAGATGCGCCGGTCGTTCAGCGATCCGGAGGGCGGCGCTCCTGGACCGCATAAACAGGAGTTGCTGGACGTGATCGACGCGGCGGCGCCGGGAAGCGCTGCTCGACGCGGCGCCTTCGATGCGCTCCAGGGGTGGCTTGCGCAGCAGGGTATGCCGGTTGGCGGCGATCAGCTGGGAGCAGCATGGTCGATCGCCACGCGACGCGACTGGTCATTTGCGCTGCATGATCACGATGCGATCGACGTGCTGTCGAACGAGATCTGCTGATTACCAGAGGTTGCGAGGCGCCCAGATGGACTGCAGCGTCTGCTCGGAGCTGACCGTGACTTCGACTCCGCCGGGCTGATTCTGATGGAGCAGGCGTCCGCGCGCATCGACGATCGTCTCGAGCGTCGTACCGTGTTCGCCGATGCTGGTGGTCAGCCGCCAGGCGCCGTCGCCGGTAGGCTCGAGCAGGTCCGTGCGCATCGCGATCCGCGGCTCGGCGGCAGAGTCGTCAAAGGCGTGCCATGCGAACGTGCCGTCGGCCGCGTCGTGGCCCAGCCATGTGCCGATGATCCAGGACAGCGTCTTTGGAATGAACGGCTGCTCAAGTGCCGCCTCGAAAGGCGCCTCCATGTTCGAGGTCTCCTCCTGACGCAGCACGATGAGACGAGAGCGTGGGTTTCCCAGTGTCGGTCGGGTGCGTATCCCTGTTTCCTGTGTCCCGCTGCTGACTTGGTCCTTCCATTGCAGCGTTCGCGCCCGCCACGCTTCTTCCTGACCATCCCAGCTCATCCAGTAGAGGCCGAACGTGTCGAATACGATGCCCGACTCGGCGTCGGCGACGATCCGCGACTGCAAGCGAACCAGCAGCCCCTGCTCAGCCAGCGCGTTGCTGTAACCGGACTCCGGTGGTGCACCGTTGAGGATCCCTCGGGGCGCCTCCTCGACCTGAACCCGGCCATATCCCAGGTCGGTGCCGTCCCTTGAGCGTATTCGTCGCCACTCGTCATGTCCGATCAACGGCGAAAGCGCCTCGCGGGAGAGTGCCGCGAGTCGTTGCTCGGCCGCCTGCAGTCCGGCAAGGCGACGCGCGATGAGATCGACGGGGTTGAGGACCTCAAGCGTGCCCAAAGAGGCCATGATGGCCTCCGACCCGATTCGCCACCCACCGTCGTTGGTGAGCAGGGCGATCAGGATTGTCTGGTTTCCCGGTGCCGGCACCGCCAACCAGCCGTGGACCGAACGCTCCAGGTCACCTGCCGGCTGGCTCAGCAGCAGCCACCAGCCTTGCAATTCCCCCACATCCATCGACTCGTCGGCAATGATCGCCGTGCCCTCCGGATCCTCTCGCAAACCACGGGCGGCCATGACCAGGTCACGGGGAGTGTCCTGGGCGGTATTTGCGACCCTGTCGAATCGCAAGTGCCAGTTGGAGAGGGGGTTACCTCCGCCGACATAGACGCTCGGTGGTTCGGTCGAGCGGGCATTGACGGTGGCCATCAGCGGGAGGTTGATGCGGATGCCGACCGTCCCATTCTCATAGGCGACCGACTCAAGATCTGCTGCGGCAGTTGCCGCGACGAGGATCAACGCACTGAGCATCCCGGCACTGTACCGATGTCCGCTGCGAGGATAGGTACCACGGAAGCGAAAATGGGATCCCAGGAGTAGGGCTGGGGGCGTTGACAGGGCCACCGGAGGGCGTAGAATCGCCGATTCTCGACGCTGCGCGTGCGCGGCGTGACCCGTGGTAGCCCTGCGCGACCGTCTCTGGAGACCCCCCGTGAAGAAGCAGCAGCAGATGATTCGTATCAGGATGGAGGCCTACGATCACCAGGCGCTCGATGCGTCGGCGAAGGAAATCGTCGAGCATGCCAAGCGTACTGGTGCACGCGTAGCTGGCCCCGTTCCGCTGCCCACGCGCCGCGAGATCTACACGGTCAACCGGTCTACCTTCGTCAACAAGAAGTCGCGCGAGCAGTTCGAGATTCGAACGCACAAGCGCATTATCGACATCACCGACCTCAACGCCCGCACGATCGAGGCACTTAACCGCCTGATCGTCCCTGCGGGCGTCTTTGTGAAGATCAAGGCCTGATCGAGATGGCACCCGCACTCATTGGACGCAAGGTCGGCATGTCGAGGTACTACCTCGAAGATGGCACCAACATTCCGGTGACGGTCATCGCGGCCGGTCCCTGCGTCATCACGCAGGTCAAGACCCTGCAGACCGACGGATACAGCGCCGTGCAGATGGGCTTCGAGGACATCCGTCCCGGACGCTCGACGATGCCGCAGATCGGGCACGACGCCAAGGCCGGCGCCACGCCCAAGCGCGTGCATCGCGAAATCGAAGTGTCCGAGGACGAGATCGACTCATTCGAGCTTGGCGCGTCGCTGACGGTCGAGCAGTTCGAAGATGTCACGTTCGTGGACGTCGTCGGCACCAGCAAGGGCAAGGGTTTCGCCGGTTCCATGAAGCGACACCACTTCAAGGGGCTCGAGGCGTCGCACGGCGTGAAGCGCGCCCATCGCCGCGGCGGTTCCATCGCCGGGCACGCGACGAACCTCGGTACCGGTCCGAAGGTCAAGAAGGGCAAGAGGATGCCAGGTCACATGGGCGCCGAGCGGGTCACCGTTCGCAGCTTGGACGTGGTGAAAATCGATCCTGCTGAGCACATCATGCTGGTGAAGGGATCCGTCCCGGGACCCAACAGTGGCCTCGTGCTCATCCGGGAGTCAAGGAGACTGAATCGACGGAAGCAACACGCGGCGGGCTGATCGAAATCAGCCGGCGGATCGCCAGGGCCCACAGGGAACCGGGTGATCAAGACAGCGAGGAACCCCGCCGAGTCGAGTTCTACCCGGCGCACCCTGGACCAAGCGTGGTCCGGACCGCGACGCGGAGAACGAGGCGACGTGACGGAGAACCGTCTTTAGGTGATGAAGCGATGATCGAACTTCCCGTATATGACAAGAAGGGCAAGCAGGTCGATGCAGTGAGCGTCGACGAGGCTGCACTCGGGGGAGAAGTACGACACGCACTGCTCAAGCAGGCGTACGTCATGTTCCATTCCAACCGCCGCCAGGGCTCTGCCCGCACGCGCGGTCGCTCCAAGGTCGAGGGATCGACCAGGAAGCTGTTTCGCCAGAAGGGGACCGGCAATGCCCGCATGGGCACCGTCCGGACCAACATCCGGCGCGGTGGCGGCGTGTGCTTTGCCAAGACCCGTGGCCACGAGGCCTTCCGGAAGGGCATGCCGCGCAAGATGAGGCGCCTTGCAAATCGCAACGCGCTGCTGGCCAAACTCGTCGACAGCGAGGTAAAGGTCTTCGACGACCTTCAGTTCGACGCGCCAGGCACGAGCGCCTTCAAGTCGGTGCTCGACGCGGTCGGCATCGATCGCAGCTGCCTGGTCGCACTGGGCAGCGAGAATCGAAACGCGGCACTCTCCGCTCGCAACCTCTCCGACGTCGACACGATCCGCATCGATCAACTCAACGTCTTCGAGCTCCTCAATCATCGCTATCTGGTCGTGGACCGTGCATCGCTCGAGGCGTTCCTTGACGGATCAGCCCTGACGCAGGAGGAGGCCGCCTGATGGAAGCGACGACGGTCCTTCGACGCCCCCTGGTCACAGAGAAGACCACCCACGAGGCCAGCGAGCACAACCGCTACGCCTTCGAGGTTGATCGCCGCTGCAACAAGGGCGACATTCGCCGCGCAGTGGAGGAGATCTACGGCGTGCGCGTCTTGTCAGTTGCCACGCAGGTGCGCAAGGGCAATAGGCGTCGCAACCGCCATGGATGGTTTCAGGTCGGCAACATCAAGCACGCCATCGTGAAGGTACATGCGGAGGATCGCATCGAGCTCTTCTAAGAGGAGGCGCCGCGAGAGAGACACCATGCCGATTCGCATCTACAAGCCGACGACGCCCGGGCGACGCAACGCGTCGGTGAACCTGCACGCGGAGGTCACCAAGAAGACGCCGGAGAAGTCGCTCCTGCAGCCGTTGCCCAAGAAGGGTGGTCGCAACAACCAGGGCAAGATCACGGTGAGAGGCCGCGGTGGCGGCCACAAGCGACGCTATCGCCGCATCGACTTCCGTCGCACCAAGGATGGCATGCCCGCGACGGTGGTCGGCATCGAGTACGACCCGAATCGCAGTTGTCACATCGCGCTCGTCCAGTACGAGGACGGTACGAGGCGCTACATCCTCTCGCCGCGGGGACTCAGCGACGGCGACGTGGTCGTCTCCGCCAGAGAGGCCGTGGAGCCCAAGGCCGGCAACTGCATGCCCCTCAAGTACATTCCCACGGGCCTGACGGTCCACAACATCGAGTTCGAGCCGGGCAAGGGCGGTGCAATCTGCCGCAGCGCCGGCGCCGCGGCGCGCCTGAGCAACCGCGAGGGTCGCTGGGCGACGATCGTGCTGCCCAGCGGCGAGATCCGCCAGGTCAGCGTCGAGTGCCGCGCTACGATCGGGCAGTTGGGGAACACCGATCACCAGAACGTCAAGCTCGGCAAGGCCGGCCGAAATCGATGGCTCGGCCGGCGACCGAAGGTGCGCGGCGTGGCCATGAGCCACCACGCCCACCCGCTCGGTGGCGGCGAGGGTCGCTCCAAGGGCGGCCGCGAGCCGGTCAGCGCGTCGGGCACCAAGTCAAAGGGCGGTCGCACGAGGCGCCGCGGCAAGTGGACAGATGCGCGGATCTTGCGACGTCGCAAGAGCAAGCGGTACGGACAGTTGAAGCTCTGAGGACCTTTATAGATGTCTCGATCACTCAAAAAGGGACCGTTCGTCGACGAGAAGCTCTACCGCAAGGTGGAGAAGCAGGCTGCAGGTGGTGGCAAGAGCGCCATTCGCACCTGGGCTCGCGCGTGCACGATCGTTCCGGAATTCGTCGGTCATACGTTCGAGGTCCACACGGGCCGCTCGTTCGTCGAGGTCTTCGTCACCGAGGACATGGTCGGGCACAAGCTCGGGGAGTTCGCCCCGACGCGACTGTTCCGCGGACATACGAACAAGAAGGAAGGCATCCGGACCTAGTGATCGCCATGACGTACAAGGCCATACATCGTTTCGCTCGCATCTCACCGCGCAAGGCGCGACTGGTCGCCGACCAGATCCGCGGCCGTCGCGTGGACGTGGCGATGACGGAACTGCAGTTCTCGAAGAAGCGGGCCGCCTGGTACCTGAAGGCCGTCCTCCAGAGCGCCATCGCGAACGCCGAGGAGCAGGACGCGGACGTGACGCGCCTGGTCGTCTGCGAGTCCCGCGTCGACGAGGGCCCGGTCATCAAGCGCTGGCGACCCAAGGATCGCGGGCGTGCCCACCCGATTCGCAAGCCTACGAGCCACCTGGTGGTGGCAGTGCAGGAGAGCAACTGACATGGGACAGAAGGTCCACCCATTCGGGTTCCGCGTCGGCATCACCGAGGGACACAAGTCCCGCTGGTACGCGCCCAAGGCGCTCTTCGCCGAGCTGCTCGTCGAGGACTATCGCATTCGGGAGTTCGTCGACCAGCGACTGAACCGGACACCACCGTTTGCCGCGGTGTCCGACATCATCATCGAGCGCACGCGCGAGGAACTGACGGTCATCGTCAAGACCGCGCGGCCCGGCCTGGTCGTCGGCCCCAAGGGCTCGGAGATCGAGAAGTTGGTGGCCGACCTCCAGGTCCTCACCGGCCGCAAGGCGCAGGTGAAGATCGTCGAAGTCATGAATCCAGACACCGACGCCCAACTGGTGGCGGAGGCGGTCGGCGAGCAGATGAAGAAGCGCGGAAACTTCCGCCGCATGCTCAAGCAGCGCGGCGAGGCGGCGATGCAGCACGGCGCACGAGGCGTCCGCATCCAGGTCTCCGGTCGGCTCGGTGGAGCCGAGATGTCACGGAAGTTCACGGTCCGCGAAGGATCAATTCCCTTGTCGACGCTCCAGGCGAACGTTGACTTTGCGATCTACCACTCGGTGACGACCTACGGCGTCATCGGCGTGAAGGTGTGGATCTACAAGGGTATGTACACGGACGCAGAAGAGGAGCAGTCAGACTCGCGTGCCGCCGGTGCACGTGGTCGCGCTCGTGGTCGTCGTTGACCGCGAGGGACTGACAGAGGACAGGAGTTCATCCGATGCCCCGGATGCCAAAGAGAGTCAAGTTCCGCAAGCAACAGCGTGGTCGCCTCAAGGGCAACGCCACGCGCGGAAACTACGTCGCCTTCGGCGAATTCGGCCTGCAGTCGCTCGATGCGCACTGGGTGACTGCGCGCCAGGTCGAGGCCGGCCGCATCGCAGCCCAGCACTTCCTTCGCCGGCAGGGCAAGGTCGTCATCCGGATCTTCCCGGACAAGCCGGTTTCCAAGAAGCCGCTCGAGACTCGCATGGGCAAGGGCAAGGCAGACACGGACTTCTGGGCGGCACGCGTGAAGCCCGGAACCATGCTCTTTGAGATCAGTGGAGTCAGCAAGGACATGGCCAAGCAGGCACTGGCGCGCATCGCACACAAGATGCCCGTGCGTTGTCGCTTCGTCGGCCGGAGGCTCTCCGTCTGAGGCGGGGATGCACGAGAGGCAGTATTCGAGATGAAGGCACGAGAAGTACACAAGCTTGGCGACGAGGAACTGGCCATTGAGGTCGGGAACCTGCGCAGAAAGCTCTTCGAGCTTCGCACGCAGGCCGTGACCGAGAAGATCCAGGACACCTCGCAGTTCGCGAAGATCAAGAAGGACATCGCGCGGCTGCTGAGCGAGCAGACCGTCCGCGCAGGTGCCGCGGCATCGTGAAGTCAATGAACAGGTGGATGAAGCAGTGAGTCACACGAAGGACATCAAGATCTCGGATACCGCACCTCGCCGCGTCGGCATCGTCGCAAGCGATGCGCGTGACAAGACGCGCAAGGTCGTCATCCAGTTCTCGGCCAAGCACCCCAAGTACGGCAAGTACATCCGCCGCCGGACCGTGCTGCACGTACACGACGAGCAGAACGAGTCGAAGGTCGGCGACCGCGTGGAGATTGCCGAGTGCCGACCGATCTCCAAGACCAAGTCGTGGGCGCTGACCCGCGTGATCGAGGCTGCGAAGGCCTGACAAGGGACATCGACGATGATTCAGAAGGAATCCAGACTAGAGGTTGCAGACAACAGCGGTGCTCGCATCGTGCACGTCATCGGCGTGCTCGGCGGGTCGACCGCCCGTGGCCGCTACACCCGCCGCGCCGTCGGCGTCGGTGATCGAATCGTCTGTGCCGTGAAGAAGGCGCTCCCGAACGCCCAGGTGAAGCAGGGTGACAAGGTCCGCGCCGTTATCGTTCGCACCAAGTATCCGACCCGCCGCAAGGATGGGTCGTACGTGCGATTCGACTCGAACGCCTGCGTGCTCATCGGCGAAGACGGGAATCCCACCGGGACCCGCATCTTCGGCGCCGTGGCCCGTGAGCTTCGCGAGCAGTCGTACATGAAGATCGTTTCACTTGCCTCGGAGGTCGTCTGATGCCAAAGCACGTACGAAAGGGTGACACGGTCATGGTGACCGCCGGCAACGAGAAGGGTGCCGTCGGCGAGGTGCTGCGCGTCATCACGAAGACCGGCCGCGTCATCGTCAAGGGAGTGAACGTGCGGACACGCAACATCAAGCCCTCCCAGGCCAATCCCAAGGGTGGCCAACTTCGAAGCGAGATGTCCATCCACGCAAGCAATGTAAGCCCGGTCGTCGAAGGCAATCCCGCCCGCGTTCGCTTCGAGACCCGCGATGACGGGTCGAAGGTGCGCCTGGGCGTCGCCCGCGACGACAAGGGCAAGATGGTGGTGAAGGTGCTGGGCGAGATTCGATCCGCCGAGGCCTCCAAGTAGGAACGACTGATGGTTGCCACGACAGAAAAGCCGACACTCGCCGCCCTCTACGAGGAGACGGTGCGCCCAAAGCTGCTCGAGGAGTTCGGGCTCTCCAATGTCCTCGAGGCGCCGTCGCTCTCGAAGATCATCGTCAACTGCGGCATCGGGCGGTTCCTCGACACCCAGAAGCTCAAGCAGGAGATCGCCGACACGGTGACCTCCACGCTGACGACGATCACGGGCCAGCGGCCGGTCATGGTGCTCGCCCGCAAGTCCGTCTCGAACTTCAATGTTCGCGAGGGCTCGCCGTCGGCCTACATGGTCACGCTCCGCGGGGATCGGATGTGGCACTTCCTCGATCGCCTGATCAACCTGGCGGTGCCGCGCATCAAGGACTTCCGTGGGCTCAGCGACACGTCGTTCGACGGCGCCGGGAACTACTCGATGGGACTGACCGAGCAGGCGGTCTGGCCCGAGATCAACATGGGCGAGGTGAACTTCACCCATGGCATGAACATCAATCTCGTCTTCGAAGACTCGACGCCCGAGCGCAGCCGCTTCCTGCTCGATGGGCTGGGCATGCCGTTTCGGCGGGACGAGGAGTAAGGACAGCAGATGGCCAGCAAGCGAACATTTGCCCGCATGAAGAGAGAGCCCAAGTTCTCATCGCGCAGGAAGAACCGGTGCCAGATCACCGGTCGGAGCCGCGGCGTCTACCGAAAGTTCGGTGTCAGTCGCATAGTGCTTCGCCAGCTCGCGCTGGAAGGCAAGATTCCCGGAATGCGAAAGGCAAGCTGGTAACCCCCCCGCGCGGCGTCAGCCGCGAACCACGGAGTTCGAGATGTCTCAACAGGACTTGACAGCCGACATGCTCACACGCATCCGCAACGCGGTGCGCAATCACGCGCCGTCGGTTGCGTGTTTGAACAACAAGCTCAATCGTGGCGTGGCCCAGGTGCTCGCCGACGAGGGATTCATCGACGGGTTCGATGTCGTCGAAGAGGGCCCCCAAGGTCGCCTCGATGTGAATCTGCGATACGGCGATCGCGGTGAGCCGGCGATCACGCAGATCGACCGAGCGTCCAAGCCCGGGCGTCGGATCTACAACGGGGTCGAGGACCTGCCCGCGCCGCTTGGCGGCCTGGGCATCGCCATCGTCTCCACGAGCCAGGGAGTCATGAGCGATCGTCGCTGCAGGAAGGAACGGGTCGGTGGCGAGGTCGTCGCCACGGTGGCCTGAGGGAAGCAACATGTCTCGCATAGGCAGTCAACCAATTCCTGTTCCCTCCGGTCTCGAGGTTCGACTCGACCAGGGGACGCGCACCATCGAGGTGAAGGGCCCCAAGGGCAATCTCACCTACCAGTGGCGGCCCGAGATCGCCGTGGAGCACGACGAGGCCGGCAAGCAGGTGGTCTGCACGGTCGCCGGCGAGGGCGACGAGAGCCGCGAGTCCCGCGCCTTCTGGGGCACGGTGCGTTCTCGCATCAACGGCATGGTCGTGGGCGCCTCGCAGGGCTTCACCAAGAAGCTCAACATCGTCGGCGTCGGTTGGAACGCTCAGGCCCAGGGCCAGAACATTGTCCTCAACATCGGCTTCTGCCATCCCGTCACCATCGAGGCGCCTGCGGGCGTGACGTTCGATGTGGAGAAGAACACGGCTGTAACGGTGACCGGCGCAGACAAGCAGGCCGTCGGCCAGTTCGCTGCGGAGATCCGCTCCAAGCGACCACCCGAGCCATACAACGGCAAGGGAATCATGTATCACGACGAGGTCATCATCCGCAAGCAGGGCAAGGCCTTCGGGGTCTGATCGAGGGGGAAGGCACGAGCAATGAACCGAGTTGAATCAAAGCACGCACGCCACATTCGCCGTCGACGCGGTATTCGCAAGCGGGTCTTCGGCATGCCAGATCGCCCGCGCATGACGGTGCGGCGATCCCTCAAGCAGATCTACGTGCAGGTGGTGGATGACACCTCTGGACGCACGATCGCAACCGCCTCAAGCATCGAGAAGGGCGGTCGTCTTGCCGCCGGTGGAAATTGCGAGGCGGCGACCGAGGTCGGCAAGCGCATTGCCAAGAAGGTGAAGGAGGCCGGCGTTAACAACGTGGTCTTCGATCGCAACGGGTACAGGTATCACGGTCGGGTCAAGGCCCTCGCCGACGCGGCGAGGGAGGGCGGCCTGTCCTTCTGAGGAACGAGAGCGAGTCATGGCCAGGAAGTACGAAGTAGACACATCCGGGATCGAGTCCACGACAGTGGGCGTCTATCGCACCGCCGCCACCGTCAAGGGTGGTCGGCGCTTCAGCTTCTCATCGCTGGTGGTCACCGGTGACCGCGACGGTCGCGTAGGCATCGGGTACGGAAAGGCCAATCAGGTGCCACCTGCCATCGAGAAGGCGCAGAAGAAGGCGCGACGGGCGATGCGGCTCTTCCCACTTGTGGGGTCGACGATTCCCCACGAAGTCAACGGAACGTTCGGTGCCTGCAAGGTCCGGCTCGTTCCAGCGGCACCGGGCACCGGCGTCATCGCCGGCGCGGCCGTGCGTGCCGTGCTGGAACTGGTGGGCGTGACCGACTGCATGACCAAGTCATACGGATCGACGAACCCCAAGAACCTCGTCAAGGCCGTACTCGACGGGCTCGGCAAGCTCCGCTCGCGCGAACAGATCGCAGCGCTGCGGGGCGTCGAGATCGACGCGACGCGTCCTGAGATCACACACGCACCAAGCGAGGCACCTGAGGCCGAGGAGTCCGCCGAGGCCGAGGAAGCTCAGGCGACGGAGGCAACAGCATCATGATGATCCACGAGATCACGCAGCAGGCGGGCAAGTACAAGTCCCGCAAGCGCGTCGGTCGCGGCCATGGCAGCGGCCACGGAAAGACCTGCGGTCGCGGCCACAAGGGCGCCGGTTCGCGCAGCGGCTACACGCGGCGACCCGCCTTCGAGGGTGGCCAGATGCCACTCTTTCGGCGGCTGCCCAAGCGCGGCTTCACGAACGCGCCCTTCAGGACGCACTACCACGTCGTCAACGTGTCGGCGATCCAGGAGCGCTTCAAGACGGGTGCCACGATCAATGCCGAGACACTGGCGGCGAGCGGGCTCATCCGCGACGCTAATCTCCCGGTGAAGATCCTCGGTGACGGTGAATTGACGATCAAGCTCGACGTCACCGTGGCCAAGTGCTCCGCGTCGGCCCTCGCCAAGATCGAGGCGGCCGGCGGCAGCGTCACGATCGTGGTTCGAAAGAAGTGGACCCGCCCGGCGAAGCCAAAGGCCGCGCCCAAGGCGAAGGAGGAATCCGCCACGCCTGCCGAGGACGCGCCCTCCGAGGAGGCCTCGGCCGACGACGCACCCGCCGAGGATGCGCCTGCCGAGGAGGCTCCGGCTGACGACGCACCC
>CAZKTE010000001.1:85975-104064 GCA_964555625.1 uncultured Isosphaeraceae bacterium | reverse complement strand
GCACCCACGGAGGACGAGGAGCGCAAGGAGGAGGGCGACGCCTGATCTCCCCTAGTAGACGATGATCCGAGCGGCACTCAACATCTTCCGGATTCCCGACCTGCGCAACCGCGTGCTCTTCACCCTGAGCATGCTGGTGGTCTATCGCGTAGGGTTCTGGATTCCGCTTCCCGGCGTCGACCAGACGCAGATGATAGAAGCGGCCGCCAAGGCATCGGAGAGTTCCAGCGGGTGGGGCAAGTTCCTCGACTATGCGTCCATCTTCAGCGGTGGTTCCTTCTCACAGTCGACCATTTTCGGCCTGGGCATCATGCCCTACATCACGGCGGCGATCATCTTCCAGTTGCTCCAGTCGGTCGTTCCGCGACTGCAGGAACTCAAGAAGGAGGGTGCCGCCGGCCACCAGAAGATTACCGAGTGGACCCGCTACGCCACCGTGGGCATGTGCCTGATCCAGTCGATGATGTGGCTCAAGTTCATCGGTGCGCAGGGGCTCATCAAACCCGAGTTCCTCGGGCCCGGTGCCCAGTTGGTCTTCTTCCTAGCGGGCATCACGGTCCTGACAGCCGGCTCCATCTTCCTGATGTGGCTCGGTGAGCAGATCGACAAGTACGGCATCGGAAACGGTGTCTCCTTGATCCTCACCGCAGGGATCATCGCACAGATGCCCAACGCAGTTGAGTGGGTCATTGGCAACTTCGACAGTTCCCAGCAGGTGGTCGGCAAGATCGGGCTGCTTGGAGTGATCTTCCTCGTTAGCGCATTTGTCTTGGTCGTGGCAGGCGCGATCGTGATTACTGTCGCCCAGCGACGCATCCCGATCCAGCAGGCGCGGCACACCCGTGGTCGCAAGGTTTATGGAGGTGTCAAGCACTACCTGCCGCTGCGGGTCAACCACGCCGGCGTCATGCCCATCATCTTCGCCAGTTCGCTGCTGATCTTCCCCTCGGCCTTCTTCGGGTACCTCCAGAGCGCCGCTTCGGCGTCGCCGGACACCGCCGAGTGGTGGCGGGCGACCACGGGCTTCCTGAACGCGAACTTCCAGATGGGCGAGTACCCCTACATCGTGCTCGAGATCACGCTGATCTACTTCTTCAGTTACTTCTGGACGACGATCGTCTTCAGTCCCGAGGACATGGCGCGCCAATTGCGCGACAACGGCAGCTTCATCCCGGGCCTGCGGCCCGGGCCGAGAACCGCCGAGTACCTCGAGACCGTCGTGGAACGCATCACCTACGTGGGTGCCGGGTTCTTGGCGGTGATCGCGGTCATCCCGTCCATCGTGGCACGTGAAATGCAGATCCCCTTCCTCGTGTCGAGTTTCCTCGGTGGAACGGGGCTATTGATCGTGGTGAGCGTCGGGCTCGACCTCATCCAGCGCATCGAGGCAAACCTCCTGATGCGCAACTACCAGGGATTCTTCGAGGGACCGTCGCAGTCACGCATGGGGCGACGGCCACAGAGGGCCTGACACGGAGAAACAGTGGCGAAGGAAGAGAAGATCAAGTTGGAAGCCGAGGTTGTAGAGGCCCTCCCGGATGCGCGCTTCAAGGTGAAGCTCGAGAACGGACAGGAGATTCTGGCCTACATCAGTGGGAAGATGCGGCGCTACTACATTCGCATCCTGCCCGGCGACATGGTTTCCGTCGAGATCAGCCCCTACGACATGACCAAGGGCCGCATTACCTACCGGCACTGAACGCAAGGGATAGAGGAACCATGAAGGTACGAAGCAGCATCAAGAGACGCACCAAGGACTGCCAGATCGTGATTCGAAAGGGCAAGCGGTACGTCATCAACAAGAAGAACCCCCGGCTCAAGGCCAGGCAGGGTTAGACGCGAGGAACTGGAACATGCCCCGTATTGCTGGTGTTGACATTCCAGAGAGTAAGAAGATCCGCTACGCGCTGCGGTACATCTATGGCATCGGCCCCCGCGCCGCAGACGACATCCTGGCCGAGGCCACTATCGACCCGGACATTCGTGCCAAGGACCTCGGTGACGAGGACATCGGCCGCATTGCGCAGATCATCGATGCATCACACATCGTGGAGGGCACGCTGCGTCGGCAGGTGCAGCAGAACATTCAGCGGCTCAAGGACATCCGCTGCTATCGCGGCGAGCGGCACCGCAAGGGGCTGCCGGTACATGGACAACGCACCCGGTGCAACGCCCGTACCCGCAAGGGTCGCAAGAAGACCGTGGCGGGCAAGAAGGGCGTGAAGGGCTAGATCAACTGACGCGAGGTTCCCGTCCGAGAGGAAGCGGGAACCGCTGAAGCGAAAGGGAAGACAGGGATATGGCGAAGAAGAAGGTCAGGAAGAATGTCGGGAAGGCCATCGTGCATGTGCGCGCGACGTTCAACAACACGATCATCACGCTTACCGATCTCAACGGCGAGACCCTCTGCTGGGAATCCGCCGGGACCGTCGGCTTCAAGGGCGCCCGCAAGGCGACGCCCTTTGCAGCGACGCGTGCCGCCGAGCGTGTGGCCCAGAAGGGCCGCCGCATGGGCGTCAACGAAGTCGAGGTGCGTGTCAAGGGGCCAGGCAGTGGCCGCGACTCGGCGATCACCGCTCTGGTGCAATCCGGCCTGAATGTGTCGGCGGTCGAGGACCACACGCCCATTCCCCACAACGGTTGCAGACCACGGAAGAAGCGAAGAGTCTGAGCAGGAAACGTACCTGCGACGGAGATGGGCGTGGTGATGACGACAGGTCACCGCGATCCGAGTCCGGCCAGGATCGAAGATTCGAGAAACCACTGTCGAGTTGGAGTTGAGACATGCACGTTCGATGGAGAGGATTGGAACTTCCGGCCCGCGTCACGCTCGACGAGCAGTCCGCTACCGATACGTTCGGTCGGTTCACGATCGAGCCGTTCGAGCGCGGATTCGGTACGACGATCGGAAACAGCGTTCGCCGCGTGCTGCTCAGCAGCATCGAGGGCGCAGCGGTCACGGCGATCCGCGTTCAGGGCGCCGAGCACGAGTTCTGCACGCTTCCGGGCGTAGTGCAGGACATGGTTGACATCGTCCTGAACATCAAGGGACTGGTCGTGAGCCTGGAGGGCGACGAGCCCAAGCTGCTGCGGCTGTCGGCAAGCGGTCCGGGCGAGGTCACCGCGGACCTCATCGAGACCGACTCGTCGGTGACTATTCACAACGGCGACCACATCATCGCCACGCTTACGGACGCAGTCGACTTCGAGATGGAGTTGACCATCGGCCAGGGCCGTGGGTACGTGCCGGCCGCCGAGCACTTCGCCAGCCGCGAGGAGCAGGTCATCGGAGAGATCCCCGTCGATGCCGTCTTCAGCCCAGTGCAGCGGGTGCGGTACCGCGTCGAGAGCACCCGCGTCGGCCAGAAGACCAACTACGACCGCCTGGTCCTGGACATCTGGACCAAGCAGGGCACCGTGACGCCGGACATGTGCCTCGTCGAGGCGGGGAAGATCCTCCGCAAGCATCTCAACGCGTTCGTCCAGTACGGCTCCATCGGGAGCGATCTGGTGACCGAGGAGGCCGCGCAGGCGGCGTCCGTCGACGAGGAGTTGATCTCGAAGCTCAACATGCCCGTCTCCGACCTGGACCTGACGGTTCGATCATCGAACTGCCTCGAGGCGGCAAACATCACGACTGTCGGCGAGTTGGCCTCCCTCGATGAGCGAGGCCTGCTGGGACTGCGAAGCTTCGGCCGCACCTCGCTGCGGGAGGTGAAGCGCAAGCTCGAGGACATCGGGCTCACGCTGGGCATTCAGCTTCCCGAAGGCGTTGTGGCTGCTGCACCAGTCTCATACCTGGATGCAGGCGAGGGTGATACGGAGGTGTTCTCCAGTGACGACCTGGACGCGCCGATCGTCGAGTCCGAGGGTGAGGTCATCGGGGCAGAGCCCCCGGCCCTCGAGGACGCAGGCGATGAGATCATCGGGGCAGAGGAACAGGTTGACTGACCGCCCCCGGGGCGGCAGCAGGAGTGAGCCATGCGTCATCGAATCCATGGAAAGCAACTGAACCGTGACAGCGATCATCGCCGCGCGATGCTTCGCAATCTCGCAGCCGGGCTCTTCGAGCACGGGCAGATCGAGACGACCATGCCAAAGGCGAAGGCCGTGCAGCCGCTGGTCGAGCGGATCATCACGATCGCACGGCGTGGCGGGCTTACTGCCCGACGTCGCATCGAGCAGATGGTCAACGACCGGCGCATTCATGCGTGGGTCGCCGATCCAAACGTGCCAGACTCGCGCAAGCACAACGCGTGGTTTGATCTGCCCAGCGAGGACCAGATCGAGTTCAACCGCTACGGCGAGGTGCGGAAGGCCCCGCGGCTCGTGCAGCACATCTTGACGTCCGTGGCGCCGCGATTCGACGACCGCGAGGGTGGCTACACCCGCATCGTCAAGCTCGGAAAGCACCGCCTCGGTGACGGCACCGACCTGGTGCTCCTGCAGTTGGTCGGCGAGGAGGAGGGACCGCAGTTGGGCGGGACGCCGTCACGTCGCCGCCGCCAGAAGGACCGCCGAGTCGCCTTCGCCGAGTCGGTCGCACCGCCGCCGGTTTCCGTCGAGGAAACTGAGCCGGTGGCCGCGGAGGAGGCTCCAGAGGTGACCGACGTGGAAGAGACTTCAGTGGCGGCCGCGGAGGAGGCTCCTCAGGAGGACGCCGCCGAGGACGACCCGCAGGAGGACACGCCAGCCGAGGACGCCCCGGAAGAGGGCACACCAACGCAGGACGCTCCAACAGAGGAGGCCCCGGTCGAGGATGCCCCACAGGAGGACGCTCCGGCCGAGGAGGCCGCGACAGACGATGCGGCATCGGACGAGGACCCGCCCGCTGATCCTGCGGAGGCGGACGAGGCACCCAAGGGCGACGACGACTGATTCATTCCTGCCCCCCCTTGCAGCGGGCCCACGGTCAGCAATGGCCGGGGCCTGCTGTCCTTCTATGATGCCGCAGATGCACGAGGCGCTCGATCAATTGCAGAGCGATGCCTGCCGGGATCTCGAGGCGGTTGCGACCGCCGACGAGCTCGAGGCGTGGCGGATCGACTACCTCGGGTCGCGCGGACGTCTCAAGCAACTCATGCCCGCGATGAAGGATGTGGACGCCTCTGATCGCCCGAAGGTCGGCCAGCGGCTCAACGAGGTCAAGACGACGCTGGAGACCGCCTTCGCCGAGCACCTGGCGGGCCTTGACGGCGCAACTCCCGTGCCGGCGATGGACGTGACCGAACCGGGCATCGAGCAGGGGCTGGGCCGCCGACACGTCACGAGCCGGACGATGGACGAGGTCACCGACGTCTTCGGTCGCATGGGCTTCTCCGTCGCATTCGGGCCGGAGATCGAGGACGAGCACCATAATTTCGACGCGCTGAACATCCCGTCATCCCATCCCGCTCGCGACCCTCGCGACAACTTCTTCATGGATGCTGGCCGCATGCTCCGCGCGCAGACTTCCACGGTGCAGGTACGCGTCATGGAGGCCACGCAGCCGCCGCTGCGGGTGATCACCGTCGGTCGCGTCTACCGGCCCGACACGCACGACGCGACGCACTACAGCATGTTCCACCAGTGCGAGGGGCTCTACGTCGATCACGAGGTCTCGATGGTCGACCTCAAGAGCACACTCGTCCAGTTCGCCCGCGCCTACTTCGGCGAGGATGCCGAGATTCGATTCCGGCCCAGTTACTTCCCCTTCACCGAGCCCTCTGCGGAAGTCGACATGCGCATGCAGGTCCGCGGCGAGCTGCGCTGGGTCGAGATGGGCGGATGCGGGCTCGTGGATCCGGCGGTCTTCGAGCAGGTCGGCTATGACCCCGATCAATGGCAGGGCTATGCCTTTGGTCTGGGGATCGATCGGATCGCGATGCTCAAGTACGGCATCAGTGACATCCGGATGCTCTTCGAGAACGACGCGCGGTTCCTGCGCCAGTTCTGATGGAGCAGCCGGCAGGTACACCGATCTGGCCCACGACGGTTGGCGCCGTGGGCGTCGTCGTCGGTGGCTTGCAGT
The DNA here is from genome assembly GCA_964555625.1 of uncultured Isosphaeraceae bacterium. Classification (GTDB taxonomy): domain Bacteria; phylum Planctomycetota; class Phycisphaerae; order Phycisphaerales; family SM1A02; genus CAZJKE01. The sequence continues at coordinate 98,054 of CAZKTE010000001.1, read as the reverse complement.
GCTACGGCGGCTGCGTGGCCATCGGCGGCCTGGACCCCATCTCCGCCCTCCATACCGCAACACAACTGCCCGGCGGGGATGATCCGGTGCTTGCGGCGCTCATGGCACAAGGGCCGCCTACGGCTCTGGCTGTGACGATGGGAGGCATCGAGGCGGTCATGGCGATCGTACTCATCCTCGCCTCGATCGCCCTCATCCAGCATCGACGCGGCGCTCGGCGGCTGCTGCGCTGCTGGAGCACCGCGGCGCTGGCCCTCGTCGTGGTGGCCACCGTCATCGCCTGGGCGCCGCGGTGGTCGCTCGTGGCGGAGCATGACGCTGCGGAGGCGGCGTTCGTGGCCTGGCTGGTGATCAGGGTGCCCTTGACCGTCGCCCTGCCGATCTTCCTGCTGGCGTGGCTCTCGCGGTCATCGATCCGCGACGAGATGGCCCGCTGGGCCTGACCGTCGCCGCCGGCGTCCTATCATGCCCGCCATGACGCACGTGCTCGATGAATTGGCCTGGCGAGGTCTCCTGCACCAGACCACCGGCGGAGATGAACTGCGTGACCATCTGGCCACGCCTGGCCGCGTCGCCTACGGCGGCTTTGATCCCACCGGCACGAGCCTGACGATCGGAAACCTCATCCCGATCATGCTTCTTGCGCACCTGCAGCGCTGCGGTCACACCCCGATCATCCTCATGGGCGGCGGTACCGGGCTCATCGGAGACCCCAGCGGCAAGGACACGGAGCGAAAGCTGCTCTCCGAGGACGAGGTGGCCGCCAACATCGCAGGGCAGTTGCGGGTCTTCTCGCGGGTTCTGGCCATGGAGGGCGAGCACGCCGCCATCGTCGTCAATAACGCCACCTGGCTGACCTCCCTGGGATTCATCGAGGTGCTCCGAGACGTCGGCAAGCACTTCTCAGTCAACGCGATGATCCAGAAGGACTCGGTCCGCGAACGACTTGAGCATCGCGAACAGGGCATCAGCTACACCGAGTTCTCCTACATGCTCCTGCAGGCCTACGACTTCCTGCACCTGCGCCGCGAACACAACTGCACGATCCAGATCGCCGGAAGCGATCAGTACGGGAACATTGTCGCGGGCATCGATCTCATTCGCCGCGACATGGTCGACGCCTCGGAGGATCAACCGCGCGGCTGGGGCGTTACGGCGCCGCTGGTCACGCGCGCAGATGGCCAGAAGATCGGAAAGACCGAGGAGGGCGCGATCTGGCTCACGGCCGACCGGACCAGCCCATGGGCGTTCCACCAGTTCTGGCTCAATGTCGCAGACGAGGACGCCGGTGACTTCCTGCGGTGGTTTACGTTCCTTGAGCAGGCCCAGGTCGAGGCCCTCGAGGCCGCGCATGCAAAGTCGCCGCAGGATCGCCCCATGCAGTATCGCCTTGCAGATGAGCTCACCGGCATGATCCACGGCGACGAGCAGTTGAAGCGGTGCAACGAGGCGGCCGCTGCGCTCTTCGGCGGCGACATCGCCGCACTTGACGGCGACATGCTCGACGAGGTCTTTTCGGAGGTACCGGCAAGCGAGCATGACCGCGGAAGCCTCGGCGCCGAGGCGGCGTCTCTGGTGGAGTTGTTGCCCCAGACGACGCTGGCGGCGAGCAAGCGCGAGGCGAGGGAGTTCCTGCAGACCGGCGCGATCGCCATCAACGGAGTGAGAGTCGACGGCGATCTGGCCATGGAGCGGGTGCTCTGCAGTGACGACCTCCTGCACGATCGGACCATCCTGCTGCGTCGCGGCAAGAAGGCCTGGCACGCGACCCGTTGGGGCTGAAGTCAGTCAGGGAGCCGCAGCGTCGGCCATCGGCGTGATCTGCACATCGACTGCCAGGTCCGCAACGTCGACGCCCCGGGCCGTCACGGGCACGCTCGTGCCGTCATCGGCAATTGCAAGGAACGCCGTGACGGTGGCCTGCTCGATGCCTCCTTCGAGATCGCGGGATGCAAGGCGCACCACGGCGAAGACCATGGCGTCGCCCGCTTCGATCTGCGCGATGACGTCCACATCCGCCTCGATGGTGATGCTCCGAAGCATCCGTCGCGGGAGGTCGATGGCGTATTGGGCATAGTCCTCAGACGGGGCGGCGATCAGGATCCGCACCTGCTCCACCTGCGTGGTCGCAGTTCGGCTTCGCAGCTTGAATGTCACCGCTACACGACGTGGTGTCACGATCGTCTCGGTACCCTCCAGTTGCCCGGGCAGTTCGATCGTGGTTTCCTGCGTCTGCATGACGCCTGCCTCGAGCTGCTCAAGCAACGATCGGTCCACGACCGCGTCGACCGTGATGGCCTCGGGCAGCCTTTCGCGGAGGTCCCGCGGCATGCGCAAGGTGACGGTGGCTGGGTCGACGGTGATGTCGCCGCTGACAGTCGCGCCCGGAAGGACCGCGACGACCGTCACCTCGACCTCCACCGTCGCGTAGGCCGTGACATCTATCTTCGCCGGGTCCGCGTCGACCACGCGCACACCTGCGCGGCGAATGGCATCGAGACCCCTGACCGCGCTGGCCACGTCCAGGCCGATCATGCCGCCGGTGTCGGCGATGGAGAGGTAAAGTCCCTCGGCGGCGGCGGCACGCGCCGTCTCCAGGGCGTTGTGCGATCCGTCCAGAGTCAGGCGCACCGTCTGGCGTTGCGGGGTGACGATCAGCGCTGCGCCCTCGGGTCCCTGCAGGTGCAGGGTTGCGGTGACGGATGCCTGCTCGGCGGTGTTGCCCGCGGCCCACACCCAGATGATGCTCGAGAGCACGGTGATGAGGATCAGCGTGAATGCGTCGTCGCGTCCCTTCATGGCGTCTGCTCCGCGACCGCGGTGGTCGCCTCGGGTTCCTCGACGACCGGTTGCTCGTCGTCACCGGTGGCCGGCGGGTCCAATGGTGTCTGCTCGAGGCGGCGGATGAGTTCACCCTCGAGGTCATCGCGATCAACGGGAGCGAGGACTCCCTGGTCTGCCAGAGACACCTGGCCAGTCTGTTCGCTGACGATGATCACCAAGGCATCGCATCGCATCGAGAGTCCCACCGCTGCGCGGTGGCGCGAGCCGAGTTCGACGGGAAGTGAGCCCTCATCGGCGAGCGGAAACTGCACGCTTGCGCGCCGCACGCGGTCGCCGCGGATGACGACGCCCAGGTCATGGAGGGGATTGTTGGGCCAGAAGATCGACTCGATCAGCGGCGCGCTGACCTCCGCGTCGAGTTCCTGGCCGCCGATGACATGATCGGCCGTCTCATTCTCGCGCTCGATGGCCATCAGCGCCCCGAACTGGCTACGGCTCAGGAAGGTCGCCGCGTCGGCGATGGCCGAGATCGTCGTCGAGCCGGAGGCCGAGGAGTGGCGCATGAATCGGAAGGGGCCCCACTGGCCCACCCGCACGGCGGCCTGCCGCAGCTCCGGCTGGAAGATGATCACCAACAGCAGCACCACGTAGGTCGAGAAAGTCTCGGCGAAGTAGTTGAGCCGGTCGAAGGCACCGCTGTCGTCCGCCAGTGTCTGCAACAACAGCAGGGGTGCCAGTAGGACCAGCAATCCCTTGATGACGCCGCCGCCACGGGTGCCCTGGAGAAACCGAAAGCCCAGGTAGATGCACGCCCAGATGACGATGAACTCGAACGCCACCTCGTGGACGGGGTTTCCAAGGATGGTGAAGTTCATGGTCTGCCTTGAAGTATAGCCACGCCGCGCCCTTCTCCTCCGCGGTAGGATCATGCGCAATGACACGATTCGGCACGACGCACGGTGTTTCACGCCCGACCGGTTGCTGCGCAGCGACCGACGAGGTACTCGTCGCTGGTACGACGGCGATGGCCACCTTGTGCGAGCGGGAGGAGGACGAGGGCTTCGATCGCGTGGATTACGCCCTCGAGGCCTGGGAACGCGGTGAACGGCCGCCTAGGCTCTTCAGTCACTGGCACTTCATCGTGCCCGACGCGGACGCCAAGCCGGGCCTGGTGATCGATGACGCGGTGCTCTTGGACATCTTTGAGCGCCTCGACGGCGATCAGCGACCCCGTCGGATCGCCTTCCGCTACATCCTGGCCCTGGTCCTGATGCGTAAGCGTCAACTCAAGCTCGAGGGCCGCGAGGAGGGGAAGGACGGGGGAGAGACCTGGCTCATGCGGTTCCGAGGCGTTGACGGCGAGCCGACCCGCGTCCTCAACCCGGGAATCAACGAGGACGAGATCCGTGACCTCGGCGAGCAGCTCTGCGAGGTCCTCCAGGGCGACCTCTGATGCGACGTATCGGGTGGATGGTCCTGCTGCTGGTCTCGTGCGCGGCTGCTCCAAGCACGGATGCCGAGGAGCCCTTGCAGGCATCTCGAGTCCAGGAGTTACGCACCGCGGAGGCTGAGCGGCTGACGGAACTTGACGAGCTGGTCGGCCACGGCGTCATCGAGTTGCACTGGAGCGATGAGAGCGGCACCCACCATCAGCAGGGTGATCTAGACTTCTGGCGCCGTGGCGAGGCGATCTCGATGCGCATTGGGAAGTTCGGGGAGCCGAGCATCTGGATCGTCGGCGAGGGGCGCACCACGACCTGGTTCGAGCGCAGGGACGAGCAGTGGACGCGGCAGGTCGGCGAGGTCCAGGAGCCGCTGTCGGTCCTGCGGCTGCTGGGGTTGGCGGCCCTTCCCGAAGGCCCGACGAGCGCAGCTGCGACGGATGCCGGGACGATACTGCGGGTCGAGGATGACCGCGGCTGGACTTGGGAGGCGACTAGGGATCCCCACAGTGGCCTTCTGCAGCGAGTCGCTCTCCACGACGGAGTCCGCCGGGTGCTTGCCGTTCACCGCCGCGTCCTTCGCGTGGAGATGCCCGGTCGCAGCGAGGTGTCCTGGCCCCAGGTGAGTGGACTGGTGGATTTGCAGGAAGAGGGCTCGGACGACTACACGAAGATCGACTTCGCCTGGCTCTCGACCGACACCGGGGAGGAGCCCATGGATCGAGTCTTTGACGTCGAGTATCTCTCAGAGGCGATGGGAGTCGCCGAGTGATCGGCATCGTGCTGGGGGCGTGCCTGGGCGCCTGGGCATCACTTGCAGGTACCGGCTCAGACCTGGGTACCTGGTTCATCTACGACCACGCTCCCGATGCACCCGGCCGGCCCTTCGGCCTCTGCCAGGTCATTGGCGATGACCAGTGGTTTGAAGTGCTGCCGCTCTCGCAACGACCCATTGCGATGGCCATCGACGGGATGACCATTTGGATACTTGCTCCATCGCAGGGCGGACAGGGACTCTACACGCTGCGGCTGGAGCGGAAGGCGGCCAGCGGATTCCTTGAGGCTCACACGCCCGGTGCCGCCCGCCTGGTGGCCACGCTTGACTCGACGGCCCCGTCACCACAGCTGGCTGCCAGCGGCGAAGGTCCGGTCGTGGCCTGGCATGACAAGGGCACCTTGCACCTGCGGAGGTGCGTTGGCGGGTCATGGGAAGCGCTGCCGGCCCTGGCCTGCCGCGACTCGGCGCAGATCGCCGGCGTCGCGGGAGTCCTGCATGTCTGCGATGACGATCATGCCTGGCGACTTGAGGGCGAGCAGTGGCAGACGGTGGCCACGCTGTTGCCGGGGCACCGCGTCTGGGACCTGCTGGCCCGTGGCACCTGGCCAGTGCTCGTTCGCGAGGATGCAGGAGACATCCTGGTGGAGGGAGTCCAGCAGGGCAGGGTGATCCCCATCGTGCGACTTCAGCGGCCTCAGGGCCGCTGGGGCGTGCTGCAGGCTGGCAGTGGGCTGGTGCTCCTTGGCATCGAGTCAGGTGGCGGTGTGACTGCCCGCTCAATTGCCTGGCCCAGCGGTGACGTGGGTGATCCGATCGTTCTTGGCGAGACCCATGGGACCACCGGATCCCCGTGGCTGGCCCTCGCAACGGCGATGATGTTCGCCTGCCTGGGCCTGATGGCGCTCTCGGCGCGGCGGGGAGCCACAAGAACCGGAAAAAGTTGACAGTCCGGGCACCTACCGCGGCCGATGTATGGAGTTGAGAGGGGCATTGCATGGATGCAGCGCCCGGGCGATCGCCGTGTCCGGCCACCGAGGCCGGGCCCGAAGAAGGATGGATTCGTGACGAACCGGCCCCCGGCTCAAAGCCAATGGACGAAGCGGACGCTGGATGTGTTGCGCCAGCAGCGTGGCCTGCTCGCTGAGTTGGAGGTCATCACCGTCCGCCACCGCCGCTGCATCCAGTGCGGTGACGGCGATGGCCTCCTGCAGGCATCCGATCAGCGCCGCGCATGCATCGCGAGGATCGTCGATCTGCAGCAGGATCTGGACATGACGGCGCCCCCGGGCAGCGACGAGGTCCAGAACCTGCTCGAGGATGCCACGCGAAGCCTGGCGAACGTGCTCGGCGGCGGCCAGCAGCCACCGGCGCTGCGGCTTGGCGGTGCGACCGAGGCGGCCCGCGCCTACCGCATCAATGCGACGACCAACGGACGGACGATCGAGCAGTGCGCGTAATCAACCAGTGCATCTTGGCGATCAGGGGGGACCTCACCGTTCGGCGCTGGGGATTGGCCCTGGTCTTCGCATCGGTCGCCGCGGCGCTGCTCTGGATCAGCTGGAGCGAGTCGACAAGCCCGGAGGCGCCTGCAGCGCCGCTCGTCGAGGAGGAGTCTCAGGCACCCTGGGGCGAGTCGTTCTGGCTCTCGGGAAGCGAGCGGCGCCAGCGGGAGCGAGCGGCCCTGCAGGATCGCCTGGCCGCACTGGTCGAGCGGCTCGGTGACGTGCGGGAGGCGACGGTGGTCCTTGCAGGCGACGACGGGGCCGTCGGGCTCGGCCGCGCACACGTCGCTCCCGGCGCATCGGTGGTTGTACAGCCCATCGGCGGCGCGCTCAAGGAGGGGACGGTCGAGGCGATCGGCGACCTGGTGTCGGCGGCGGTACATGGCCTGGCCGTCACGGACGTCGTCGTGGTTGATGCCGGGGATGGCGAGGTCCAGTCACGGGCCGTCGCGCTGCGGGCGGCGATCGAGGCCGACCTGGGCATTCCCGCCCGACGCGTGGTCATCGTCAGCGAGGAGCGGGGGCCCAACGAGGTCTTCGTCCCCTGGCGCAGCGGTGGTGACATCAGAACCGTCTTCGAGGTCGAGGTGCCCCGCGCCTGGGTAGTCGAGCGTGCCGAGCGAGAGGGATCGGCGTCGGCGGTGATCGATCGATTGGCGGCGTCGATCGCCGCGCTGTCGCCTGATCCGTCGGCCCGCGTCGAGCTTGTGCTGTACCACGCCCCGGTCGCTGCGGCGGGCGACGAGGCGTGGGCCGGGACCCGGCAACTGGTGCTTCTGGCATCGCTGATCGCGATCCTGATCGCCGGCCGCAGTGGCGGACGGCGGCGCGTGGAGGTCAGCGAACCCCTGGCAGGAGCCACCTTCGAGGGACCCGTGGCCGTGGCCGCCCGGCTTCTTGAACTTCCCCATGACATGGCCCGCCGGGAACTCGAGGCGCTTACACCCACACGGCGCCGGCGTGTGCTGCGGGCAATCCTGCTCCAGGCGGCCCCCGATACGCCCAGGGCAGCGGTGGCCGCGCCGATCGTGGAAGTCCCGCGGCGGCTGGACCGCGCTGCTGTGCGTTTGACGGCCGCGGCGATGGAAGATGAGCAGTTGGCCCTGGCGCTGCGGGGTCTGGACGCGGCCGCGGTGCGGGCGGTCTTGAAGCTCTTGCCTGGGACGCGGAGCACCGCCATTCGCCAGCGCGAGCGTCAGCTCCCACCGGTCCCGCTGCGTCGCATCGAGGCGGCAACCGCGGTGCTCCTGGGCGAGGCCCCGGCGTCGCTGCTGGCACGCTGCGGCTAGGACAGTTCGCCGCGACTGAACGTGCCCCGGTCGAGCATCAGTTCCAGCGTCTGGCACACGTACTCAACCGATGCACCCGTCAAGGCCGTGAAGAACGGAAGGGCCAGTGTCCGCTGGGAGACACTCTCTGCCACGGGGCAGGGGTGGAGCTCCGCGACTCGCTCGGCAATCGGCGGCAGGTGCGGGACCGGGCAGTAATGGTCCGCGGCCCCAATGTCGTGGCGGTGAAGTCCCCTGATGATCTCGTCGCGGGCGTCGCGGTCGAACTGGTCGCTGAGTCGCACCAGGTACCCGCCCCAGCTCATCTCCACGTCATCTGGAATCGTGGGGCAGGCCAGGTCGCTGTGGCCCCCGAGACGCCGGGTGTAGCAGTCGGCGATCGCCGCCCGGCGAGCCATGATCTCATCGAGTTGCTCGACCTGCGCGGCTCCTACCGCAGCATGAATCTCACTGAGGCGATGACCGTGACCCAGTGCATGCATGAGCTCGTCGGTGCGGACCCCGTGGAGGTGATCGACCCGAAGCCCAGCGTCCGTGGCGAGCCCATGGTTTCGCCGCAGGCGGCACTGGTGGGCGAGGGCGTCGTCGTCGGTCACCACCATTCCACCCTCGCAGGAGGTCACCTGGGAGGCCCCGTGGAAGGCCAGGATGGCGACGCGGCCGAAGTTGCCCACTGGCCGTCCGCGCAGCGAACTGCCCAGGGCCAACCCCGCGTCCTCGATCAGGGGTACCTCGTGTCCGAGCGCCAGGGTGGCCAGTGCATCGATCCCCACGGGACTCCCCAGGGTGTGCGGAGCGAGGATGGCCTTGGTCCGCGGCCCGATGCGCTCGGCGACCGATGCGGCGTCCATGTTCAGCGAGGCAGGATCGCAGTCAGCGAAGACCGGGGTGGCCCCCGCGTGCAGGATGCAGGCAGCGGCCGAGTGGAAGGTGAAGGCGGCGGTGATCACCTCGTCGCCGGCGGCAATGCCCAGCGACTCGAGGACCACCTGCAGGCCACTGCTGCCGCTGTTGAAGGCAATGCCGTGCTGGGCCTGCACCCGCCGCGCAACGGCGGCCTCAAAGCGGGCCGTCCAGGGGCCAAGCGAGAGGTGGTCGCCACCGAGGGCATCGAGCACGGCCTCCTGCTCGCGTTCGCCGAGATCAGACTGGCTGAGGGGAATCTGGTTGGACACGATGGTCTCGCCGCGACTACTGGTTCGTGACGGCCGCGAGGGCCCGTTCGGTCAGCCCCATCCGCTTGAGGTAGAGCCACGCGGCCTGGGTCTGCAGGGGTTGCTGCACGCGACCGCCGCCTGCGGCAATGATGCCAAGGGCACGCCGGTCGGCGGTGGGCAGGGAAGTCGTCCCCCGCGCGGCAAGCAGCAGCGTCATTGCGTCTGCGTGGCCCACGCCGATGCGACGCAGACCAGCTGCCGCCAAACTGGCATCGTCGCTTCCGGCCTGGAGCAGCGCCAACAACAGCACTTCCTGCTGAGGGCTGTCGTCATCGGCCGCCGCAAGCAGCGCCAAGGCGGCCTTGGCATCCTGCTCGTAGAGCATCTCGGCGGCTCGGATGGCGACCTGCTGGCGGCGCGGATGCACGATGCCCCCTTCGCCGGGATCCGGAAGGACCGCGAGCATGGACAGCAACTCGATGGCCAGAGCCTTGTCCATGCGCTTCAACAGCCTGAAGGCCCACTCGGCCGAGGCGGCATGACCGGTCTCGACAAGTGCCACCACCAGGCGCGGGCAGTCGGGGGTCTCCAGAGCGGCCGCCTCCCCGGCACGCATCATCGCGTCAAGCAGCGTGTCGCCACTGTCGATGGCGAGGCGAGCGCGGGCCACGGCGTCGGTGGGCAGGCCGGCCTCCATCAGCAGCAGGGCGTAGCGGACCTGAGTCTGGCGCGACGGCACGCTGGGCACCTCGCGCCGCCACGCGGCCATGCCCAGTTCCGCGTCCACATTGAGCAGGGCAAGGAGCGTCCAGTAGCGATCGTCGCTGGTCAGCGAGAGTGGGTTGGCGTCCAGAAGACCATCGAGCCAGGCGGCGGCCGCCGGCGGCCTGTAGATCCGGATCAGGCGGAGCGTGTTGGTCATCGCCAGGTGCCGCTCGCGGCCCGAGGAGTGGGAGAGTCGCGTCGTGGCCTCTTCGAGGACCTGCTCGCCACCGAGCATGAGCGAGGCGAAGAGCGCGACGTCAAGTTCGCTGGCGACGGCGAGTTCCTCGAGGATCGCCTGCTCGACCTCGATATCCGAGGTCACCAGGTCCGCCGCCAGCATGAGACTGGGCCGCGGTTCCAGCAGGGGCCAGGCCAGGAGCTGAAGCATCTGCTCGGTTCCGATGAGATCGGAATCGAGCGCCTCGGCCACCAGAGTCCCCCTCGCCTGCGAGGAGACCTGCTGCACGAGCCACGGGTCGATCGAGTCATCGCTGCCTAGCTCAGCGAGCCCGAGGACCGCGTGTACCTGGACGGCCCACTCAGGGTGCTGAGCCAGTTGGTAGAAGAACGGCCGCAGGGCCGGGTCCTTGAGGTTTCGAAGAGCGGCGAGATTGGGCAGGTGGCTGCCGCTGCGCTGCGGCCGCGTTGCGTCCCGCAACTGCCGCATGGCCGCATCGGTGGAGTCCGAGTCGGCCGCGGCAGCGGTCCCGGCCATCATCAACGCCCCCAGCAGCGCACAGCACCTCATCACCATCCAAGGAGTGTAGCACCCCCGGCCCCGCTCCCGGGGCCCGCGTCAGCGGGGCGAGCCGGAAGCAGCCGCGTCCATTCGGCTGCTTCCGGTCACCGCCGCCCTGTCGCCCGGGTCCGTCCGGGTCGACGGCGGTTGCTCGTTGCGTCAGCCCCGCGGGAGCGAATCTCCCACGAGAGTTGATCAACGATCTCCCGCAGAGGCACCTCGACGCCGGCGACCTTCACCGTGCCCTCCTCGCCGAGCCGTTGGTCGATTCGACCGACGGCGGCGTGCACGGTGGAGTGGTTGCGGCGGCCAAGTGCCATGGCAAGTTCCGGGAAGCTCAACGGCGTCAGCCGGCGGCCAAGCCACCCGGCGACGCTGCGGGCCAGGACCACGCCCGCTGACCGTGACTCCCCGGTGATCTCCGATGCGGCCACGCCCATCCGGGCCGCGACCGCCTCAAGAATGACCGACATCCGTATCGGGCTGGTGGCGACCGGGGCGGCCCGAAGCAGGCGCTCCACGGAGTCGATGCCAACCGGCCCGTCCTGCGGTCCGCCCAGCAGCGTCGAGACGGCCGCCAGGGCGTTGACGATGCCCTCGACCTCCCGGACCGATCCCACCGCGTGGCCCGCCAAGCGCTCCACCGCGGCCTCGGTCAGGTCGATGCCCCTCCGATGGGCCTGCTGCACGACCAGGGCGGTGCGGGTGAGGCGATCGGGCCGCTCGACCTCCACGACCATGCCCGCCACGAGGCGGTTGCAGAGGGCCCGGTTGAGGCGGCGGATCTGCCGTGGATCCTCGTCGCTGGCCAGGGCCAGCCGGGCACCGCGGAGGCCTGCGGTGTCGAGGGTGTGGAGCAGCTCGTCCTGAGTCCGCTCCTTGCTGGCCACGAAGTGAACGTCGTCGATGGCCAGCAGGTCGACCTCCCGGTAGCGGCGTCGAAATCGCTGGAATTCTCCGCTGCGGGAGGCCGCGATGTACTCGTTGGTGAACCGCTCGGCGGTGACGTAGCGGACTCGGCGGTGGCCTCCGCCGCGGGCCTCGCGGCAGATGGCCTGCAACAGGTGGGTCTTGCCGACGCCGCAGGCGCCGTGGATGAACAGGGGCGAAATGCCATCTCCGTCATCCTGGGCCAACCGGGTGGCCGCCGCCGCGGCGAGTTGATTACACGTTCCGACGACGAAGGTGTCAAAGCCCAGCAGCGGCGTGGTCGGTCGCTTGGGCCTGGTGGTCGATTGTGGTGCCGGTGCCCGATCGGGTTCTTGTGGCGGAGCGGCCTGGTCGACGGTGATCTCCACCCGGACGTCGCGGCCTGCGACGCTGCGGGCCGCATCTTCGATCACCGCCGCAAATCGCTGGTCGATCCAGCGCGCCGCCAGAGGCGTGGGGGCTACGACTGCGATCGTGTCACCGTCGCACTCCAGTTGCGTGTCGGTGAACCACATCCGGTAGGGGCGCGCCCCGACGGCCTCGGTGAGTGCCGAGCGGAGGTCTGCTTCCAGGGACGTACTGTCTTGGTGGGCCATGGGACGAGTGCGCTTCTATCGCGCGGGCGAGCGAGGAATCGTTCGCCACGGGGGACCAGGGAATGGAATGGGAGTGGGTCCGTCCGACGCTCAGGCG
>CAZKTE010000001.1:0-85875 GCA_964555625.1 uncultured Isosphaeraceae bacterium | reverse complement strand
TCGCCACGGGGGACCAGGGAATGGAATGGGAGTGGGTCCGTCCGACGCTCAGGCGTTGACCTTTGGCCGCCGCCTTCGGCGTCGCCCGTCCTTGGGCAACGGGGCGAAGGGTACTGCCACCGTTGGCCGATGCAACCGCTTTCCGGCGCGCCGCGACGCTTGCGGCGCTGCGCGATGCGCGCAACTGCTGATGCCATCGGCATCAGCGACGGCGGAGAAAAAGATTACCGCAGGCGCGGCGACCTGCGCGACCTGCGGACAACCCGTGGACAACTCGCCCTCGAGTTTCACAATGGGCAGATCATCGCCAGTCGGCGCTGCAGGGAGCGAAATCCCAGCGACCGATAGAGGCCCATGGCCGGCGCATTCTTTCGATCGACGGCGAGGGCGAGGCGACCGCGGCGGCGGGCCTGGACCTGCCGGATCGCCTCGATGGTCGCCCGTCGCCCTAGGCCGCGACCGCGGGCGCAGGGGATCAGGCCCACGTAGACCAGTTCGACCATGTCCGGCTCGTGGGAGAGGTTCAGCAGGAGGACGCCGGCCGGTTGGCCCTCGACCTCGATGAGCGACCAGAGCGCAGGGTCGTAGATGGCCGTCGCGCGGTGGCCGGCGATGATGTCACTCGTCGCGCGAAGTCCATGCAGTCCGCGGCAGTCCAGCGACGCCTCGTAGGTCGCCTCGAGCGTCGCCTCGAGGACATCTTCGTCGACGTCGTCGGCGGACACGAAGCGCACATCCGGATCGTCATCAAGCGGCGGCGTAGCGATGGTGCTGCGCTCCATGTACTGCAGGATCGCCAGGTGCCGGTAGCCGGCCCGCTCGTAGGCGTCGGCCGAGAGCCGGTCCTGATGCGAGAGCAGCGCTTGGGCGAGGACCACATCCTCGCCGTGCAGGTCCAGCGACGCCCGTGCCAGGAGGCTCGCAATTCGTTCGACCTCGGCGCGGTTGGCCGGGGGTGTTGCAAAGCACATCGCCGTGCGACCGGCGCTCACCGCCGCGAGCACCGCCGCCGTGTAGGCACCATCTCGATCGAGGGCGACCCAGAAGTCACCGGCGGTCGGTCCTCCCCCGGCGATGGCCCGAAGGAAGGTCTCGGCCTCTCGGGGCCCGGTTCGCAGGAGGGCAGCGGCGGCCTCCAGCCGTCGCTGCGGCTCGGCTCGCTCGCCGACTGGGGGGGCCTGGGGCTCCCTGGAGGGGTGGCGACTCATGGCCACATTCTAGGTGCGGCCACCGCCCTTCCGCGTTGCTAGAATGCTCCGTCCATGGCACGAGTGGCCACCATCCTGTGCGCAGCCCTGCTGGCAGTCCTGCCGGCGGCCCTTGCCGACTACCCCAGAGCCTCCGAGCGGCCCGTTCGCTGGCAATTGACCCTTGATACGGGTGACCTGCGATTCCACCGCGACTCGCAGGACGGCCAGGGCTACTGGGTGCTCGTCTACGAGGTCATCAACGAGACCGACGAGGACCTGCTCTGGGCTCCGAGTTTCGATCTGGTGACCGACCGCGGCGAGGTCCTCGCCGAGGGCGAGGATGTGCCGCGTCGCGTGCACCTGGAGATGCTCGAGATACTCGGCGACCCGCTGCTTGCGGCGCAGTCGGCCACCATCGGCACGATCCTGAGGGGTCCCGAGCACGCCAAACGCGGGCTCGTGGTCTGGCAGGCGAAGCGAGAGGACGTTCGACAAGTCCAGATCTTTGTCCGCGGCGCAAGTGGCGACACGGCCAGCGTTGTTCATCCTGTCAGCGGTGAGGCCGTGGTCCTGCACCGCGACCTGCAGCTTGGATGGTCGGTACCAGGCACGCTCGATGAACTCCTGCTTGAGGCGCTGCCGCGGCGGCCCATAGGCGCGGGCGTCTCGTCACGGGGTGTGCCCGCCGATGAAGCCGACACCTCGGCCGCCGAGCTGGCTCTGCGGCGTTGGGTGTACCGCTAAGAGCGGCTGCTGGCCTCCCGTCTGCCCTTTCCCTACACTATGGGGCTCCCGGCACGATCGCCGGGCTGATCGTGAAGGAGATTCGCAATGGCACATAAGAAGGGACAGGGCTCGTCCAAGAACGGACGCGACTCGAACCCCCAGTTCCGCGGCATCAAGCTCTATGGCGGCGAGGCCGCCAAGGCGGGCTCGATCATCGTGCGCCAGTGTGGTACCCACTTCAAGGCCGGCTACATGGTGCGTCGGGCCAACGACGACTCTCTCTTTGCGACCACCAAGGGCACGGTCAAGTTCCGCGGCCGCTTCGTGGACATCGTCCCGGGCGACGACTCGGTACCGCGATACACCGCCGTCGAGCAGCGGGCCTGATCGGCGACCCCCCCAAGGAGAAGCATGACCCTTGGCCGGACCCTGATCGCCTCCGGCCCGTCATGAACTGACCATGCTCATTGACAGAGCCCGCATCTTCGTGCGTAGTGGCCGCGGCGGCGACGGCTGCGTGAGCTTCCGGCGCGAGAAGTACATCCCCAAGGGCGGTCCTGACGGCGGAAACGGCGGCCGTGGTGGCGACGTGGTGCTCGTGGGCGACGCGTCGCTCGACACGCTGCTGACGGTGACCCACCGGCCCCACTACCGCGCCGAAAAGGGCCAGCAGGGGGCAGGCAAGCAGATGAATGGGGCCGACGGCGACCACAAGCGCGTGGCGGTGCCGCTTGGGACCCTCGTCTTCGACGAGGAGGGTGGCGAGCTCATCGCGGACATCGACAGCGCGGGCCAGCAGGTGATCGTGGCGGCAGGTGGCGTTGGCGGCCGCGGAAACGAGTCCTACAAGTCCGCGACCAATCAGGCCCCGCGGGAGGCCACCGAGGGTGCGCCGTGGGTCGAGCGGACGCTGCGACTTGAACTCAAGCTCATCGCAGACGTGGGACTCGTGGGCCTGCCCAACGCGGGCAAGTCGACGCTGCTTGCGGCCATCAGCGCCGCGCGACCACGCGTCGCCGACTATCCATTTACGACGCTCCATCCGCACCTGGGGATCGCCGAGTTGCCCGGGGGCCGGCGGTTGGTAGTGGCCGACATCCCGGGCCTCATCGAGGGGGCCGCAGAGGGTGCGGGCCTGGGCCACGACTTCCTTCGGCACGTGGAGCGGACCCGGGTACTCCTGCACCTGGTCGACATCGCGCCCGTGGACGGAAGCGACCCGAAGGAGAACGCCGCGACAATCGACCGCGAACTCGCCGCATACGCTGCGGACCTGGCCGGCAAGCCGCGGGTGGTCGCCCTCAACAAGATCGACTTGGTGCCCGAGGACGATCGCGGCGGCGTGACTGCTTCATTCGACCGTGAGCCGCTGGTCTGCAGCGGCGCCACCGGCGAGGGGATCGACGCGGTCCTGGAGCGTTGCTGGAGCCTCGTTGGCGGTGCAGAGCCGGCGGGTTGGCAGGCGTAGTAGGATTACGGGTCTGCCAATGGAGGATGCTTGGATGTGGAGAGCGATGGTAAAGGTTGCCAAGTGGAGCGGGATCTCACTCGGGACGCTGGTCCTGATCTACCTGGTATTTGTGCTGCTGGCACTGGGGCGACGGCCGATCATCAGCGTCGACTACTTGCCAATCCTCAACGAGCAGGCGGCCGCGGTTTCGGCGGAGGATGCGGCCTGGCCCATGTACCGCGAGGCGGCTGCGGCACTCTTGGAGGACGAGGAGCCGTGGGACGATGCAGGTGACTCGCCGCGCTGGCCCTACAGAGGAGGGTGGGAGCAGCAGCGGGCGTGGCTGGCCATGCATGCCCGCACGCTTGACTTGGCCCGTGCTGCGTCGGCCAAGCCGGGCATGGGGCTGCTTGCTCGCCACGAGCCGCTGGAGGAGGACGCCTTTCTCTACAGCGGCTCCGGACCCGCGTGGGGGACCGGCTCGACGATGGACGAGAGCCTCCTTGGAGTGGTGTTGCCCCACTATGGCACCAATCGGCGGATCGCACGGCTGCTGATGGCAGACGCCCGACAGGCCGCCTTCGAGGGAGACGGGGGCCGTTTCGTCGAGGACGTGCAGGCCGCACTAGCCTTGGCGCACCACAACCGTGAGTTACCGCTGCTGATCGGTGATCTTGTTTCCATGTCGATTGCGAGCATGGTGGTGGCGGTGGTCGGCGAATCACTGGCCGTCTCGCCGCAGGCATTCGCCGACGAAGACCTGGCAGTATTAACCGACTCACTAGCGGCCGCTGACGAGCTCTACTTCGTGCGTTTCGAGGGCGAGCGATTGATGTTCCTGGATATGCTCCAGCGGACCTACACCGATGACGGAGACGGCGATGGAGTCGTGTCCCCCACCGCGTTGGAGGCTATGGAGCTCGTGTCGTCGGTCTCGCAGGGCGATGGGCAGGCGATCGGCTCGGTATTCCTGGCGCCGTTGGCACAGTGGATCATGGCCTCGCGACAGGAGTCACTCGCCGAGTACGACCGGTTGCTTGGCGACGTCGATGCGATCCGTACCGTGCCGCTGCGCGACTACGTGCCTAGCGAGAATGAGGTAGGAGTAGAGACCCGCCACCGTTCGTTGCTCGGACGGTGGAGGTACCTGATGGTGGACCTGTTGGTGCCGGCTTTGGATCGTGCCGCGATGAGCGGCAAGTATGCCATGGTCAAGCGAGACGCCTTGCTCGCGGCTATCGCCCTTGAGCAGCATCGGCGCGAAACAGGGGACTGGCCGACCACGCTTGGTGCGGCCATGGACGATCCACCCATCGATCCCTGGACCGGCGAGCCCATTGGTCTTGCGTTTCATGACGGGAGACCGGTGCTCTACTCGGTCGGCAATGACCGCAATGACGACGCGGGCATGCTGGATGACGGCACCGATGAAGTTGATGAGATCTGGATCTGGCGGCCCTACCTCGAGCCGGACGTCACCTTCGAGTCTCACTTCTCGGCGGCGCGGGCAAGCACACGGGCGATCAATTGGATGGCCGTGGATGCATCCGGGCTCCCCGACGGCGACTGGATCCTCTGGCCGCCGATCCTCGAGTAGTTACCGCGCCGAGTCCACCAGATCCCGCAGCACGTCAAAGGCCTCCAGCGGCGCCATGCCCTCCAGGTCCAGGCCCGCAAGGCGCTTGACGATGGGGTGGGGCGTGGCAAACAGGTCGCCCTGGGGAGGCACCGGGGCGTGCCCGGGGGCGTCAGTCTGGACGCTGAGGGTCGCAAGCAGTTCGTTGGCCCGCGAGACGACATCGGCAGGGACACCAGCGATGCGGGCGACGTGGATGCCGTAGCTGCGATCGCTGCTGCCACCCTGAATGCGATGGAGGAAGACGATCTCTCCTTCGTGCTCCCGTACGAGGACCTGGAGGTTCATGACCGTGTCGTGGCGGTCGGCCAGGTCCGTCAACTCGTGGTAGTGGGTGGCGAAGAAGGTACGGCAGCCTCGGCGGGCGAGGGCCTCGGCGACCGCCCAGGCAAGCGAGAGCCCATCGAGCGTGCTGGTGCCTCTGCCGATCTCGTCGAGGATGACCAGACTCGAGGGCGTGGCGTTGTTGAGAATGGAGGCCGTCTCGCCCATCTCCACCATGAAGGTCGAGTGGCCCGCGTGCAACTCGTCGCTGGCGCCCACCCGCGTGAAGATCCGGTCGACCACGCCGATGGTCGCCGATGCCGCCGGGACGAAGCAGCCGGCGTGGGCCATGAGGACCAGCAGCGCAAGCTGGCGGATGTAGGTCGACTTGCCGGCCATGTTCGGGCCGGTGATCAGCGCAAGCGTGTGGGCGTCGAGCATGCAGCCGTTGGGCACGAACCGCTCGGCTAGGAGGCGATCGAGGACCGGGTGGCGACCCTCCTCGATCACCAAGACCGGTTCATCAACCATTGCCGGCCGGCAGTAGTCGTAGCGAGCGGCGACCTCCGCGAAGCAGGCGAGCACGTCGATCTCCGCGATGACCGCCGCCACCGCGCCCAGTTCCTCGATGCGATCAGCGATCGTCGCGCACAGGTCAGCGAAGAGCTCCTGCTCACGGGCGATGGCCGCCGCCTGGGCCCCGAGTACCCGCTCCTCGTGGTCCTTGAGGTCGGGCGTGATGTAGCGCTCGGCGTTCTTGAGCGTCTGCTTGCGAACGAAGGAGTCGGGCACCTTCTGCGCCTGGGCGTGGGTGACCTCGATGTAGTAGCCGAAGACCTTGTTGAAGCCGACCTTCAGCGAGGCGATGCCGCTGTCCTTGGCGAGCGTCGCTTGGTAGTCGGCGAGCCACGAGCCGGCGTCGCGCTGCAGGGACCGGGCCTCATCGAGCCGGTCATCGAAGCCGTCGCGGAACAGCCCACCCTCTCGCAGGTGGGCTGGGGGTGACTCGACGCACTGGTCGAGGATCCGCTCGGCAAGCGGGCCAAGCATGGCCTGGTGATCGGCCAACGCGGCGGCCGCGGCGGAGAGGCCCTCGGCGGGCAGCGCCTCACGGATGGTGGGGATCATGGCGATGGAGGTGCCAAGGGCACGGGTGTCGCGGGGCGTGAGGCGGCAGGTGGCGACGCGGCCGCGCATGCGGGCGCTGTCTTGGACGCCCCCGAGGGCATCGAGCAAGTGTGCTCGCTGCGTGGCATCCGCAAGCAGGGCGTCGACGGCGTCATGGCGAGCCTCGATGGGGCCTCGTTGGGCCAGCGGTTCACGCAGCCAGTTTCGCAGCAGCCGCCGACCCATGGCCGTGCTGCAGCGGGAGAGCACCGAGCGCAGCGTGCCGTCGTTGCGATCGCCACGGATGGTCTGTTCGACCTCCAGGGCCCGCAGCGTCGTGGCATCGAGGGCCACGTGGCTGCTGCTGCTGGCGCGCCGCGGGGGTGCCAAGTGGGCGAGGGACTCGGAGCCGCCCTGAGTATGGGCAAGGTACGTCAACAACCCGCCAGCGGCCGCCAGCAGAGGGTCGTCATCAGCCAGGCCGAACCCGGCCACCGACGAGACGGACCAGGTACGGGTGACCACCCGCAGGCCTTCCTCGGTGCTGAAGGACCAGGATGGTTGGCGGGACACGCTGCGACATGCGGCCGCAGCCAGCGTGGCCAAGTCCTCGTCCTCGTCGCCTACGACGATCTCCGCCGGCTCGAGCCGCGCGAATTCCTCGGCGAGTTGGGTGAGTGGCACCGCGGTCAGCTCGACCTCGCCGGTGGAGAGTTCGACCATGGCCAGCAGGGCGGTCTCGTCGCAGGTGGTCACCGCGATGAGACGATTGGGCTGACCGTCATCGAGGAGGGACTCATCCACGAGCGTGCCGGGGGTGAGCACGCGGGTCACGCCACGCTCGACGATGCCGCGCGCCAGCGCTGCGTCCTCGAGCTGGTCGCAGACGGCGACCTTGAAGCCCGCGTCGATCATCTTCTTGAGGTAACCCTCGACGGCGTGGTGGGGGACGCCGGCCATGTCGATGCCGGTGGTGCGCTGCGTGAGGGTCAGGCCGATCGCCGCCGCGACGAGCCGCGCGTCCTCGTCGAAGAGCTCGTAGAAGTCCCCCATCCGGAAGAGGAGCACGCAGCCGGGATGCTGCTCCTTGAAGCGGCGGTACTGTCGCATCGCCGGGGTGGCCCAAGGATCGCTGCGACCCTTGGACTTGCCCTTCTCCTCCTTGAGCGCGGTGCGTTGCGGCACGAATCCATCATAGAACCCCGCTCTACTACGACACAAGGGCGGGAAGTCCTAGGCTTCCCGCCCTCGTGAGACGTGGAGCGGATGGGGGTCGAACCCACAACCTCCTCGATGCGACCGAGGCGCTCTCCCAATTGAGCTACCGCCCCTCAGAACCGCGAATCATAGCAGGCACGGGTATTGGTACGCTTCCGGCGATGTTGCTCTGCGCCTGCCTGTTGATCGCTGTCGCGTCGCTTGCCGGCGGGTGGATCCCGCTGCTTGCGCGACCCACGCATCGTCGCATGCAGTTGGTCGTGAGTTTCGTGGCCGGCGCGATGGCGGGCATCGCGGTGCTGGACCTGCTGCCAGATGCACTGCACCTGGGGACGATCGACGCGGCGCTGGGATGGATGATCGCCGGCTTCCTGGGGCTCTTCCTGCTCGAGCGGTTCCTGCCGTCCCATTGCCATGACGTGGGTGGGGATGACGCAGGCGGATGCGGCCATGACCATCGCATCACCTGGCTTGGCGCGCTGATTGGCCTGTCGATCCACGGCGTGCTTGCGGGTGCGGCATTGGGGGCCGCGTGGCAGGACGGCGTGGCCCTTGGGCTGCTGCTGGCCATCGCGCTGCACAAGCCATTAGATGGCTTCACGCTCGGCGCCATGCTCGCCGTCGCGGGTGCGCCCCGCGGTCGCCGACACCTGCTGAACGTCCTCCTCGCGCTGGCGGTCCCGCTGGGCGTAGGGCTCTTCCTGCTCGCTGGCCGCGGCGCAAGCGATGCGGCGATCGCCGCGGCTCTGGCATTCGCCGCCGGGATGTTCCTCTGCATCGCCCTTGGGGACCTGCTGCCGGAATTGCACTTCCATGGACACGATCGCCTTGCGCTGAGCGTGGCGCTGCTCCTTGGACTCGCCCTGGCCTGGGGCATGACCCGCGTGGAGGGCGCGCACGCGGAGGCGGGCGACCATCCATCGAGTATCCTGCCGGGCGATGAAGCGCCCGCGCACGAATCCCGGCATCGCCATTATTCGGCCCCTCGAGGAGGGGCGGATCGCGGTGCATGCCGGGTAAATGACGTCCTGGCGATGTGCTGAGCGGTCCCCCGGCGGGACCGTTTTTTGATTCCCATGACCCGTACCGCACCCAACTACAAGAAGACGCTCAACCTCCCGAGCACGCCCTTTCCCATGCGCGCAAACCTCGCGCAGAACGAGCCAGCGAGCCTCAAGCGCTGGCAGAAGGGGGGCCTCTACGAGGCGATCCAGGAAGCGCGGACAGGAGCCGAGCCCTTCATCTTCCATGACGGTCCGCCCTACGCCAACGGCCCCATCCACGTCGGCCACCTGCTCAACAAGGTCCTCAAGGACCTAGTCGTACGCAGCCGGGCGATGAACGGGCAACGCTGCGCCTTCGTGCCCGGCTGGGACTGCCATGGCCTGCCCATCGAGCACAAGGTCATGGGCGACCTCCATGAAAAGGGGAAGATGGAGGCCATCAATGCCCTCGGCGACGATCAACGCCGCATGGCGATCCGCAGGGCCTGCCGGGCGAGCGCCGAGAAGTTCGTCACGCTCCAGTCCAAGCAGTTCCAACGGCTCTTTACGCTCGCCGACTACGACCATCCCTACATCACCATGGACGGGGCCTACGAGGCAGCCGTGCTGTCAATCTTCGCCGAGATGGTTGAGCAGGAACTCGTCTACCGGCGCCTCAAGCCCGTGCACTGGTCGATTGCAAACGAGACGGCGCTGGCGGAGGCCGAACTCGACTACGAGGACCGCGAGGATCCCTCGATCTGGGTGCACTTCGATGCCGCCGATCCCGCGGCGGTCTATGCGGCCTTCGAGACCAGCGGCGACCAGGCGCCCTCGTTTGTGATCTGGACGACGACACCGTGGACACTCGTTGCAAACCTCGCCATCGCTGTCGCGCCCGCTGCGACCTACGCCTTGGTGACAATCGGTGATCGGGTGGCCGTAGTCGCCGAGTCGCTCGTGGAGTCAGTCGCCGCCGCAGCGGGCGTGGACGCCACCGTGCTGGCGACGACCAGTGGTCAGCGCCTCGTGGGCCTGGCCTATGTTCACCCGTACATGGAGGGGCAACGGCCGGTCATTGCCGCAGACCACGTCACGATGGAGGACGGTACGGGTCTAGTCCACACCGCGCCGGGCCACGGCACCGAGGACTACGTCGTTGGCCTCGAGGCGGGGCTGGAGATCTACTGCCCGGTGCAGGCCGACGGCACTTACGACGCGAGTGTGCCCAAGTGGCTTGCGGGAGTGAGTGTCTGGGACGCCAACGACCTGGTTATCGCGCACCTGCGAGACAGCGGCCACCTGCTGTCCGCGGCGACCGTGACGCACAGCTACCCCCACGACGATCGCTCGCATACGCCGGTCATCTTCCGCTCCACCGAGCAGTGGTTTGTCGCCGTCGACGGCGATCCATCGCTGCGCGATCAAGCCCTAGCGGCTGCGAAGTCGCAGATCGCCTTCGTCCCGGCCTGGGGCGCAAATCGCATGCGGGGCATGCTCGAGTCGCGGCCGGACTGGTGCCTCTCTCGCCAGCGAGCTTGGGGGCTGCCCATTCCTGCCTTCGCGACGGCAGACGGCCAGACGCTCATGACCGCGCAGACGGTTCGCGCGGTGGCCGAGGTCTTCGCCGAGCACGGCAGCGATGCGTGGTTCATTATGGAACCGGCGCAGCTCCTAGCGTCCTGGGAGAACCCCGACTCCATGGATCTCTCGACGCTCACACAGATGGGTGACATCTTCGATGTCTGGTTCGAGTCGGGGACCAGTTGGCATGCGGTGATGCGGCAGCGTGATCTGGGATACCCCTGCGACCTGTACCTCGAGGGCAGCGACCAGCACCGCGGATGGTTCCAGCTGTCGCTGCTTCCGGCGCTGGCGGCGACGGGGACGAGCCCCTATCGCACCGTCGTGACCCACGGGTTCATGGTCGACCGCGACGGCCGCAAGATGAGCAAGAGCGGCGGAAACGCGCTGCAGGTCGAGGAGCTCCTTGGGCAGTTCGGTGCCGATGTGCTGCGCTGGTGGACGGCGTCGCTGCCCTACGAGGGTGATCTGAAGGTCGACGTATCGTTCATCGAGGCGGCCGCGGACATGTACCGCAAGGTGCGAAATACGCTGCGCTTTCTTCTGGGCACGCTCGGCGGCGAGACCGCCCGGGCCAGTTGCCCGCAGGTGGATGGAATGAGCCTCGATGGCTGGGTGCTGGCCAAGTGCTCGGCCATGTCCGCCTCGGTACGCGAGTCCTACCTGGCCTTCGACTTCCGATCCGCCCAGCAGGAGCTCTACGACTTCTGCAACGACACGCTCTCGGCCACGTGGTGCGCGGCGTCCAAGGACCGCCTCTACTGCGACCCGACAGATGCGGCCCGCAGACAACAGTCCGTGGCCACCGCCCGCTATGTGGCCGAGCATCTCTGCACGCTCCTTGCGCCCATCCTGCCCCACACTGCCGACGAGGCCTGGGCGGTCCTGCGCGGCGAGGACACGGAGTCGGTGCACCTGCAGGTGTGGGACGATGTCACCATCACCATGGACGAGCGATGGGCTTCGGTGATGGACGTGCGGGCTACGGCAATGAAGGCGCTGGAGGAAGCGAAGGCCGGGGGCCTCGATAACCCCATCGACGCGGGCCTCGTGCTGCCAGATGGCGATGGCGTGCTGGCAGCGATGGCGATCGATGACCTGGCCGATCTCTGCGGGGTCTCGAGGGTGGAACTGGACGCGTCCGCGTCCGCGGTCGCCGTGAGCGATCTGCGCGACGAGCCACGCTGCGATCGCTCCTGGAAGCGTGATGCGAGCGTAGCGGAGCGCAGCGACGGGGGAATGCTCAGCGATCGCGATGCGGCCGCGGTGGGCGTGTCCTGAGACTATGATCGCCGCCATGAGCGATCCACTTCCCACCATCGCCTTCGACGACTTTGCCAAGCTCGACCTCCGCGTGGCGACCATTACTGCCGCCGAGCATCACCCGAACGCTGATCGGCTGCTGAAGCTGCAGGTCGATGACGGGACCGAGGGGGGCCGGCAGGTCTGCGCGGGCATCCGAAGCTGGTACGACCCGGAGGATCTCGTCGGGTCCCAGGTCGTCATCGTGGCAAACCTCGAGGCGCGCAAGATCCGCGGCGAGATCAGCGAGGGGATGGTCCTTGCCGGCACGATCGAGGGGGACGATGGTCCCAAGGACGTCGCCGTGCTGCGCATCGATCGCGCAGCCCCGGCCGGGTCGCGCGTCAGCTGAGATTCAGGATTCGTCTGCGCCGTTGGTGTCGCTGCTGCCGCGGCGAAACTGGTGTCGCTGCGCCATCACCTCGAAGGAGAAGGCGTCCGAGATGGCGTCGATGCCACCAAGCTCCTCCAAGGACAGCATCGACTGGAGGATTGGGTTGGTCGGGGCCGAGAGGGCCTGAGCCAACTCGGTGCTCGCGGGCGTCGTGCCGGTGACGCGGACCACCACCAGGGCGAGATTTGTCTCGCTTGGAATGACGTAGACGCTGTCTTCGCTGGTCAATTCGGAAATCGGTACGTCCAAGGGCAGGCTGCCGCTGCGGGCCACGATCGCCTCGATGGCGGCCGCGTCGCGCTGGTCGAGCCCGTCTATCGCTGAAGCCATGGCCTCGATGTCATCTCCGGCGGCGAGTTTCTGGAGGAGTTGTTGTGCCATGAGCGTGTATCGCTGCTCGGGCCCGAGAATCGTCGGGATACCCGTGTCGGCGAGCGAAACGGGCCGCGGGCGACTGACGGTAGTGCGGTGGTCAATGGCCACCTGCAGCATGCCCTGGTCGCGGGCCTGCTGCTCGATGGCGTCGCTGCTTGCAAGGAGGATGTCCCAGTGGGCCAGCCGCCGCAGGTCCGTCACGAGCGAGTCTCGCACCTCGTCGACATTGGCCGGTGGGCGTGAGGCGTCAGCGGCGGTCAAGCGGAAGATCACTAGGTCGCCCCCGGCGGTCTCAAGGACCGGTCCGGCGACGTTGGTCTGCACGGGGATGCTGCCACCGCCGGAGAGCTCGGCGCTGCCATAGACGAGATCCGTGAGCGTGACCAGCTGACCACCGCCGCGCATCGCGGCCGTGGAGAGGGCGTCGATCTCCGCAAGTGCACCTGGGTCGATCAGGCCGCCACTCGTTGCGATCTGGCAGATCGTGCCGTGCTCGTCCTGCATCCGGGCGGCAAGGGCGGTGAGGGGCAGTTGCGCGTCCAGCCAGTGCTCGGGCAGCTGCAGGACGCCGTCAAGTTCATCGAACCCACGTCGCGGGAGCCTAAGCATCTCGGCGGCCGCCCGGGCGAGCGTGTCCGTGTCACTTGTTGCGATCTCATCGAGAAACGTGCTGGAGACGACATCGGGGATCTCGGCGCCGGCAGTGATGGCTGGGAAGCGCGGATCGGCCTCGTTTCGTCGCCAGTACTTGCGCTGCTCGCGGCTGCTGAAGCGGTCGCTCTCCGCAGCCGCCTCGCGGATGGAGTCTGCGGGGATGATCAGCCACTCGATCGTTGCGCGATCTCCGAGGCGATAGCCGAACCCGTGGTCACCTTCGCCAGGTAGCAGGTCGCCGTAGGCGTCGAGGTGTGCCTGGAGGTCCGCGTCGCTGGGCTGGAGGTCCCCGTCGCCGTTGGCCTCGATGGCGATGGTCTCGACGGCAACCGCGGAGAGCAGTGTGCCAGCGGCGGCATGGAGGCGCGTGTCGCTGAATCGGGCGGCCGAGCGGTACATCGTCAGCAGCCGCTGGACGCCTTGGAGATTCGCCAGCGTCTGGAGGATCAGCTGGGGGGAGGCCCCTGCTCCGCGGGAGATGTTTGCGAGGGTGACCTGGTCAATCACGACTGCCTGCGGCGCGGGCGTGAGCCCTGCGCCAGCCGCCTCGCGGGTCAGCAGGAACCAGTGGCCGGGGCTGGCGACGGATCCGAGCCCAGGTAGCGACGGGCCGAGGCGATCGACGACCTGGGCCTCGGCGACGACCTGCTGCCAGTCGTTGAAGCCGATGGCCTCGGCGTCTGGCCCGACGGTGGCCTGCACCGTGCCGCTGTAGCCGGCTCGGCGGGAAAACTCGGTGATGACGTTGGGCGCAAGGAAGGCAATCAGCAGCAGGGTGCCGCCGACGGCCAGGATCCAGACGCTGTACTTGCGGAGGAACTTGAACATGTCACGGGCGGTGCGAGCGGGAAGATTGCCGCGTCGCGCCGCGCTGCATCAACGATAGAACTCGACGATGAGGTTCGTGTTCACGTCGAAGGGGATCTGGTCGCTTGTCGGCGCGCCGCGGACGCTGCAGCGCAGCTCGGCGGGGTTGAAGTCCAGCCAATCGGGGACGATGTGGCCTGCGAGCGTCTCCATGTTTCCTCGCGCCAAGTCGTGGATGCGGTCCTTGAGCGTGATGACGTCGCCGGGCTTTAGCGCGTAGCTGGGTCGGTCGACCTTGCGGCCGTTGACCTGCACGTGGCCGTGGACCACCATCTGGCGGGCGGCCCAGATCGTTCGCACGAACCCCGCGCGGCGCACGACGTTATCGAGGCGACGCTCCAGCAGTGAGAGCAGCACCTCACCGGTATTCCCGCGGGTGCGGCTGGCCTCGCCGATGTAGCGGCGAAACTGCTTCTCCATGATGTGGTAGTGGAAGCGAAGCTTCTGCTTCTCGATGAGGCGAATGCCGTAGTCGCGCAGGCGCCTGCCGCGATACCCGTGGGGGCCCGGGGGCGTCAGCTGCCGCTTGGCGGTGTGCTTGGGAATGTCGGCGATCGGGACGCCTACGCGCCTCGAGAGCTTCACCTTGGGTCCCAGGTAGCGTGCCATGTGCCTGATCGAATCCTTGCTCTGAGTGGTTTGAACCAACAATCCGGCCCCAAATAGGCCGGAACGGCGAATTGGAGCAGGAACGGCCTCTCCCGTCAAGGCATGCAGTGGCTAAAGCAGGGCTGCCGGGGCCTGCCGTGGCCTTCCGATATGGCCCGAGGACACGGTCGTCGGTCGCATTCAAGCGCGGCGCGGCGACACGCCGATAGGGCGGGGCGGCACCCCGGGAGCCCCACGACATGGTTGAGAACACGAGCGTTGATTATTGGACCTGCATCGACTTGGCCCAGGCTCTGGACCAGGTCATGCGCAATGACCTCTGGGACACGGCGGATCGCATTGCGATGACGGCACGCCGTATTGCTGATCCACCATCGGAACTCGTGGAGGCGCTATACCGCTACGACCTACACGCTGCAGCCAATAGCGCCGCGGACCGCGTCGAAGACGCGCCACCTATCGAGCACCCGGCCACCCGAAGTTACTCGCAGGCCGGCTGAGGCCCGGGGACTCTGCAAACAGGAACTAGTACGCGCGTTCTTCGCGCTTGCCGCGTCGCCAGTTGAGGAAGGCGCGGTTGAGGACGGCGTAGCCACCTGGCGTCGGATAGTCGCCGGTGAAGTACCAGTCCCCCGTGTAGCCGGCCATCGCGCTTCGTAAACCATCAATGTCCTGATAGATGATGTCGAGCTCGCCCTTCCAAGGCAGGTCGGCGGGCCGCACGAGCTCGGCGATCTTCGCGGACAACTCCGCGAGCGTGTTTCGCTCGTAGATGGCCGCGACGTGGTTGACCATCTTGGAGGGATCGCGGTCCGCCTGCTCCAGGCAGCGCTCCTCGACCTCATCGAGGACCCGTATGTCCCCGCGGTCATGAAGCAGCGCGACAGCCGCCTCGAAGGCGATGAAGCGTCCGAGCTGGCTCATGTCGATCCCGTAGCAGTCCGGGTACATGATCGGCGGCGCGGAGCTTGCAACGACGATGCGGTGGGGGTTGAGGCGCGAGAGGATCGTGATGATCGACTCACGCAGGGTCGTACCTCTCACGATCGAGTCATCGAGCACGACCAGCGTGTCGTCCTCGCCCACCAGGCCGCGGGTGATGTCGTAGATGTGACCAACGAGATCACGTCGAGCCGAGTCGTGGGTGATGAAGGTCCGAAGGCGCTGGTCCTTGTGGGCGATGAGCTCGGCGCGGACCCGCACGCTCGTCAGCGCCGCAAGGTCACTGGCTTCGACGCTGCCCGATTGGATCTTGTCCCAGACGACGTCGGCCGCGCGTTGCCGAAGCGTGCCACCGATGGTTTCAAGGAGTCCCAGATAGGCCGTCTCGGCGGTATTTGGGATGTAGGAGAAGACTGAGCGATCGAGATCCTCGCCGAGGACCTCAAGGATGCGTGGGCCGAGGGCTGCGCCCAATGACTTGCGTTGCTTGTAGATTTCAGGGTCGTTTCCTCGGCTGAAGTAGATGCGCTCGAAGGTGCATTGGCGCAGCGGCATGGGATCGGTGAAGGCCACATCTTGGACCTCCCCACCCCGCTTGACCACAACAGCATGGCCGGGCTCGATGGGGGAGATTTCATCTGGATCGACGTCGAAGACGTTGGCCAGCGCGCCTCGCTCTGAGGCAGCGGCTACGACCTCGTCGGTCACCAGCACGAATCCCGGGCGGATGCCGGCAGGATCGCGGCAGACAAAGGCATCGCCGTTTCCGATGAGGCCCGCGAACACGAACCCCCCGTCCCAGTACTGCGCTGCGCGTCGCAGGACGCGGCCCACGTCGAGATCGCGCGAGACCGCCTCCGCAAGGGCGCGGCCTTCGAGGCCCTGGAGTGACTCGGGACCCATGGCCCGTGCCAGGTGCTCGTGCTCCTGGTCGAGGAAGTGGCTGATCTTCTCGAGGATCACCTGCGTGTCATTGTCACCGGCAGGACTGAGGCCGTACTCGAGCAACTGCTGGAAGAGCTGCGGCGCGTTGGTCATGTTGAAGTTGCCCGCGAGGGCGAGTGTGCGGCTGGCGACGTTGGTCTTGCGGATCAGCGGGTGGCAGTTTGCGATGGCGTTTCCGCTGTGGGTGCCGTAGCGCAGGTGGCCGATGTAGACCTCGCCGAGGAACTCGCAGCGGCACTTGAGGGAGCGCTCGTTGTCGAGGGTGAGTGGCTCGTGCTCGAGCACCTCGGTGTCGGCCGAGATCACGTCGAAGACGCGTTCAATTGCATTGTGGCGGTCGCTGCGGATCCGCAGCAGGAACTGCTCGCCCGGGGGCATGTCAAACTTGACGACGCCAAGGCCGGCGCCGTCTTGGCCCCGGTTGTACTGCTTTTGCATCAGCAGATAGGTCTTGCGGAGTCCCCACGCGGCGTCGCCGTGCACCTCCTGGTAGTAGTGCAGCGGCTTTCGAAGGCGGACGAAGGCCAGTCCGCATTCATGGGTGAGTCGCTCGCCCATGGGAACCGCGCATCATAGCGAGCAAGGAGCGACCCGGCGAGGCTCAATACCGGTAGTGCTCGGGCTTGTATGGGCCTTCGGAGGGCACGCCGATGTACTCGGCCTGTTCGGCGGTCAACTCGGTGAGGCCGATGCCCAGCTGCGCAATGTGCAGCCGCGCTACCATCTCGTCGAGCTTCTTGGGCAGGGTGTGGACGCGCTTGTCGTAGGCGTCGTGGTTTCCGTGGAGCTCAAGTTGCGCGAGCACCTGATTCGTGAAGGAGTTGCTCATCACGAAGCTCGGGTGGCCCGTTGCGCAGCCGAGGTTCAGCAGCCGTCCCTCGGCGAGCACGATGATGGTGTGGCCATCTGGGAAGGTCCACTGGTCGACCTGCGGCTTGATCGTGACCTTCTCGATGCCGTCGATGGCCGCAAGTCCTGCCATGTCGATCTCGTTGTCGAAGTGGCCGATGTTGCCGACGATGGCCTGATGCTTCATGCGGGCCATATGGTCGGCCCGCAGGACGTTGTAGTTGCCCGTGGCGGTGACGATGATGGCCACCTCGGCGATGACGTCATCGAGACGTACGACCTCGAAGCCTTCCATGGCCGCCTGCAGGGCGCAGATCGGATCGATCTCGGTGACTAGCACACGCGATCCCTGGCCACGCAGCGCCTGGCAGCATCCCTTGCCCACGTCCCCGTAGCCGCAGACGATGGCGACCTTGCCGGCGAGCATGACGTCGGTGGCGCGCATGATGCCGTCGACGCAGCTGTGGCGGCAGCCGTAGAGGTTGTCGAACTTGCTCTTGGTGACCGAGTCGTTGACGTTGATGGCCGGGAAGGGCAGCGTCTTCGCCTCGGCCATCTGGTAGAGGCGATGAACGCCGGTGGTGGTCTCCTCGCTGACGCCGAGGATCGCGTCGGCGATGGGCGTCCAGAAGTCGCCGCAATCCGCGGCGATCGCCGCGAGCATCGCCCGAACCACTTGCTCGTCCTCGGTGTCGGCATCCGCTGCATCGGGCACACTCCCGGCCGCCTCATAGTCGGCGCCGTTGTGCACGACAAGCGTGGCGTCGCCTCCATCGTCGAGGATGATCGTCGGGCCCTGTCCGTCGCCCCAGTTGAGCGCCTGGAACGTGCACCACCAGTACTCGGCGAGGGTTTCGCCCTTCCACGCGAACACCGGGATGCCCTGCGGATTGTCGGGGGTACCACCAGGTCCGACTGCGGTGGCGGCTGCGGCGTGGTCCTGCGTGGAGAAGATGTTGCAGCTGGCCCAGCGGACTTGGGCGCCGAGCGCCACGAGCGTCTCGATGAGGACGGCCGTCTGGATCGTCATGTGCAGCGAGCCGGTGATGCGAGCGCCGCTGAGGGGCTTGCTGTCGGCGTACTGCGCCCGCAGCGCCATGAGGCCAGGCATCTCGTGCTCGGCAAGCCTGATCTCCGCGCGGCCGAACGTGACCGTCTCAGCAGACAGGTCCGCGACCTTGAAGGGCAGATCGCAGACGAGCGGCAGGCCGGTGTCGAGAAAGGTGGCGGGGGAGGACGTGGTAGCCATGTGCAACAACTCCAAGCGAATTGGTTCATCCGTTCATCCGCAAATTCGGATAGAACACGGTCAGTATACTCCCCGCGGCCGCCAACAGCCTGCAGGAATCCCCCGGAAGGCCCCCACGCGTGGACGAGATACCCCTCGAGACCGCCGATAACACACCCGCAGCGGTGGACTCCGATCCGGCGCGTTGTGTGATGGCCATCGAGGCAGCCGGCGCTGCAATGGCCAGCGTCGCCGATGACGCCGGGCCCAATCTCGTCACCGCCATATGGCCGGCGATGTATGCCTACTGCCTGGCAAGCGACTGCGACTCGCACCAGGCGCTCGCGGCCGCGACTAGCTGGGCGTGCGACTTCCTGCGCGGCGACAGCCTGCACGCAAACGAGGAACCACCAGGTGGTCGCTGGCGGCGGCTCTACTGGGACTCGGCGCAGACCCATCTCAGTCGCTGCCGCACGCACGGATGGGACAAGGTGGCCACGCCGGTGGACGCCACATCGCTGTCCCTCGATGACATCCACCCGATGATGGAGGCGTTGGTGGCCGGCCAGGATCCCGCGTCCGCCTTCACACGCGCCTGGGGTGCGTGTCTGGTGCTGCGGGCGCTGCGCGAGACCCGTCAGGCTTGCGGCGAAGAGCGACTGGACCCACACTGGAAGGTACTGCAGGAGCGCGTGATCGAGCCACGATTCAAGGGCGGTGCACCCGCCTCCTGGCACGATCTGCTGGTGTCGGTGGATGTGTCCGACAGCGCCGCGGCGGCAATGATGATGGTCGACGTGCAGCGACGCATCGGCCGACGCCTACGCGACCTGATTGGCCAGACGCTCGACCACGTCGTGCAGGTCGACCCGGAGATCAACATCCTGCTCTCCTCGCTCACCGGTGATCGGCCCGCCTCCGCGGTCTGGGCGATCCTCGAGTGGTCAAATCGCGTCGAGCATGAGACGGCGATGCTCGCTGCTGATCTCATCGCCTCGGACTTGGGCGCAGCGGACGTAGAAGCGCTCTTTCGCGACAAGCAGTCACTGGCCGTATTGACGGACGCCAAGGACTGCTACAAGACGATGCGGCTGCTGGGCGACAAGGCAAGCGACCGACGTCTCGGCGGCGAGCTCTACGTGGCGACCATCGCCGCGGCGCTCGTCCATTACGACGAACGCATCAGTCGCCAGGGCGACCTGGCGGTCGAGGGTGCCTTCACCAAGATCTGCGAGGAGCGATCGCTGCCTGCGCCGGTGCGCGACCTCGTTGCCCGCGCCGCCAAACACCTGCGACCGTGACGACGCCCACGGGCCCCGCTACAATGCCCGTTTCTAGCCCGAAACGCCCACACCAGGACCCGACATGACCAAGACCTTCCATTGCTCAATAGTGACTCCGACCGCCGCCGCCTTTGACGGCGACGTCTCTTACGCGACGTTTCCATCCTGGGACGGCCAGTACGGAATGCTCCCGGGCATGGCGCCGCTGCTGACCAAGCTTGCGGCCGGTTCCCTGCGCCTCGATGACGAGGACGGGGGACGGCGATGGTTCCTCATCGAGGGCGGCTTCGCCCACGTCGAGGACGGCGGCCTCTCTCTGGTCACCGAGGGCGCCCGCCGCGGCGAGGACATCGACCTCGCCGAGGCGCAGGCAGCGTTGGCGGAGGCGGACGCCCGCGTGGCAGATGATGGCACTGAACGCTCAACCATCGAGCATGATCGCCAGGTCGCCCGCGCTGCAGTCGCAGTAGCGCGATCCGCCGCGGGCCAGGGCACCTCCTGAACCAGCAGACATGACGAGTAACTCCAGCCACGACGACGCCACGCCCTGCGCGGACCTCCCACTGGCGAAGCGGGTCGAGGCGTTGCTACTCAGCGCAGATCGGCCGCTGTCCGTGGCGCGAATGGCCACCGTCCTTGGTATCGAGGGCGACGACACCGCCCCGATCGAGGGCGCCATAGCCGCCCTCAATGAGGTCTTCGACGGCGAGGGCCGGGCCGTGCGCATCGAGCGGCTGGCCGGTGGATTCCGCGTGATGACCCGCCCGGAACTCGCACCCCTGGTCTCGCGGCTGCACGCGGAGCGGGCGCAGCATCGCCTCTCGCAGGCAGCGCTGGAAACGCTTTCGATCGTGGCATACCGCCAACCGGTCATGCGGGCGGAACTGGAAGCAATCCGCGGCGTCGCCTGCGGCGAGGTCCTGCGGACACTGATGGACCGACGCCTCGTGAAGATCACCGG
Organism: uncultured Isosphaeraceae bacterium; assembly: GCA_964555625.1. Classification (GTDB taxonomy): domain Bacteria; phylum Planctomycetota; class Phycisphaerae; order Phycisphaerales; family SM1A02; genus CAZJKE01. The sequence continues at coordinate 65,308 of CAZKTE010000001.1, read as the reverse complement.
TCGGGCAGAGGAACTCGGTCGCCCGATGCTCTACGGCACGACCCGCAACTTCCTCAACGTCTTCGGCCTCGCGACACTCGATGACCTGCCGGCCGTCGAGGGCTTGGTCCGCCAGGCCTCCTACCGACCGGCCGCACCCGTCGCCGCCAGCGACCCATCGGACGCTCCGGATGCCGCGGAGTCTAAAGCCGCTCCGGAGCCCGAGGCCGCGCCGGATCCCTCGGAGGCCGTTGAGGCCACCGACGAGACCGCCGAGGCCTGAGCGGCCTACCATTGACCGCGGTGAGCCGGTCGATCCGAATCCATCCACTGATCGTCTTCTTGGTGCTGCTGCTGCTGGTGGCCCCTGCGGCGCTGCTCCAGGGAAACAACCTCCTCATCTGGTTGCTCGCTGTCATGCTCGTGGGCCCGCTGCTGACGCTCGCTTGGACGCGGCTGACCCTGGCCGCCGTGGACGTACGACGGCTCGACCCTGGCCACGCGCGCGTCGGCGTACCAATGCACGTGGGCTACGCCGCCACGAATCGCTCGCGGTGGCGAGCGGCCTTCAGCCTCTGGATCGATGAGGAGCCCGGCTCCTGGCAATCCCATCTGCGGCCCGCGCGGGGATGGATCATGGAGTGCGGTGGTGGTGAGACCGTCCACACCGAGGCGATCTTCTGGCCGACGCGACGCGGGGAGGTCCGATTCGATGTTGTGCGCGTGGCCACTACCTTTCCCTTCGGGATGCTGCGGGCCACCAGCATGCGGCCCCAGTCCGGACGCGTACTGGTGCAGCCAGCCGTCCACGAACTGCACGCAGGCGTCCTGCAGGCCATCATCGCCGAGGGACCCATGGGCCAGCGCTCGCAACGACGCGGCCGCGGGGGCGACGAGTACTACGGCATCCGCGAGCAGCGCACAGGCGACGGCCTGCGGGATATCGCCTGGAAGGCCTCCGCCCGCCGCTCCGAATTGATCTGCATCGAGCGATCGCGACCAAGTCCACCTCGGGTGCGAGTCGTGCTCGACCTGTCTACCCCCACCGCGCAGCTCAAGGGCGAGGGCGATGACCTTCACACGCTTCGAGCGGTCGAGGAGTCTGCGATCTCGCTCGCCGCATCCGTGCTCGCCGAGGCGCTCCGCAGTGGGCACGAATTCGGCCTGCACATTCTGGGCGTCGCAGCAGCGCCCGACCCGGGGCTGCGCGGCGGGCCGCGACACCTCGATCGCCTGCTGACGCAGCTTGCGACGATAGACCTCGACGCTGCCCGCAGCGGAGGCCAGATCGCCTGGCATCGCCATCAAGGCGGCCTTGTCGTCATCAGTCCCGATCGTGTTCGGGCGCGGGGGGTGCCGGTCGACGCCCTCTGCCTGAGCGGTCGTCAACTCCCCACGCTGTGCCGCGGTATGACCCGGGAGGCGGTGGCATGAGGATGCTGCGTTCCTACCGCGTGCTGCGATTCGCGATGGTGCTCCTGGCTATCGCGGCCCAGTGCGCTGCGCTGCAGAGTCTTTCCATGCTCCTTGTTGCAGGGACCCTCGCCTCGGTGAGTTGGTATGTGACGGAAGGGCCGCGGGGGCGCTCGCTGCCGCCATGGGTGGCGCGGCTTCTGGTTCTGGCGGCGATGCTCGCCGCCGCAGTCGAGGGCGTCGGGCCCATTGAGCAGTTGCCCCCGGCGCTGGGCACGTTCGTCGTCTGGCTGACGATCATCAAGCTCTACGACCGCCGCACGATCGAGAAGGAGTCCCAGCTCCTGCTGCTGAGCCTGCTATTGATGGTCACGGGCGGCCTCTATGCTTCGGACCTGCTCTTCGGCATCCTGATGATCCTCTGGTCACTGCTGGGCGGCTGGGTCCTGCTGCTCTACCACCTCCACCACGGCACCGAGTCCATGCGGCAGGAGCGATATGCGGCGGTACCCGTCGCAGGCGGCACGCCCTGGACGCGGCCGGCCACCGGCGGCGCCGCCGCCGGGACACTTCGGCGGACCGGATCGCTTCTGCTGGTCGTGGGCTTTGGCGTCGCGGCCATCTGCTTCGTCCTGCTGCCGCGGGGCGTGAACCGCAGCGAGGAGGATGCGCTGAACATGGCCGACGCGGGCGTATCGCGACTGAGCCTGGCGCCCGAGCGGGCAGTGACGTCGCTGGGCGAACAGGTGATGTCGGTGCGGCTGATAGACCCCGATGGCGAGTCGATCAAACTACCCCAGGCTCTGCGATTGCGAGGAAGCGTCCTGGAGCGCTACCGCGGGGAAGGCATCTGGGAGGCAGGGGAGCGACACTACCAGCTGCTGCTGAGCAAGCCCAATGAGATGACACGACTGCCGGGCACGGGATTTCGCCGATCGACGATCCGCCTGGAGGTGACTCTGCAGCGACCTACCGATCAGCTCTACTCGCTCCATCGCCCGCTTGCGGTGGAGGCCGGTCAGTTCACGCGGGTGCTCTACGATCCAGCCTTCCAGACGGTGCAGGTCATGGCCAGCACGCGGCGACTGCGCTACTACGCCATCGACGTGTATCCCGAGGAACAGATGGCAGGTGCGAGCGACGCGCCGGAGACGGGGTTCTATGACAATCCACGAGTCGCTGCACTCGCTGCGAGCCTGCTTGATGACGCGCAGATCGATGCTGGAGCGGTGGTCTCCGGGGATGCCGGGGCCCGCATGCGGGCGGCCAACGCGTTCGTGGCGCATCTCACCAGTGGCGCCTTCTCGTATTCCACCGGCGGCGTGACACTTCGGCCGGATCGCCAGGTGGACATCGCCGAGGCCAGCGACCCTGCGGAATTGTTCCTGCTGGCGACCCGCAGCGGGCACTGCGAGTTCTTCGCCGCCTCCATGGCCGCCATGTGCGACACGATCGGGCTCCCGGCCCGCGTCGTGACTGGCTACCTGACCGACCGTTTCGACCCGGCGACCCGCCAGTACATCGTGCTCGACAGCGACGCCCACGCCTGGGTCGAGGTCGAGATGGCACCGGGTACCTGGCGCACCTTCGACCCGACGCCCGCTTCGCCCGGCTCTCCCACACAGGGGAGCAGACTCTCGTGGGCCGACAGCCTCCACTTCGCCTGGGAGCGATGGCAGACCAACTGGCAGGTCGGCGTACTCGGCTACGACCGCCGCACACAGCGATACCTCCTCGATCGATTAGATTCCTACTGGAAGGAGCCGGCCCGCGCAGCGATCGGCGATGTGCGACGGGCCACAGGCGCAATGGTCGGCTGGTTCAACATCGGCGCAGGCGGTCGCACCTGGGTCAACCTCGTGCTCCTGTCCATCATCGCCGCCGGGTGCGCGGGTCTGGCCATCCTCCGAAGGCGCCGCGGCATCCGCGTGGCGCTGCGACTTGGAGATGGCGATGTTCAAGGGCCACTCTCATCGATCGCCTTCTTTGCTCGGGCACTTGCGATCGTCTCCAAGCACGGTTGCCAGCGACCGACCTGGCAGCCACCGCTAGCCTGGGCGCAGCGATCGGAGTTGCCCGCCGGCGCCGCTCCGCTGCTCTGTGACCTGGCCCAGTCCTTCTACGCCATTCGCTTCGGTGGCCATCGCCCGGACCGGGCGCTCCTGCAGGCATTGGATCGCCAGGTCGATGCGCTCGCGGTGGCCCTCGAACAGGAGCGGTTATGAGCGACGCCTGGCAGCCCCTGGAACCGGCCCGCGCCGCGGCGCAGCTTGCGGCCATCCGGACACTGCTCGCACCGCCGCCTCGGCGGATCCTCGACGCCGGCTGCGGCGACGGGCGGCTCCTTGCGCCACTCGCCGCCGACGGACACACCATGATCGGCATGGACCTCGATCCTGCGGCTCTGGCGGCGTGCGGTGCGATCACCGATGCGCACCTCGTGGAGGGCGATTACCGCGACGGGCTGCCTGAAGAAAATCTCGATGCGGTGCTCTGCTGCGGGCACACGTTCATGCTGCACGCCACGCGCGGGGAGGGCACCGCAGTCCTTGCGACTTTCGCCGCGGCGCTGCGGGAGGGTGGAGCGGTGATCCTCGATGACTTCCCCCGCGAGCTCTGGGCCGAGGTCGAGTCGGGCAACTGGCAGACGGGGATCAGCGAGGATGAATCCTGGCAGATGGTCTGGGAGGACCCGCTGCTGGTTCTGCGGCGTGGCGATGCGATCGACCCGGACATGGACCGCATCGGGCCCGACGATCGGCCCATGCGGCTCTGGCGACTGGAAGAACTGGCCGAGGCGGCCTCCGAGGCGGGCTTATCGGCCCCCGCGTATCAGGGTGGCGCGCCCGTGCTGGTCATGCGGGCGTTGCCTGCCTGCACAATCCGACCCACCGCCGACGGGCGTTGATCTTCAGGCAGGGGAGGCCGATGGGATGGCAGGACGCGATGGAGTCGCGGCCACCCCTTCACGCCAATTCGCCTACGGAGTTCCACACGATGCCCGCACAACGATCACGCACCACCGGCTGGCGACGCTGCCTGAGGCAACTGGCCGACCACGGGGGATCCCTGCAGGTCGCCCTTGCACCAGCCACCGACGGTGGCAGTGACTTCATCTGGCGCGCGCGTCTGCTGCGGGTCGACGACGACCACATCCTCATCGAGACGCCCACCGCCGCTGGCGAACCGCTGCCACTGCGCGAGGGCGCTGCGCTGGTTGCCATCATGGCCATCGGCCAGAACCGCTGGATGTTCAGGACGGCCTGCCTTGAGACCACCTGCTTCAGCGAGGGACGCAAGGATGCCACGCCGGCGATCCGCCTCGAGATGCCAACTGGCGTGGAGCGCTGCCAGCGGCGGCGCGACTACCGCATCGACACCGCGCAGCTTGAGTTGCCGCAGGTGACCGCTTGGCCACTGCTTGATCCGCGCAGCGTCGTGCTCAGCGAACGGCTCTGCCAGCTCCGCGGGGCCGAGGAACAGGATGCGATCCAGGATGAGGACGTCATGCCCGACGTGGGGCCTGCGTTTCCGGCGCTGCTTGCCAACATCGGCGGCGGCGGCGTAGGCCTGCGCGTCAACGGACCCGATGCGGCATCGGTCGGGGGACACCGCCTCTACTGGATGCGGTTCCCGCTGCCAGGTGACCACAGCGACCCCATCTGCGTCACGGCCAAGCTGGTGCACTGGCACCTGGAGTCGTCCGGCGCGACCTACATGGGCATGATGTTTGACTTCTCGTTCAGCCCGTCCCACCGGCGCTTCGTGGTCCAGGAGATCACGCGGGCAGTGGCGGTGCAGCAGCGCGAGCAGTTTCGCGCTGCTGCCTGAGCGAGAGCGTCTGCTTGAGCACGCGCGTCTTGACCTCTGACTCGCGCAGTTCCTCCCTGGGAACGCTGTCAGCCACGATCCCACACCCCGTCCCATAGACCATCTCACCGCGGAAGTGTCCGTTCTCAAGTGACCCGTCGAACGCCGCCGTTCGAATGGCGACGCTGAGCACCATCGACCGACCGAGGATGCCCATCGCCCCGCAGTAGGGGCCCCGCGGGCCCTCCTCGAGTTCGTCGATGATCTGCATGGCGCGGATCTTCGGCGCGCCGGTCACCGATCCGGGCGGGAAGGTCGCAGCGAGCAGATCCACCAAGCTCGCCTCCTCTCGCAGGCGGCCCTCAACCTCGCCGACGCACTGGAGTACCGTCGGGTGGTGCTCGATGCGGCGGGCATCGTTCACCTGCACGGATCCGTACTCGCAGACTCGCCCGAGGTCGTTTCGGACGAGGTCCACGATCATGTGCAGCTCCGCGGCATCCTTGGGCGAGTCCAGCAGTTCTTCCTCACTGCAGCTGTCGGGCCGTGTTCCCTTCATGGGCCGCGTGCGGACCATGCGCGTGGACGCGTCGTACGCCAAAAACAACTCCGGGCTCAGCGAGAGCAACGCGCGGTGCGGTGGAAACTCCATCAGTGCTCCAAACCAGCCACCGCGCGCACCAAGTGCCGCAAGCGCTGCGCTACGCAGATCACCCTCCACGCTGCCGCAGCAGCGACGAGTGATGTTGGCCTGGAAGACGTCCCCGGCGTGGATGTACTCGATGGCTGCGGCGACGGCGGACTCGAACGCCGCGGCATCTCCCTCGCAGAGCGGTCCGCAATCCATCGGACCTGCAAGGCAGCCTCCCTCCGGGGGTGTGCACCCGCCGATGGACCACCAGGAGTCGTCTTCGGCGTCATGCACCAAGGCGCGGTCACACCAGGTGAGATCTGCAAGTGGCCAGTTGCCGCAGCTTCGTGAGCGGGCAGTGGGCTCGAACAGTCCACCAAGTTCATAGGAGAGGTACCCGATCCAGCCAGGTAGCAGGGAGGGAGGCCCATCGGTGGGCAACGCGGTATCGAGTTGCGCAAGGGCGTCATCGGAGTCGAGGACGAGTCGCTCGCCGGTCGCCGGCGCGAGCACGCTGAATCGTGACCAGAGTGGATTGCTTCCGGCGGCGATGAGCGCCATCAGCGGCTCACTGCGCGACCACGCCATGGCCAGCGCCGCGGGCGTCGCCGCAACACCCGCCAGGCGCTGCGCGTGCGGTGGTAGCACCATCGAACGCAGGTCGACATCCGCCGCGATCATGGCGCAAGTGTAGTGCTGCGGTATCATCCGCGGTTCGCCCAACCCCCTTGGAGCACCCGATGCCGGCAACCGCCCGACGACGAACGAGGAAGAATACCCGCCGCCCGAAGATGACCTACTCCTTTGGTGCCTCGCGCACCGAGGGCGGCGGCACCCAGGGTGCACTCCTCGGTGGCAAGGGCGCAAACCTCGCCGAGATGACCTCCATCGGCCTGCCCGTCCCCCCGGGGTTCACCATTCCAACGACGATCTGCGCCGCCTACTACGACCGCGGGGAACGACTGCCGGCGGGCCTCATGGCCGCTGTGCGCAAGGCCGTGGCTCGCGTGGAGCGCGAGACGGGGAAGGCATTCGGCGACGCCCAGAACCCGCTGCTGGTCTCGGTGCGAAGCGGCGCTGCCGTCTCGATGCCGGGCATGATGGACACCGTCTTGAACCTGGGCCTCAGCGATGAGTCGGTCGCCGGTATGGCGACGCTGACCGGAAACGAGCGCTTCGCCTGGGACGCCTACCGCCGGCTGATCAACATGTTTGGGAACGTGGTCATGGGCATCGACCACCACCGCTTCGAGTCCCAGTTCGACGCCGTCAAGGAGCAATACGGGGCGCAGCTGGACACCGAGGTACCGGCAGAGGGCCTGCGGGACCTCTGCAAGCGCTACGCACGGGTCTACAAGCGCGCAGTGGGCGAGGACTTCCCCCAGGACCCGTACAGGCAGCTGGAGTTGTCGATCGAGGCGGTCTTCAAGTCGTGGAACGCGCCGCGTGCAATTTCCTACCGGCAGATCAACGAGATCGGCTCCCTCCCCGGCACGGCCGTCAACGTCCAGGCGATGGTCTTTGGAAACATGGGCCGCGACTGCGGAACGGGCGTCGCCTTCACTCGAAATCCGTCGACCGGCGAAAACATCTTCTTCGGCGAGTTCCTCGTCGATGCCCAGGGCGAGGATGTGGTCGCCGGCATCCGCACGCCGCGCCCCATCTCCCAGATGCGCCGCTGGAACGACCGCATCTTCCGCGAGCTGCTTGCCATCAAGAAGACGCTCGAGTCGCACTACAGCCAGATGCAGGACATCGAGTTCACCATCGAGCGCGGTCGCCTCTGGATGCTGCAGACCCGCAGCGGTAAGCGCACAGCGGCCGCGGCGGTGCGTATCGCAGTGGAGATGGTCAAGTCGCGCCTGATCACCCGCGACGAGGCGCTGCTGCGGGTCCCCGCCGGCGACCTTGTGCAGTTGCTGCTGCCGAGTTTCAGCGAGAAGGACAAGAAGGACGCCACGCGCCTGGCGAAGGGGCTCCCCGCATCACCAGGCGCCGCCACCGGCACGCTGGCATTCAGCGCAGATGACGCCGTGCGGCGATCCGAGGCCGGCGAGCAAGTGCTCCTGGTCCGAAAGGAGACGTCGCCCGAGGACATCGACGGCATGCATCATGCAGCGGGCATCCTCACGTCGACAGGCGGCATGACCAGCCACGCGGCGGTCGTCGCACGCGGATGGGGCAAGTGCTGCGTGGCCGGCGTGTCGGACCTGCACATCGACCCGGTGCGACGCAGCGTCACCATCGACGGGAAGCGCTACGGCGAGAACGCCGTCCTCTCGATCGACGGCGGCAGCGGCGAGGTGCTCCTTGGCAGCGTGCCACGCACCACGCCGAGGCTCTCGGGCGACTTCGCGACGATCATGCGGTGGGCCGATCAACGGCGGCGGCTCAAGATCCGCACGAATGCCGACACGCCCCGCGACGCCACCCGCGCCCGCCAATTCGGCGCCGAGGGCATCGGCCTGACCCGCACCGAGCACATGTTCTTCGAGGGTGATCGCATCCTGGCGATGCGGCGGATGATCCTCGCCAAGACCCTGAAGGGCCGAGAGAAGGCGCTGGCGAAGTTGTTGCCCTACCAGCGCAAGGACTTCATCGGGATCTTCACCGCCATGAAGGGCCTGCCGGTCACCGTCCGGCTCCTCGATCCGCCGCTGCACGAGTTCCTGCCGCATGACCGCAGCGGCCAGAAGGAGGTGGCCGCGGCGATGGGCATTGCGGCAAGCGAGGTGCGACGCCGCGTCGAGCAGCTCCATGAGTTCAACCCCATGCTCGGCCACCGCGGCTGCCGCCTGGCGGTGACGTACCCTGAGATCTTGGTCATGCAGGTAACGGCGATCGTCGAGGCGGTCATCGACTGCCGACGCCGCCGCATTGATGCGCGGCCCGAGATCATGATCCCCCTGGTGGGCATGAAGACCGAGCTCAGCGCGCTGCGGGCGCTGGCCGAGCAGACGATCGACGCCGTCACCACTCGCAGCGGGTTTCGCGGATCACTGGAATTGCCCATCGGGACCATGATCGAGATCCCGCGCGCCGCATTGACCGCGGCCGACATCGCCGACGGCGCCGACTTCTTCAGTTTCGGCACCAATGACCTGACGCAGTTGACCTACGGATTCTCCCGCGACGACATCGGCACGTTCCTGCCGCACTACATCGACGCGGGCATCCTCGAGCGTGATCCCTTCCAGTCGCTGGACGTCACTGGCGTCGGGCAACTGGTGGAGGCAGGCGTCCGCGGCGGACGCCGCACCAACCCTGGTCTCAAGGTCGGCATCTGCGGCGAGCACGGCGGCGACCCATCATCGATTCTCCTCTGCCACGACTTGGGCCTCGACTATGTCAGTTGCTCGCCCTTCCGCGTACCCACGGCACGCCTGGCCGCGGCGCAGGCGGCGATTCGCGACGGGTCCTGACGCACGGAGCAGTTGGCCATGACCACCATCTTTGATCGGATCCTTGACGGCGAGATTCCCTGCCACCGCCTCTATGAGGACGAGCATGTCCTGGCCTTCCTGGACATAGGGCCCATGAGCTATGGCCACGCCCTCGTGATCCCAAAGGAGCGCGTCGCGCAGCTCCACGAACTCAGCGAGGTGGCCGGGGCTGCGCTGGGCGCGGCGCTGGTGAAGGTGGCCGCGGCGGTGTTGAAGGCCACCGGGGCGAGTGCGTACAACATCCTCCAGAACAACGGCGCCGAGGCGCACCAGGCCGTCTTCCACGTGCACTACCACATCATTCCCCGCTACGAGGATGGCAGCGGCCTGCAGATCACCTGGAACGCCGGGACGCTCGAGGACGGCGAGAACCTCGCCGAGTCGATCCGCTCGGCCATGGAGCAGGCATGAGCGACGCGGCGATGTCCACCGCCAGCGTCGTAGCGATGCTCGAGTCCTGGCTGCAGGAGGATGCCGCGGGTGCGGACGTCACATCAGCGGCGATCGTCGATCCTGACGCCACCATGCGTTGCACGATCAGGGCACGCCAGGCGGGCGTCGTCGCTGGACTTGAGCCCCTGGCCCGCGCGATTGCTGCGCTGGGCGTCTGCCAGCTTGTGCCCGCGTTGGACGACGGCGCGGCCTTTGAGGAAGGCGCGGACCTGGGCACGCTCAGTGGTCCGGCGCGGGCGGTACTCGCTCTGGAACGCACGCTGCTCAACGCGCTGGGGATGGCATGCGGAATCGCGACGCGTACCGCAGCGTTCGTCGCCGCCATCGAGGGTCACTCCTGCGAGATCTGCGACACGCGCAAGACTCCGCCTGGGCTGCGTGACATGGCCAAACATGCCGTCGCCTGCGGCGGCGGCACACCCCATCGCCGCGACCTCTCCGACGCTGCGCTTTTCAAGGACAACCACCTCGCCGGCGTCGACGATCTGGAGGCGGTGCTGCGAGCCGCCGTCTCGCAGGTACGCGCGTCGTCGCCGGACTTCGTCGAGATCGAGGTCGACACGATCGAACAGTTGACGATCGTGCTGGCCATTGACGGAATCGACATGGTCCTCCTGGACAACATGTTGCCCGACCTACTTCGCGAGGCCGTGGCCCTGCGCGATTCGTCTACGACGTCACCGCTGCTGGAGGCATCCGGTGGCGTCACGCTCGAGATCGTCGCCGATATTGCCGAGAGCGGCGTCGATCGCATCGCCATCGGCGCCTTGACGGCAGGCACGCCCTGGGTCGACCTTGCCCTGGACACGGATGCATGAGCGAACTGGCCGCCTGGCAGGAGGCGCTTGGCGCAGTGGCGCCGGGCACCGCCCACGTGGTCGAGCGGACCGCAAGCACACAGGAACTTGCCGCGGAGCTCAATGCTGCCCCCGGAGATGTCGTCGCCACCCTACATCAGGACGCGGGTCGCGGCCGCATGGGTCGATCGTGGGAGGACCCGATGGGCGAGGGCATCGCCGTGACGGTCGTACTGGATCATCGGCTGGCCGTTGCGCCTCTGGGCATCAATCTGGCAGTCGCGCTCGCCGAGGCGCTCGACGCATGGGTGAACACCGGCATTTGCTGGCCCAACGACCTGCTGCTTGGTGACCGCAAGCTCGCCGGTGTCCTGATCGAGCGCCGCGGCGACGCGTGCCTGGTGGGCATCGGCGTCAACGTCCTGCAGACGACCTGGGGACCGTCGCTGGCGGGCCTCGCCACGAGTCTTGCTGCCGAAGGGAAGACCGTCACGCGCTGGGAGGTCGCAGCCGCCGTCGCGGCGGCGGCGCTGGACGCACCCGGTCGCGACGTGGACACCGCGGCGGCGGCGTGGCGCCGCCGGGACGTGTTGATCGGGACGCACCGGACCTTTGAGGTGGGGGGCCGCGAGGTCAGTGGGGATGTCGTGGACATTGACCCAAACGATGGTCTCATCGTGCAGGCGGCCCACGGAAGGGTGCTGCTGCCGGCGCACACGACCACGATGGTGCGTCGGTAATGGTGGTTCGCTACAGTGTGCCGCCCGGTACCAAGCATGGCTGAGGCAAGCGATACAACGACGATGACCTGGCGGGCCTGCCCCGCCGCGACCCATCCGCGAAGGGCGATCGTGGCCGTGGCGGGGATCCTTGGAATCGCCGCGATGCTGTGGACGATCGGTCCCCTCGCGTCGATCGGGGGCGCGATCCTTATGGTCGTGATGCTCAACGTCTTCTTCCTTACTAGCCGCTTCACGATTGATGAAGAGGGAATTACCGCCCGCTATCCGCTGCGGCGGCTGCACCTGCGTTGGAGCGACGTGCGGCGCTGCTTCGTCGATAGCGACGGGGGGTTCCTGTCGCGGCGGCATCGACCGTCCCGGTGGGACCGCGGCATGAACCTCTACTTCAGTGATCGCCGCGACGAGGTCGTGGCCGCCATCTACGACCACCTGCCCGAGGGCGTGGCATGAAGCGCACATGGCTCAAGCACGCCTTCGCCGTGGACCCACCGGGTCCTTGCGAGCCTACGCCCGCCCAGCGGGAGGTGGTCGAGCGGCTCTGTCGGGGCATCGTACGTCGCCGCATGGCGACTCCTGCGCTGCTGGGCCTGGAGCTGGGCCGGCCACTGAATTTCATGGGGTCCCAGGCCATGCACTTCTTCCACCCGATGATCTCGGCCTTCATTCCGGCGCAGGGATGGAAGCACGTCGCCGAGTACCTTGAGCACCGCGGCGCGGCCGAGTGGATCCGCCTGCGCATCGAGGAGATCGAGGCCGAGGGAGCAAAGCAAGCATGAGCCCCCTGGACCTCGACAAGATCGACGTCATCCTTGCCACGGACTGTGGCAGCACGACCACGAAGGCCATCCTCATCCAGAAGGTGGACGGCGAGTATCGCCAGACCCACCGCGGTGAGGCGCCCACCACGGTCGAGAAGCCATTCGCCAACGTCTCGATCGGCGTCGGCAACGCCGTCACCGAGGTCGGCGAACTTGCCGGGCGTCAACTCGTCGACAAGCAGGGCAAGATCATCCAGCCGGCCAAGGGCAAGAAGGGATGCGACCTCTACATCTCGACGTCGAGCGCAGGCGGCGGCCTCCAGATGATGGTCGCCGGCGTGATCGCCGAGATGACCGCCGCCAGCGCCAAGCGTGCTGCGCTTGGCGCAGGGGCCATCGTGATGGATGTCATTAGTTCCAATGACAAGCGCAGACCCCACCAGCAGATCCAGCGCATCCGCGAGCTGAGGCCGGACATGATCCTCCTCAGCGGAGGCACCGACGGCGGCACGACGGAGAAGGTCGTGCAGCTCGCCGAGCTCATCGCCCCAGCGCGTCCACAGCCGCGATTCGGCAGCGAGTATGAGATGCCCATCATTTACGCGGGGAACACCGATGCAAGAGAAGATGTGGAGCGGGTACTCCAGGAGGACTGGATCGACCTGGCGCTCGTCGACAACCTCCGACCGGTTCTGGAGCGGGAGAACCTTGGGCCAGCGCGCGACAAGATCCACGATGTCTTCCTCGAGCACGTGATGGCGCACGCACCGGGATACGACACGCTCATGGAGTGGACCGATGCGCCAATCATGCCCACCCCAGGCGCCGTGGGCGACATCCTTCAGGAGATCGCCCGCACCCACGGCATCAATGTGGTGGGCGTGGACATCGGCGGCGCGACCACCGATGTCTTCAGCGTCTTCGACGAGACCTTCAATAGAACGGTCAGCGCGAACCTCGGGATGAGCTACTCGATCTCAAATGTCTGCGCCGAGGCGACGATGGCCAGCGTCCTGCGCTGGGTGCACTTTGACATGGACGAGCGCGAACTGCGCAACCGCGTCAAGAACAAGATGATTCGCCCGACCACCATCCCGCAGTCGCGCGAGGCGCTGATCTTCGAGCAGGCTGTGGCGCGCGAGGCGTTGCGGCTTGCCTACCAGCAGCACAAGGAGTTCGCCACGACGCTCAAGGGCGTGCAGCAGCAGCGGACCGTCGGCGACACCTTCAGCCAGCAGATGGGTGGACAGACCATCGTCAACAACATGAAGCTCGACCTTCTAGTCGCCAGCGGCGGCGTGCTCTCGCACGCACCGCGCATGCACCAGACGGCGTTGATGCTCGTGGACGCCTTCCAACCAGAGGGCGTGACGATGCTCGCCAAGGACTCGATCTTCATGATGCCCCACCTAGGCGTGCTCGCCTCGGTGCACCCCAAGGCCGCTACCGAGGTCTTCGAGCGCGACTGCTTGATCTACCTGGGCACCTGCGTGGCGCCCGCCGGCCACGGCAAGGCCGGCAAGGCCTGTTTCAAGTACAGCCTTGAGGGAGAGACACTCAACGAGCAGGGTGAGATCGCCTACGGCGATCTGCAGCTGCTGGCCCTTGGAGAGGGCGAAGCGGCCACGATCACCATCGAGCCAGCCAAGGGCTTCGACGCAGGAGCCGGCAGCGGCGCCCGTGTCACCAAGGAGGTCCGCGGTGGCACCGTGGGCCTGCTGCTGGATGGTCGCGGTCGCCCGCTGGAGCTGCCTCAGGATCGTGACACATGTTGTTCGGCGCTGAGCGGGTGGTACGAGGCCGCCGAGGTCTACCCGGAGGAGGTCGCGCTGGCCGCGTCCTAGGACACCCCCATGGCACACGCCTACACCCCAGGACTGCTGGTCACCGAGCATGTCACGCACCGCGTGACGCGTCGGCTGCCGATCGCCGGCGACGTACTCGTTAAGAAGGGCGATCACGTCGAGGCCGACCAGGTCGTCGCCGAGACGTTCATGCCTGGCGAGGTCTACCCGATGAACATGGCCAGCCTCCTTGCCATGCCACCCAAGGACATCGCCGAGTGCATGGTCAAGTCCGAGGGCGACAGCGTGGAGATCGGCGACACGATCGCCGAGACGAAGGGACTCTTCGGCATCGCGTTCCGAAAGAGCGTCGAGAGCCGCTACGCCGGCACGATCGAGACGGTCTCGGCGGTGACCGGGCAGTTGATCATTCGTGGACCGGACCTGCCCGTGCAGGTGAAGGCCTACGTTGGCGGCACCGTGGTGAAGGTCATGAAGGGCAACGGCTGCGAGGTTGAGGCCGACGTCTGCTTCGTGCAGGGCATCTTCGGCATCGGCGGCGAGACCTTCGGACCCATCCGCATGGCCTGCAGCGACTGCGAGGAGCCGGTGACGGCCGACGTCATCAGCGACGACATGGCCGGCTGCGTCATCGTCGGCGGCGGGCGAATTACCATCGAGGCGATCACCCGCGCAATTGATGTGGGTGCAGCGGCCCTCGTCAGCGGCGGCATCGACGATCACGATCTCAAGGAGTTCCTCGGCTACGACCTGGGCGTGGCGATCACCGGATCAGAGGACAAGGGAATCACGCTGATCGTCACCGAGGGATTCGGCGATATTGCCATGGCCCGCCGCAGTTGGGACATGCTTGCAAGCCACGAGGGACGCGAGGCGTCCGTAAATGGCGCCACCCAGATTCGAGCTGGCGTGATGCGACCGGAAGTGCTTGTGCCGCTGGAAGATGGGGCAAAGGGCGGCGGCAGCGGAGCCGATCGCGAGGCGGGCCTGCTGGAGATCGGCCGCAGCGTACGCATCATCCGCGACCCCTGGTTCGGGATGCTGGGCGAGGTCGCCGGACTGCCCAGCGAGCCGACCGAGCTGGGCTCAGGATCGAAGGCGAGGGTACTCGAGGTGTCCCTCGAGGACGGCGAGCGTGTTATCGTTCCGCGAGCCAACGTCGAGCTCATCGAGGAGTAAGAGAGTCTGATGAAGAGAAGGTTCCCCCATGCCCGTGCCTTGCCCGTCCTTGTGGCGATCCCCGCGATCGCTGCGCACGGCGCAGAGGACGAGGCGGCGACGGGGTTCGCGAGCATCTTCCTCGTGGACGAGTTCTGGCTCTTCATCATCACGCTGCTGGTCTGCAGCGCGATTCTCTACTACATCCGGGTCGCCCGAAGCGGCAAGCCCATCAAGGTTCGCAAGATCGCGGGCCTCGAGGCGATCGAGGAAGCGGTTGGCCGTGCCACCGAGATGGGCCGCAACTGCCTCTTCGTGCCGGGCATCCTCGACATGAACGACGTGCAGACGATCGCCGGCCTCAACATCCTCTCGCGCGTGACGCAGACGGCCGCCGAGTACGGCGCTCGCATCGAGGTGCCAACGAGCCGATCGCTGGTGATGACCACAGCCCGCGAGACCGTCGAGGCCTCCTACCTCGCCGCCGGCCGACCCGATGCATTCAACGAGGACGAGATCTACTACGTCACTGATGAGCAGTTCGGTTATGTCGCCTACCTCTCGGGCCTGATGGTCCGCGAGAAGCCCGCTGCCTGCTTCTACATGGGCGCCTTCTACGCAGAGTCGCTGATCCTCGCCGAGACCGGAAACGCCATCGGGGCGATCCAGGTGGCGGGGACGGCGATGCCCGCGCAACTGCCCTTCTTTGTTGCGGCCTGTGACTACACGCTCATTGGCGAGGAGTTCTTCGCCGCCTCGGCGTACCTGACCGGGTCGGCCGAGGAACTCGGCTCCCTCAAGGGCCAGGACATGGGCAAGGTGCTCGCCGGGGGCCTGATGGCCGTGGGCATCGCCACGGCGACGATCGCCTCGATGACGCAGTGGGGGTGGGCCGCGTCCCTCACGACCTGGATGAAGGAGACGCTGCTCTAGCGGCGCGTCGATGAAGCGGACCATTCCACTGTTGATCTGTGGCTCGGCGGGATTCGTCATCCTGCTGTCCTTCTTCAGCCCCCTGACGACCACATGGGGCGAGACCGTCGCCATCTGGTTCGATGTCCTGGCGGCGATCGCCTTCGTCCTCGGCGGTGGAAACCTGCTCTTCCTGCACCTCAAGAAGGTCAGCGACCGGGTTCCGGGCTGGGCGTTCTCTGCCATCACGCTCGGAGCGTTCTTCCTGACACTCTTCGTGGGGCTCTTCAAGTTCGGCGTCCATCCCAACTCCTCCTACCCGCTCTTCGGGTGGTCGGGCAGTTACCGCGAGAGCGGCACCACCTTCTGGTGGCTCTACGAGTACGCCTTCAAGCCGCTCACGGCCACGATGTTTGCGATGCTTGCCTTCTACGTCGCATCTGCTGCGTTCCGGGCCTTCCGCGCCAAGAACGTCGAGGCCATCCTGCTGCTGGGCACGGCCTTCATCATCCTGCTGGGCCGCACCGCGGCGGGCGCGTACCTCACGGGCTGGTTCCCGGATGCCATCGGATTCCTGCGCATCGACAGCCTCACCGTGGACATCATGTCCGTCATCAACACCGCGGGGAACCGCGCGATCATGATCGGCATCGCCCTGGGCCTCGTGTCCACGTCGCTGAAGATCCTCATCGGCGTGGACCGCTCGTACCTGGGATCGGGAGAGGAATAGGCGCATGCTCGACGTCTTCCGACATCTCGATCGACGCTGGGTCTTCCTGGCCATGCTGCTGTGCGTGGCGATTCCGATCCTCCTGCAGCCGCGGCTGCCGGTGAGCGCAGACAACCTCGCCCAGGAGTGCTTCGACAAGATCGAAGACCTCGATCCTGGCGACAAGGTGCTTCTCTCTTGGGACTTCGACCCGGCCAGCGAGGGCGAACTTGCACCGATGGCCACGGCCTTCACGTACCACTGCGCAAGCAAGGGCGTGAAGATGTACTACATGGCGCTCTGGCCGGTCGGGCCGCAGATGATCGAGGACTCGATCGATCGCGTCATTCGCCCCGACTTCCCGGACATGGTCTACGGGACGGACTACTTGAACCTCGGCTTCAAGAGCGGCGGCGAGGGCGTGATCAAGGTCATCGTTACGAACCTCAAGGAGATGTACACGACCGACTCCTACGGGACGGACATCAATGACCTTGAGAAACTGCCGATGATGGCCGACGTGAACAGCGTCCGGGACATGGACCTGGTGATCAACATCTCCGCAGGCTCAGCGGGCACCAAGGAGTGGGTCCAGTACGCCGTGGGACCCTACCCCAAGGACATCAAGCTCATCGCCGGATGCACCGGCGTACAGGCGCCGCTGCTCTACCCATATATCCCCGAGCAGTTGCCCGGGCTCCTGGGTGCAATCAAGGGCGCCGCGGACTACGAGAAGCTCGTGACCGATCGCTACTTCGTCGAGGCCGGCATGGAGGTCCCCGGGATCTACCAGGAGGGCATTCGACGCATGGGGCCCCAGCTCGTTGCGCACCTGCTGATGATCGCCCTGATCATCATTGGAAACCTCGTCTACTTCGCTGACCGGCGCGGAGGCAATGCCTGATGCGTGGCCCAAACGTCATCTGGCTGATCGTTCTTGCTCTGGCCACCGTATGGCTGGGCATGCGATTCTCCGGCGGCGAGATGGCCCGCGTCTACGTGCGACATGTGCAGGTCGAGGCCCCCATCGAGCAGGGCACCATGACCCGTGACACGTTCGAGTCGCGGCGGGCAGATCCTCCGTCGAGCATCACGCTCCAGGCGACCGCCGACGGCGGCGACATGGCGACCTGGATCGCCCAGCAGGCTGCGACGCCCGCCCAATGGGCCGCGGCGGAAGCTGCCGATCCCAATCAGGACGAGTACCACCTGAGCGTGGCGCGTACCTTCGGCATCTGGTTCGCGGCGCTGTTTACGCTGGGCATAGCGTCATTCCTGTGGGCCGACAACGCGCTCTACAAGTTCTGCGAATCGGTCGTGGTGGGCGTGTCGGCCGGCTACTGGATGGTCGTGGGGTACTGGGACACGCTCTGGCCGAACCTGATTGCCAAGCTCTCCCCCGACCTTGCGCGGGCCACGGTCATGCCGGGCCTGGGCGCAGAGTCGCAGGCAAACTACTGGTACATCGTTCCGCTGGTCCTTGGCGTGATGCTCCTGTGGCGCCTAGCGCCCAGCGGAGCGTGGATCTCGCGCTGGCCGCTTGCCTTCATCATCGGCTCGACGGCCGGGCTGCGCATCTACGCATACCTCAAGGGCGACTTTGTCAGCCAGATCGACAGCACGATCACGCCGCTTGTGGTCCTGGACTCGACCGGGTCGTTCGACTTCGGCGGTTCCCTGCGGGCGCTGCTGCTGGTGATCGGCGTCTTCGCGTGCCTCGTGTACTTCTTCTTCTCCTTCGAGCACAAGGGCATGGTCGGCAAGACGGCGCGCCTGGGCATCTGGTACCTGATGATCACCTTCGGCGCGGCCTTCGGCTACACCGTCATGGGCCGAATCGCGCTGCTTGCGCAGCGACTGGAGTTCCTGTTCAACGACTGGCTCTGGCTCATCGACCCCACCGGGGCACGAGCCGGGCTCTTCTAAGGGGCGTTGACAGCCCCCAAGGGGCTTCTAGAGTGTGCGGTTCCCATGACCGCCAGCGGCGGCATGTGGACCTGACGGAGGCGCAAGCCCATGCCAGTACCAGCTTTTCGCACATCACCATCCCGCAAGCGAAAGCGGCGCTCGCACCATGCGCTTCGTTCGGCCAACCTGGCCCTGTGCCCGAATTGCGGAGACGCCCGTCGCCCGCACCGGGCCTGCCCGAGTTGCGGATACGTCCGCCCGGGGCTCCAGGTGAAGGCCGCCGGGGGTCCGTGATACATGCGTATCGGCATCGACGTGATGGGTGGCGACAACGCGCCGCACGCCATGCTCGATGGCGCGCAGGCAGCAATCGAGCACCTGCAGGAAGGTGATCGTCTCGTACTCTTCGGTGACGGCGACGTCATCGAGGCGGCGCTGGCAGACGTCAGTGACAGGTCCTGGTTCGAGGTCGTCGCGACCACCGAGGTCGTCGCGATGGACGAGGGACCCGTCGACGCGGTCCGAAACAAGCCCGACAGTTCGCTCGTGTCCCTCTGCAGGGCGGCCGGTCGCCGCGAGGAGGATCCCCTTGGCGCGGTGATCTCCGCGGGCAACACCGGCGCCTTCGTTGCGGCAAGCCAGATGCACATGCGGCGGTTGCCCCACGTACATCGCCCCGGCATTGCGGCGCCGGTGCCGACATTCGCCGGGCCGGTGGTCTTCATCGACGTGGGCGCAAACATCCTCCCCAAGCCAACACACCTCTGCCAGTACGGCATCATGGGCAAGGTCTTTGCGCGGCGGATCCTGGGAATCGAGAATCCACGCGTGGCGCTGATGAACGTCGGTGGCGAGGAGCAGAAGGGGACGGATGATCTCAAACAGGCGCGAGACATGCTGCGGGCCGTCGATGGCCTCAACTTCACCGGGTTTATCGAGGGCCGGGCGCTCTTCGACGGCGGCGCCGATGTGGTGATCACCGACGGCATCGTCGGAAACGTCTCCATCAAGCTCGCCGAGGGCCTCTCCTCCGGACTCATCAAGAAGCTCGCCAGCGAGATTGCTGCTGCCGACGAGGCGATGGCCGCCGCGTTCGAGCCGATCATCAGGAGACTCTACGCCGAGTACGACTACCACGAGTACGGCGGCGCGCCGCTACTTGGCGTCAACGGCATCTGTCTCATCGCCCACGGCTCAAGCGAGGCGCGGACGATCGCCAACGCCGTGAAGCGCGCCCACCAGTTCGCAGACAGCGGCGTCAACGGCCACATCGTCGAGCAGCTTGAGGGCATCGAGGAAGAAGTAGAGGTCGCATGAACGGCCCGGAGCGATGCGGCGTTCGCATCCTGGGGACCGGCTCGGCCATTCCCAGCGGCATCCTCGATAACGCCACGCTCGCAGCGCGCTTCGACGTCGACGAGGAGTGGATCCATCAGCGCACCGGCATCAGGGAGCGCCGTATCTGCCAGGATGGCGAGAGCACCTTCACCCTGCAGGTCCAGGCCCTTGAGCGGGCCCTCGAGAGCGCCGGGGTCGATGCGGCGGACCTGTCCATGGTGGTTGCTGCCTCGGTCAGCTCCGAGATGACCTGTCCGAGCAACGCCAGCCGCGTTTCGGAGGCCGTTGGGGCACCCGGGGCAGGCGCCTTTGATCTCGTGGCCGCCTGCAGCGGCTTCGTCTACGCCATGAACACCGCCGAGTGCCTCGTGCGAAGCGGTCGCTACGAGACGATCGCGGTGGTCGGCTGCGACTCGATGTCGCTGATCTCGGATGCCAACCATCGCGGATCGGCCATTCTCTTTGGCGACGCCGCCGGGGCGGCCATCCTGCAACGCTGCGACGATCCGGAGATCGGCTGCTTCTACCAGGTCATGGGGGGCGACTCCACGCAGTGGCCGACGCTCTACATTCCCCGCCGCGAGGAGGACGAGGTCGAGGGGGATGGCTTCGACCTTGCGCTGGGGATGCTGCGGATGAAGGGCAAGGAGGTCTACAAGTTCGCCGTCAAGAAGTTCCAAGAAGTCGCCGAGGACTTGCTGCGAGAGACGGGCCTGGGAGTCGACGACATCAGCCAGTTCATCTGCCACCAGTCCAATGCTCGGATCATCGAGTCGGCGCAGACGAAGCTCGGCCTGCCTCCCGAGAAGGTCTACATGAACATTGATCGTTACGGAAACAGCAGCAGCGGCTCGGTCGGGCTCTGCCTCGACGAGCTCTGGCGCAGCGGTCGCATCTCCCGCGGGGACGTCATCGTCATGCTCGCCTTCGGCGGCGGCCTGACCTGGGCCAGCGGCGCCTGGAGGATCTGAGGTGGGCGACGAGCAACTGATCCTGCTCTGCCCCGGGCAGGGCGCGCAGAAGGTCGGCATGGGCCAGGCGTGGGTGGAGGCGTCTGCTGCGGCGAGGGCCGTGATGGACGAGGCCGACGCCCTGCTCGGCGATCGGCTCGGGCGATCCCTGAGCACCCTCTGCTTCGAGGGTCCCGAGGAGGACCTCAATCGAACCAACATCAGCCAGCCGGCGATCTACGCCTGCTCGGTCGCATGCCTTGCAGCCCTGCGCGAGCAGGGGATGGCCGGTCAGGTCGCGGCGGTCGCGGGGCTCTCGCTGGGCGAGTACACCGCCCTGCACATCGCGGGCGTCTTCGACTTCGCCACGGGCCTGGAACTGGTGGCCACGCGAGGTCGCCTTATGCAGGAGGCGGCGGAAGCATGCGAGAGTTCCATGGTCGCAATCATGGGCGACGACGAGGCCGCGGAGGGACTCTGCAGCGAGGTGCCAAAGGGCGATGAGGTGCTCGTTGCGGCGAACTTCAACGCGCCGGGGCAGGTTGTTCTCAGCGGCGCTACCGCCGCATGCCAGCGAGCAGCGGCAGTGGCCGGCGACCGCGGGCTCCGCGGCACGCCCCTTGCCGTGGCGGGTGCCTTCCACTCGCCGTACATGCAAAGCGCCGCCGATGGAATGCGTGACGCCCTGGCGTTGCTGACGCTGTCACCACCGACCATCGATGCCTGGTCCAACGTCACTGCTGCCCTGCATGAGGCCGATTCCATCGCTCAGCGGCTCATCGAGCAGGTCACACACCCCGTGCGATGGGCGCAGCAGTGCGCTGCCATGGCCGCGAAGTATCATGGCGCATGGCACGAACTGGCACCCGCCGGGGTGCTGCGAGGACTCATGCGACGCATTGACCGAGATGTGAAGGTGACCAGCCATGACACACCCTGACCTACGCTTGGCCACGCTCACCGCCGGATGCATCCTGCTACTTGCAGGGTGCGGTGGCGATGAGGCACCACCTCCGGTCGTGAAGCGAGAGGCGCCCAAGGCGCCACCACCGCCGCCGGTGAAGAGCGTCGACGAACTCATGGCTGACATCGACGTCGACCAACGCATTACGTGGGACGAGGAGGATGCCGCCGGGTCGACCAAGGAACGCGCTGCGGTCCTGCGATTCGTACACGCCATACTCCGCGCAGACGACGCCACGCTCTCGGGCATGCTCGGCGTCGATGATCGAATGGAACTCGATGCGATGGTGGCCGAAGGCCAGCTCTCGGAGGCCGCCGATGCAGTCTCCTGGGCGAAGATCCAGGTTGGTGCGGGACTCGAGGGTGGGCAGTGCCTGCTGGTGATCTACGAGGTGGGCCTTGGGTACCAGCCCCAGTTCTGGTCCTATGACTCCAACGACGACACGATCACCTTCCGGTCGCTGCCGGCCGGACCGCGGCTCGTGGACCATCTCCACGGGAACTGGATCGAGGCGTTCAACGAGTACCGCCGGCTCCAGGTGGAGTTGGCGGGCCGCCCGGACGAAACGCTCTACTACCAGATCGTCAACGAGGATCAGGACACCGCCAGCGTGTCCACGGGAGGCGGGAATTCGCCGGGTGGCAGTGGCCCACCCGGCGGACCAAGCCAACCACCGCCTGGCCGAAAACCGGGGCCGCTCCAACCAGGTCCCTGACCGCCAGAATCATGAGCGATCCAAGCCGAACTAATGAAGACAGCGACATGCGCGTCGCGATTGTGACCGGTGCCAGCCGCGGCATCGGGGAGGCCATCGCGCGTCGCCTCGCGCACGACGGCATGCATGTGGCGCTCGTCGCCCGCTCAGCCGACGCCCTTTCGGCGGTCGCAGACGCCATCTCGAGCGACGGTGGCAGCGCATCGTGCCATCCATGTGATCTCGCGGACGCTGCTGCGTACGCGGCGATCATCGAACAGGTCGCCGCCGACGGCGGGCGACTTGACGTGCTGGTGAACAACGCAGGCATCACCCGCGACGGCCTCATGCTGAGGATGAGCGACGAGGACTTCGACACGGTCCTCAACATCAACCTCCGCGCGGTCTTCGCGGGATGCCGCGCGGCTGCGCGGCCGATGATGAAGGGCCGCTGGGGCCGGATGATCAACATCACCTCCGTCACGGGACTCGTTGGGAATGCAGGCCAGGCCAACTACGCGGCTGCCAAGGCGGGGGTCGTGGGACTCACCAAGACCATCGCCAAGGAGTTCGGATCCAAGGGGATCACGGCCAACGCGATCGCGCCGGGGTACATCGAGACGGACATGACCGCCGACCTTGGCGAGGCGATTCGCGATGAAGTCAAGAAGGGGGTTCCGGTACGCCGCTTCGGCCAGCCGGAGGAAATCGCCGCGGCGGTGTCGTTCCTCTGCGCCGAGGATGCCGGCTATGTGACCGGTCAGGTGATCGTCGTGGACGGGGGATTGACCTGCTGACGCCCGTCGTTGCAGGCCCGTCATGAACCGATATAGTGTCCGCGTCCCGCAGGTAGGGGCCCAGAGGAGACCAGCACCGTGACAGAAGCCGAAATCGAAGCAAAGGTGATGGACATCGTCGCCCAACAGCTTGGCGTGGACAAGGGGGAGATCTCGCGCGAGTCGAGTTTCGCCAACGACCTCAACGCCGACAGCCTCGATACCGTCGAGCTGGTGATGGAGTTGGAGGATGTCTTCTCCACTTCCATTCCGGACGAGGACGCTGAGAAGATCCAGACCGTCGGCCAGGCGATCGAGTTCATCGTGTCGCACTCCAAGGGCGACGGCTGACGACAGCGTGCTCGTCCGACCGCGCTGGCGGGGGATCAATGACAGGTAGCGGACATCGTCGAGTAGTGGTAACTGGGCTGGGCGCCATAACCGACCTCGGTCACGATGTTGCGTCGACTTGGAGCGGGCTCATCGAGGGCCGCAGCGGCGTCGACACTATCAGCGCCTTTGAACAGGATGACCAGTGGTCGGTGAAGATCGCCGGCGAGGTGCGTGACTGGGATCCGGCCGATCGCCTCGATCGCAGCGAGATAAAGCGCATGGATCGCTTCTCGCAGTTGGGTACCTGGGCGGCCATCGAGGCGATGGAGGACAGCGGGCTGAACTGGCAGAGCGGAGATCCCTATCGCCGCGGTGTCGTGATCGGCTCGGGCATCGGGGGCATTCAGACGATCGAGGCCGGCCACAGCATCCTGCTGGAGCGTGGACCGCGCCGCATGAGTCCCTTCACCGTGCCGCGGCTGATGGTCAACGCGTGCGCGGGCAATGTCTCGATCCACTTCGACCTGCGTGGTGCCAACTCGGCGCCCGCGACCGCCTGCGCCACGGGCGGACACGCCGTCGCCGAGGCGTCCACGCTGATCCGCGAGGGCAGGGCGGACTTCATACTTGCCGGCGGCAGCGAGGCGGCCATCTCGCCCGTCTGCCTCGGCTCATTCATGGCCATGAAGGCGCTCTCCACGCGGAACGACGACCCGCAAGGGGCCTCGCGTCCCTTCGACCGCGATCGCGACGGCTTCATCCTCTCTGAGGGCGCTGCGGTCCTCGCGCTCGAGGAGCGGGAGGCAGCCCTTGCGCGGGGAGCGACGATCTACGCGGAGGTCCTCGGCTACGGCACCAGTGGTGACGCCGGCCACATCGCCGCACCCGACGCGGAGGGCCGGGGGGCCAAGGCCGCCATGGAGACGGCGCTGCTCGACGCGGGCCTCGATGCCGATCGGGTCGGCTACATCAACGCCCACGGGACGTCGACGCCCCTGGGGGACTCGGCGGAAGTGGCGGCTGTCAACGCGCTCTTCGGGAACGGTGCGCCGGGCCTCGCGATGAGTTCCACGAAGTCGGCAACCGGGCATGCGCTGGGCGCAGCGGGCGGCATCGAGTCGATGGCGGTGGTCAAGGCGATCCACCATGGAATCCTCCCGCCGACGATCAACCTTGAGCATCCCGACGAGGGATTCAACCTGGACTTCGTTGCAAACGAGGCCCAGGAACGGCAGGTCCAGTGCGCACTCAACAACTCCTTCGGCTTCGGGGGCCACAACGTGTCGATCGTCTTCGGCCGCGTTTGACGCCCGCTCAGAAGGGGAAGGTCATGCCCGTCCAGGCCATCAGGCTGTCGCGGCCGGGATTCGTGTCGTAGATGTTTGCGTTGGAGATGTGGTGCCAACGCACGCCGATTAGCCAGCGATTTCCTTCTCCGGTGTCCACCGAGAATCCCGCGCCCGCCTGTGGCGTGAAGTTGAAGTCCGAGCCGCCGCTGGGCACATCGCTGTCGGTCCAGAGCAGGCCCGCCCCACCCTCGACGAAGAACGACCAGTCCTGCTCCACGTGCACGTGCCAGCGCAGCTGCAGCGTGAAGTTGAAGCCGCCGGCGCTGGTACCCACCTGGTCCGCCGAGAGCCCGTTGAACCCGAGGTTGAGGCTCAGGTGGTCCTCGAGGAAGCAGTCGAACTCGATGCCCGCGATGGCCACCTGATTATCCGACTCCTTGACGTCCCAGCCGTAGCCGGCGCTCACGCCCCAGCGCCACGTGTCCTTGGCACCCCAGGTGCCGCTGGCGACGCTCGGTTCCTGCGCGGCGAGGGCGCTGGAGAGATTCAGGCCAAGGGAGGCTGATGCCAAGTCCAGCGATGGCAGGTCGCTGGTGGTGGCAGTCATGGCGATGATGGCGATGGACAGCACGTTGGCTCCTTTCCCTGCAGGGTCGGGGGAGCGTAGCAGATGGATCCTCCGGTGTTTTTCGCGAGATTGACTTGCCCGCGACCACTCCTGTGCTACCTGTTGAAGTCCCCTTCGGGGAACCTATGCCCTGACCCCTATAAGCGTCGTGGGAGTTGCATTGGACTGCAACTGGCATGTGCCCGCTCGCGCGGAGGCACATGCCGCCCACGGCGTTGCACGGCCGGCGGCCAAGAGGAGGGAAGGGAAGGGCACAAGCCCCGGACCATGCGGCCCGGGGCTTGTTCGTCAAGCGACCCCAAGGGGATTCGAACCCCTGTCTTCAGGATGAAAACCTGATGTCCTAGGCCTGGCTAGACGATGGGGTCCTGCCGGGCGGCGGATGATACCGCGCCCCGCGCGCCGCACGACCTGCGGTATCCTCCGCCCATGCTCGCAACATGCCTCCTGGTGGTGGCGCATGCGGTGATCGCCGGCGACCTGCCGCCGTTGAGCGACGCCGAGGCGACGCGTCTCGCCGCCGCCATCGATGACGCCGATGTCCGCGACGAGGCGTTCGTGGCGCTGGTGGAACACATCGAGCGATGGCCCATGGGCAGCACGGCTCCTGACGCGGGCGTGTCCCTTGATGCCCTGGTCGCCGACCCGGTGTCCCATCGCGGAGAGGCGGCGAGGTTGACCGGGCGGCTGGAGCAGCGAACACCCCAGCCAGCTCCTTGGGACGACGTCGAGGAGTGGTTCGTGCGGACAGATGGAGGCGCAGCGGCGGTGTACGTGGCGGGCGTGTCCGTGGACGGACCACGTGTGGGCGACACGCTGCAACTCTCGGCGCGGTTTTACAAGCGACTGCACCTAGTGGGCCGCGATGGCCAGCGGCGGCACTTCGCGGCGTTCGTTGCGCCCGCCTCGGGCGTGCAGGTGCTGGCCGCGGCGCCGGCCGATGCCACCAACGTCCGTCTCCTCCTGGTTCCGCTCGGCGGCGGCCTGTTCCTGGCGGTGCTGCTGGTGGCCTGGTCACGTCGATCCAAGCCGATGTCCGCTGCTCGCGGCCAATGGTCGACGCAGGAGGTACTCGACGCCGCCGATGACGCGGCCCAGGACCTCCCGCCGGACCCGGCAGAGGCGTTGCGCGCCCTCCATGCGCGGGCGGGTGGCCCGTCATGACGGAGATCCGCGTCGAACTCGGCGATCGTTCGTATGACGTACGGGTCGGGGCAGGGCTGCTCTCGACGCTCGGGGCCGCAATGGACGAGGCCGCCTGCAGCGGCACCTGCCTGGTGGCCATCGACGAGGGCGTCAGGGACACCCATGGGCCACGCGCGCTGGCGGCCATAGGTCGCCACGGGCGGTCCTCGAGCGTCCATGTGGAGGGAGGCGAGGCGGCCAAGACCGTCGCGAACCTCCAGCGTCTCTGGGACGCCATGCGGATGGGCGGCCTCGATCGCGCAAGCACCGTGATCGCCATCGGTGGAGGCGCCGTTACCGACATGGCGGCCTTTGCGGCCGCGACTTGGATGCGGGGGGTCCCCCTGGTGCTCGTGCCCACGACGCTGCTTGCGATGGTCGACGCGGCCATCGGCGGCAAGACGGCCATCAACCTCCCCGTACGCGGTCCCGACGGGACGACCGTGGCGGGCAAGAACCTCGTGGGCGCCTTCTGGCAGCCGCGTCTCGTACTCGCCGACGTCGAGACGCTCACGACCCTGGAACCGCGACACCTCCGCTGCGGCCTCGCCGAGTGCGTCAAGCATGCGCTGCTGGGCCACGACGACCTGCTGGACTTCATCGAGGAACATGCTGCGGCGATCACTACGGTGGACCTCTCGGTGCTCGAGGAGCTCGTGGCGCGCAGTGCGGCGATCAAGGCTGCGGTTGTTGCGCAGGACGAGCGAGAAGCCGGCAGCCGCATGCTCCTGAACCTCGGGCACACGTTCGCCCACGCCATCGAGCCGATCGGGGATCTTGGACTGCTCCATGGAGAAGCGGTCTCGATCGGGCTCGTCGCCGCCGCGGCCGCCGCGGCGTCAATGGGTCGCATCGACGCCGCCGACGCCAGCCGCATCAGTGATGCGCTCGGCGGCTTAGGACTGCCTGTGGCCATCAACGGATCGATCGCCATCGAGGACCTCAATCGCCTCATGGCCCACGACAAGAAGGCGATCGACGGCGCCCTGCGACTGGTGCTTCCGGGGGCGGGAGGCGCGAGCGTGGTCGACGACGTACCCGCAGAGGCGATTGCCGCAGGCTGGGAGGCCGTGGGCGCAGGACCGCGGCGGTGACCGCGTCTCGCACCTGGATTGCCCTTGCGGCCATCGCCTTGATGGCGGTGCTGGCGGCGAGAATCCTCGGACCGAGTGACACGTGGGATCAGACCCAGCCGCGGACGATCTCCTACACCATCGACGTGCTGGCCAACGGTGGGGAGCATTGGATCCTGCCGCGCGAACCTGGTGGCCACGGCGCGACCAAGCCCCCCCTCTACACTTGGCTCGCGGCGCCCTTTGTCGCCATCGGCGGGGACCGCAGCGATTTGGCGCACAAGATGCCCAGCGTCCTGGCGCTGATGGCCCTGTGGTTGATGATCGTGGTGGTCGGAAACCGCCTCGATGCGCCGCGGCGCGTCCTGGGGAGTGTTGCGGCCATCATGGCGGTGGCCAGCTACCCCCTCTTCAAGCTCGGCTATCTGGCACGGCCGGACATGGTCCTAGTGCTCTGTCTGGACGTCGGTTGGCTCCTGGGGACGCTCGCCGTGACGGGCGCAAGTGTCCGCCGAGGCGCGGTGATCGGGTTCTGGGTCGCTGCCACCGCCGCCGCCATGGCGAAGGGCCCGGCGGTGCTGGCGCTGCTTGTTGCGATGCCGTTTGTCGCTCGAACCTGCGGCGGTGCCTGGCGACGCGTGTGGCGGCTGCGCGTCGGCATCGGATTGCCGCTGCTGCTGGCGGTCGTCGGCGGCTGGTTGGTGTGGACGTGGACGATCGACGCGGCGCATGTGCGCGACGAGTTCTGGTTCAATGAGATCTACGGTCGCATCACGGGGGTCGGCCCGGAGGGGAGCCATCGGGGCCCGATCGACCTGCTGATGGGCATGCTGCACATGCCCTTCTACGCCGTGGTGAGGTTTCTGCCGTGGTCGATCCTGGCTATCACCGCCTGGACGCGGCTGCGGCGGGAGACGGCAAGTGATGAGCGGATCCTGCTGCTGCGTTCGGCTGTGGTGTTCTGCGTCGTCACGGTCGTCCTCTTCTCTCTCAGCGCCGGCAAGCGGGCTGACTACGTTGCACCGATTTACGCGCCCGCTGCGATTCTGGCTGCCTGGGGATTGTTGCGATGGCGATGGACGCCATCTGTGGCCATTGCGACGCTGGCTGCTGCGGCGATTGGGATCACGGCCATGGTGGTGACGGCCGCTCGCGAGGCGTCTGCGCCTGCCCGGGGTTGGGGAGACGGCCTCAAGGAGATCTGTCGCGCAGCAAGCGCGGCCCACGATGCGCATGGCGGGCAACTGGTCCTCGTCGGTTGGGGCGGAACGCATGTCCCGGTGCTGCTTGGGGGGGGGCAGGATCTGGTCGTTCGGCGCGGCGCGCTGCGTGCCGCGATAGGCAACGCATCGACGTCGATCCTCGTCGAGGGACTTGCCGGCGACGACGCCGCCTACACCGGGGAGGGTGTGAGGGTCCTGCTGGACCTGCAACTCGTGCCGCCCGGCGTCGAGACGCGCCTGCCGCGGCGGGGCCGCGTGGTGCTCGTGCAGCGCTGATACTCAAGGGGAAAGTGCCGCGGTTCCGATAAGACACGCGAGGGACTGCGCTGTCGCGCGGTCCCGGGAGAGTTCACGCGTGCGAACGTTCGCCATCGTCAACCAGAAGGGCGGCTGCGGGAAGACGACCACCGCCATCAACCTCGCCGCCGTCTACGCGCGGCGCGGCCTTCGAACGCTCCTGGTGGACATGGACCCCCAGTCCCATTGCGCTGCGGGCCTGGGTGTTCCTGAGGAACACATCGACATGAGCATCGGCGACGCCCTCGTCGCCACGCTCGACGATTCGTTCGACCGGTCGGCGCTGCTCTGGCCGGTGAGCCGCGGCCTGCACTTGGCGCCGAGCACGATGATGCTCTCGGGCCTCGAAGCACCGGGGGGCGGACTGCACGCGCTGCCGGACCGCGATCGTCGGCTCGCGAGCCTGCTGTCTCTGCTCGACGACGACTATGACTGCTGCCTCATCGACTGCCCGCCGAGCATCGGGCTGCTGACCTTCAATGCGCTTCGCGCGGCGACGGAGGCACTCGTGCCCGTGGAGACCGGGTACTTCTCGCTTCGCGGAGCTCGCCGCCAGCGCAAGACGATCGCTGCGCTGATCGCCCGCACTGGCGGCGACATTCCCTGCCATGTGCTTCCCTCGATGCACCGGCCCTCGCCGCTGGCCCGAAAGATCCTCGAGCGACTGCGCGAGTCGTTCGGCGACGAGGTCGCACCGGTGGTCATTCGAGAACACGAGACGCTGCGCGAGGCAGTCAGCTACGGCCAACCGGTCGTGGAATTTGCACCCGGCAGCGAGGCCGAGCGGGACTTCGAGGCGCTTGCCACCTGGCTCGAGGAGTGCCGCCGCGACGTGACGCCGACAGTCGAGGTGCCCGAACAGGCCGCCGGGTCGCGCGCCGCGGAACTGGCGCGCCGCGTCAGTCGCGATGGCCCACTGCAGTTCCAGGCGCCAGCGCAGCCCCAGGAGACTCCGCCGCCTGTGATGGAGCCAGTCGTGCCCGCGGTGCCTGCGCCGTCATCGCCGCCGGTGATCGCACGCATCACGCCGCCGACTTCGGAGGAGGGTCCCCATGACGGGCGCCACTGACGAGTACGCGCGGCTTGCGGCGCTCTTCACGACCGATGACCCGACGGTTGACATGTCGCCGTCGGCGGAATTTCTGCTGCCGGCCCACCTGCCCGTGCAGGGTGGTCTGTGGCTGGTGCCCTATGCCCTGCGGGAGTCGCTACAGGGAATGGCCGTGCTGCTGCGGATGCACAAGGACACCGTGGACGTGGCGATCGTCGGCCAGGGCGAGGCGTGCCTCGAGGGTGCGCGTTCGATCGAGGATGTGCTCGAGGCGGTTTCCGGTCGGGCATCCCACTGGATCGTGCAACCGCCGCATGACGCCGAACCATCGGCGCTGGTCGCATGTGATGTCGATCGCCTGACGCTGCTCAGTGGCGCAGACCAGGCAGCCGTGGTCGGGGCCTATCGCGTCCTCAAGGGACTGGCCGCGGCCAGCGAGGGGGTAATCCCCATGCCGAAGCTGCGGCTGGTCGTGGTCGGCGCAGAGGATCGGTCGGCCACGGACGCGGCTTCCCGCATCGTCCAGACGGCCCATCACCAGTTGTCATTGTCGGTGGAGGTTGGTCCACCGCTGCCGGCCATGGGCAGCAGCGGATCCGTCATCGCTGAAGCGAGTCTCCCTCGGACCAGTGGCGTCGAGGACCTGCTCTCGCGCCTTCGTGGTGCGACGATCGGCCAATCCGAGCCAGCCCCTGCTCCGGTCCCTGCTGAGGCTGCGCCCTCACTCACCGAGTCGATGCCCGCGACGTCGCCACCACGGCCTCCCGCCCCGGTGCCCGCTGCCCCGCAGCTCGTCCAGGACCAGCCGGAGTCGACCGTCCCGGAACCACCAGTTCACCCCGATCCTGTCGCCGCCCCGAAACCCCCGGCACCCCCGGAACCCGCCGTCCCTGCTGTCGCCGAGGCGCCCGCGATGGCGGCGGCCGTGGAGGGACTGCTGGCACTGGCCGTGCGCTGCCCGGAGCACGACCACATCGAGCTTGCGCTCGATGCGTCAGGCGGACTGCACGTGCTAGCTGATGCCCGAGACATGCGTGATGCCGCGATCGTCGTTGGCTGGGCACGGCGTCATCGCGATCTCATCGCGATGGCCTGCTCGGCTGCCACCTTCGACGTTGACCGCGATCCCCTGCAGCACCTCTTCACCGACGATGCGGTGGCCGTCGCCGACCTGCAGGGCGGCGACCTGAAGCTGCACCTGCGGACGATGGTCGAGGTCGAAGGCCACAGCGGCTGGTACACGACGCCGCTCAACTGAGGACGCGCAGCCAGTTCCCGTGAGCAAAGGCGGCCATGTCCTCCTCGCTGAATCCCGCCTCGGCCAGCGCCTCAGCAAGCGCACCGAGTTTCCGAGGATGATCGAGGTCCACCGGGAGGTCCCCGGGACCAAACCCCCCGTCGAAGTCGCTGCCAAGGGCGACCTGGCGGCGGTTGCCCGCCAGTTCGCAGAAGTGGAGCACGTGTGAAACGCAGTCATCGATCGTTGCGCGGCGATCGCGCGCAAGGAACTTCGTGAAGAGGTTGAGACCGATGACGCCGTCGCGAGCGAGGATGGCGCGGGCGTGGTCGTCGCTCAGGTGACGCTGGTTCTCCGTGCCCAGCACGACGCGGCTGTTTGAGTGCGTGGCGACGATGCTTCCCTTGGCGTGCGAGAGCAGGTCATCGAGCGCAGCGTCACTGCAATGCGATGCGTCGTGCAGGATGCCAGACTCGTCGAGGGCTTCCACGAGATCGCGGCCCGCGTCACTGAGGCCACCGCCGCTGCTGTTTCCACCGGCGTAGCGGGTACCGTTGGCCCACGTGAGGCCGACGATCCGCAGTCCGTGCGACCGCCAGATCGCAACATCGGCGGCGTCGCGGATCGGGTCTGCTCCCTCCATCAGCAGCACCAGGGCCAGCGGCTCGTCTGCGTCAGGGACGTCCAGACCCTCGTGCTGCATGCGCAGGTGGCCCCGGCCTTCGAGCTGCTGGTAGACCTGCAATTGAAGCAGTCCCGCTGCATGCGCCGATTCGGCATCGATGTACCGGCAGGCGCCGTGGTCGCTGCGATGGTCGACCGGGGCAGTGAAGATCGTTCCTAGGACCACTCGTACCGCACTGGCGGCCAGATCGGGCATCGAGATGCACCCCTCGATGCCGTCAGTGGGCTGCAGGACATCCCGCCCCTCAACGGCCAGGGAGGCAAGGTCCAGATGTCCGTCAATCCACGCCAACGCCATGCTCGGAGCGTACATGACGGTGGCTTTGCGGGGGGATGGGCACGGCGGTACCCTTGCCGTTGATGACCGGCGCGCAGAGCACCACGAGGACCCCGATTGTCGCAGGCACCCGCTCACGTCGCTGTACCGCGCTGATCGTGGCTGCGGCCATCGCCGGGATGCTGGGCCTAGCCCTGTGGATGCAGCCGAGCGCCGAGGGCGTCGGGACCCATCGGCAGCTCGGACTGCCGCGGTGCGGGTGGATTGTGGCGGCTGACATGCCCTGTCCCACCTGCGGCATGACCACGGCCTGGAGCCACGCCGTGCGTGGAGACCTCCCCGCGGCGTTCATGGCGCAGCCCTTCGGCCTGTTGACCGCCCTGGGGGCTATCGGCGCGCTCCTGGTGGCGATGGGCATGGCTGTCAGTGGCAGGCCGCTGCGGGAGCGATGGACGCGGCTGGTCACCGCTCGCATGTTCCTCGGACTGGCCGCGCTGGCTGCTGTCGCGTGGGTCTTCAAGATCATTGTCCACAGGGGGATTGCATGGTGAGGCGACGACCAGTTGCTGCGCTGATCGCAATGCCGCTGCTCCTGGGGTGCGCGGCGGGTGGCTTCATCGGGTCGATGATGCAGGCCGCTGAGGACCAGATGCTCATCGAGAAGCTCGCCGAGTACGACGACCTGGCGGATCGATCGGTGGCGGTGGTCATCGATACGGATCTCGCCGTGCACTATGAGTTCCCCGGCATCGCCGGACTGATCGCAGAGGGCGTGGCGACGCGCCTCGCGGCGAATGTGAAGACGGCGCGGGTCATGCACCCGGCGATCGTCTCCGAGTGGCAGTTTCGAACGCCGCAGTGGAATGCGCTCTCGACGCGAGACATCGCCGGTGCGCTGGGCGTCGATCGCGTGGTCTTCATTGACCTGCAGGAGTACAGGTTGACGCCACCGGGCAATCGCTGGCTGTGGGAGGCCCGCTGCAACGCGACGATCGGCATCATCGAGGCCGACGGGTACGAGCAGGACGGCTTCTCGGATACCTACGAGATCCAGGTGGTGTTCCCACGACGGCCGAGCGTGCTGGCGCACGACGAGGCACGCGAGGCGGACATTGCCCGCGGCGTCCTCCAGGAGTTCATTCGCGAGACCTCATGGCTCTTCTACATGCATCAGGAGCCCAAGCATCCGGATCGCTACCGACCCGATCTCGAGGTTCAGAGCTGATGCGGCGACTCCTCCCCGGTCTGCTGACGGCGATCGTGTTGTCCATGCCTGGTTGCAACATCGTCGCCGGCGTCACCTACGCCATCACGCCTGATCCGAGCAAGGAGGCGGTCTACACGCTGCCTGACATTCGCACCGTCATCTTCGTTGACGATCGCCGAAACATCCTCCACCCTGCGCGACTGCGCACCGTCATCGCCAAGCATGCCACGGAGATGCTGCTCAAGCAGGAAGTGGTCACCGTGATGATTGAGCCGCGAGACGCGATGCGGATCGCGGCCCAGCAGGATCGATTCGAGCGAGTGGTGGCCATCGACGCCATTGGCCGGGCCGTCGACGCGGACGTCGTCATCTACGTCGAGATGACCTACTTCGGGCTCACCAGCGACGGCCAGACCGCCAATCCCCGCGCGGGCTGCGCAGTACGCGTCATCGACGTGGCAAACACCAGGCGACTCTCGCCGCTGGCGGCAGACGGCGTGGATGCGTGGGTGGTCGATGCGAGAATCTCGCGCGTCGATCCGCACCAGATCAGCGACGCCGGGGAGATCCACGATCTTGCCGAGCAACTGGCAGTCGAGATGGGTGACCAGGTCGCCAAGCTCTTCTACGAGCACACGACCGGTCGGCTCGGTGAAAACCTCAACCGAAGGTAGCCATGCTCGTCCTTCACGTGATCGCTCCGTCGCCCACCGAGCCTTGCCTTCCCGGGCTCTTGCGCCTAGCGACGGCGGGCATGGCCGGCCAGCGGCACGCCATCCTGGTGCTCGGGGACCAGGCGGCCGCGGACGCCCTGAGGCGCCTTGGCCTTCCCGTGATCGGGTCAGTCGGAGGATGCCGAGATCGATCCCGGACGCTGTCGGCCCGAGTCGGCCGCGTCGTCGCGTCGATGGAACGCGCCGGCCCGGTGCAACGGGTGCTGGCCTGGGGATGGCAGGCGGCGGCCGTGACGTCCCAGCTTCGGCGGCCGCCCGGTGACATTGCCTTCATCGACGGCATCGATCGCTGCCCGCCGATGTTGTTGGGACAGCTGCGGGTGCTGCCAACCTCCTGGACGCTGCGAGATCGACTCCTGGCGTGGGGGGTGGACGCAGACCGCGTCTGTGAGCCTCTGATCGGCGTAGAACCGGCGACATCCGTGCAGCCGCCCGGCGACCTTCGCCTTGCGCTGGGACTGCGGACCTCCGATCTGCTGGTCTTGGTGATCGGACACGGAGGGGCGATCGACGCGGCCGCATCGGCCGTCGAGTTCACCACGCGCATGGATGCTGCCGGCTGCAGGGCCCACCTAGTCGTGTTGCGTCAGTGGCGAGCGTGGCGGGAAGTACGAGCCGCGTTGCGAGAACAAGGCATTTCACGACGCCTGCATGTGCTTCCACCCGGGGTGCGTCCTGTGGACGCCGTGACGGATGCCAATCTTGCCTGGGTCGAGGGTGGGGACTCCGATCGATCGCTTGATGTGCTTGGGCCGCTGCGGCTGGCTTGGTACGGGATGCCACTGATGGCGATGGCCTCCCATCCACTGTCGGGTGTGCCGACGGTCGGGGCCCGTCTGGCCCGCGCGCAGGGCGTCAACGACGTCTGCCGCTGGTGCATGGAGGTGGCTGCTGATCGCGAGGGAGCGAGGGCCGATGCCCTGGCGGTGGCCGGGAGATTGCAGTCAATCGCGGCGCCATCGCGCTTCGTGGAGGGCCTCAGACTGCGGTGCGCGTGAGCGACGCCAGGAACGCCTCGGCGGCCCTGCCGTAGAGCATGCCCAGCAGGTCCGTCGGCAGCGCGGCGCCGCGCAGTGTGGAGCGGCCGCCGGGCGAGTCTGGATCCTCGATGGGCGATGGGCCCTCGTAGCTGGTCTCCAGAAGCGTGCGCAGCGCGCAATAGCGGCTCGCATAGAGCTCGGTAGCCTCCTGGAGACTGGATGCAGGCGAGGGCGTGCAGGCCGTGCCGCCGGCATCGCGCAGATGGTCATCGGCAGTGAGGATGTCCGAGCCGAAGAGGACGCGGCCCTGCCAGCGATCGAGGAAGCCAGTGAGCGTTTCCGAGTCGTGGCGGCTGAGTTCGCGGATCATCCACTTCGTCGCCGACGTATCCAGGTGCAGTCGCGGGTGCCGCGACAGGAGGCCATCGAGGAATGCAAGATCCTCGGGCCAGCCGCCCATGTGGGCGGCGATCCAGGGCACGTCAAAGCGGTCCAGGAGTGCCTCAAGCGGCTCGTACTGGTCGGCCTTGGTGCCGTAGACGGCCGCGTCGGCGTATCGACCGGCGAACCAGGTGTCCGGGTCGGCGACGTGGACCATGATCGCCATGCCCAGATCGACGGCGGCCTCCATGGCAGCGACGCGCGGGGGTGCATCGAGCGCGAAGGCGCGGGGTTGGCCGATCTCGATTCCCGCGTCGCGAAGGCGCGGGGCGGCGAAGAACTTCGCGATGCGGGCACCTTCCGCGTGGCAGCGCTCCACGTGGGCGGGGAAGTCATGCATGACGGCAAGCCGCTCGTCGCTTCGACGATAGTCGGGGACCGCGATAAACGAGACGCGATCACCAAGGATCCCGCGGACGGTCTCCATCTCGTCGAGATGCGTCATCGACCACGTGTGCTCGACGCCGAAGGCGGCTGCGACATCGCGGTAGCAGGCCACGGCCTCGCGGCCGTGGAGGTGGGTGTGTACGTCGGTGATCGGGTGCGGCGGCGGAGACGCTGCGGCGCGTTCCAGGTAGTCCCAGTCGAGCAGGTTGGCCGGCGAGGGCATGCCCCCAGCCTATCGACGTCGGCCGGCCGCCGCGCCGCGCTTTGCCGCAGTTGCCTTGGATCGGCCGTGCCGAGGTGCCTTGCCGCTGCCGTTGGCGGCTGCGAGGGCCGTGCTCACGGACGCGGCGACGACGTGGCCCAGATAGAGCCGCGCATCGGCCTCGGGCGAGAGGTGGCCCGCGAGGCGGCAGTCAAACCATGCCAGTGCATCTGCCAGGATCGGTGAGCCAGTTTCGGCGGTGATGGTCTGCAGCGCGAGGAACGGATCTTCGCTGCGATCGGCCTCGTCACCGAAGCGCCGCTGGGCGAGGCGATCGCCGGGCGGCACCATGCAGATGGCGAAGGCGCGGGCGTCTCTGATCATCGGCTCGATTGCGCGGCCCTTGGGAAGGGCCACGACCAGCAGTGGGGGTTCGGCGCTGCACTGTTGCGCCCAGCTCGTCAGCACGCCACCGCGACGACCGTCATGTCCGCACGTGAGCACGAACGAGGCCGTTGGCAGCCGCTGCAATGCGCTGTGGATGGATTCTGAATCAGGCATGTGGCGAGCACGGTATCGCGCACGGCGACACCAAGCCCAGAACACATTGCCTGGGCACTACTTACCGTGCCACACCCACGGCCAGAAGCAAGGTCCGAGAACAGTGAACTGGAGTGCATATCATCGATTGTGTTGCATTGTGGGAAAATGTGGGCTAGGGTGGGGCCGATTGGTTCATGGGACCCAAAGGCAGAACCCGTGCTATTCACCGGCGAACACGAGCGTGCTATCGATGCCAAGCAGCGTCTCTCCATTCCATCGGAGATTCGGCTTCGGCTCTGCAGTGGACCGCAGTCTCACGCCGTCTACGCGATGCCGCGGCACGATGCGTCGATCTGGCTCTGGCCCGAGGAGACCTTCGAGCGCATCGCATCCAACCTCGACCAGTCTCTATTGCCCGACGAGTCGTCGCTGGAATACGAGCAGGTGCTCTTCAGCCAGTCACGACGGCTCGAGATCGACAAAGCCGGGCGCATCCGGGTGCCCGAGTCGCTCCTGGCACTCGCCGGGATCAGCGACCATGCAGTGATCCTCGGTGTGCGAGATCACCTCGAGGTGCGCGATCCTGCCACCTGGGCCAAGGTGCGCGACGCTCGACTTTCGGAACTGGGCGACGTGATGCTTCGCGCACGCGCGCAGCAGGCGGACGGACACTCCACAT
Organism: uncultured Isosphaeraceae bacterium; assembly: GCA_964555625.1. GTDB lineage: Bacteria > Planctomycetota > Phycisphaerae > Phycisphaerales > SM1A02 > CAZJKE01. Next base: position 27,617 of record CAZKTE010000001.1, on the reverse strand, counting down.
GACGGCTCAGCGGAGGCGGACACGCCACGTGGGGCATTGGCGGCGCAGGGATGTGCCGCTTGCGACGAGGCTCGCGTCACGGACGACGCAGCTTCGCCGCTGATCTTCTCGCCCTCCGTTTCGGAGGGTGGATGGGCCATGGACGGCCCATGACGGTACTCGCACCGGCAAGGATGCTTGGTGCAACCAATCACGGCTCCCGGCTCGTGCCCGCGCCGGGAGTCCTTCCTCAAGCCGGTCGGGTGATCACACCCGACCACCCCTTCCCCGGTTCGCGGCATGACCCACCACATGCCGCGAACCCCCTTTTTTGGGGGGGCGGCGCGAACGTGATGCTCAGCCGCCCTCGCCGCTGGCGGGGCGAATCTTGCCAGCGATGGCCGGTCCGGATTCCTTAATCTGGTCGGCGACTTCCCTGCGGTGCACCTGGATGTCCCGTGGGAAGCTCAAAGCAAGGCGGACCCGGTCGCCCTTGATTGCGGCGATGCGGATGACGCCCTGCGGATCTGCAGGGTCACCAATGACGACCTCTTCCCCTTCGCGTCTGGTAATGACAAGCATTGCTGCGGACCTCCTGCCGCTGATCGCTGCGCGAAGTGCGCAGCCCCACCGTCCCACAGGGTAGCAGGGGGCAACAGAGGCGACCACATGCGGCGCATAACCCACAGCCAATGCACATCTTGGGATTACTCGACGGCGACGACGCCGCTGACGGCTGGCAGGCGGTCCTTGAGCGTGCGTTCAATGCCCGCCTGCAGCGTGACATTGCTGCTCGGGCAACCGATGCAGGCGCCCTTGAAACGCACCTGCACGATGCCCTTGGCAGTCACATCCACAAGTTCCACGTCACCGCCGTCGGCCTGTATGGCCGGCCGGATCAACTCCAGCACGCGCGCGACCTCGGTCTGCAGCTCACCGACTCCTGCCATGGCTGGCAATGGTACGCCAGGGGCGTGGGCGCGGCCAGCAGGGCTACACTGGCGGGCATGAACAGACCCCTGCTTGCGGCCCTCGCCACCGCGGCGCTCGTCACCTGCGGCCGCACCATCTCCAACCCCGCCGCCACCCTCATGGAGACCGGGCGGCCCACCTCGATCCACGTGGAGTGCATGGAACTTCTTGATGCGTCTGTGGGACTGCGCGATCAGCACTACCGCGACTCACTCCACCAGATGCTCTGGCGCGCCGGATACACCAATGACGCGCGCCAAGCAGCACTCGATCGCCTCTGGGTCGTCGACAAGGATGGCGTCGTGCGGACGATTCGCCAGCGGCTGCCGCGCATGAGCAACTGGACGTGGCTCGCGCAGCTCTGCGGCTGGATCGCCGATCGAGGCATCACCGAACTGGATGAGGCGTTGATCAGTTCATGGTCGCGCCCGACCAATCACGTGCAGCGCGAGGAGGATCGCCCCGAATACGCAGCGCTGGCCGCCATGCACAGTGAGGACAACATCGTCGATCGGATCTTCAAGTCCTTCCTCGAGTCGTCCCGCGCCTGGCAGGAGGGGTACCGCACGCGCTGCTGGGAACTCCTCCACCGCCTCAACGAGCGGCCGCGGCTCGTGGCGCTGCTCGCGTCCGCCAGCAGCAGTGAGGACCCGCTGCTCGATGACCTGCGCCACGGCGCGGCGGAACTCGGCATCGTGCCGCGCAACCGAGAGGAGATCCTCTGGATGCGCGCCATCCGAGACCCGAAGGCACGCGAGCAGTGGAAGGAGGCCGTGGACGCCGTCGCGGACATGAGCGATCTGCGCCGGCTGGACCTAGAGCTGCGTGACGTCCCGGTCGCCATCGCCGCCAGGCGCCACGCGCCCGAACTGCTGCTTGCGTCAACCAACGACATGCTCGAGCAGATTGCCAACCGCGTCCGCGACCGCCGCCACTACTTCGAGACCGAGGGCGGCGGCCTGGCCGACACCCGAGAGGAGCTCTTTCGGCACCACCGCGCGGAGATGACCTGGGGCGACGCGGCGGCGATCCTCCTGGCCCTGCGGGCGATGGAGACGCCGCAGGTGGTCGCGCACTTCTTCGACTATGCTCAGCGCGATCTCCTCGATGACACCACCGAGTACGGCGGCGTACTCGCCTTGGATGCCAAGGGCCGATTCGAGCTCATTGAGTTCATGCCGCGCATCCGCCAGCACGATCGCCGTTTCAACGCGCCGCAGGAGATGCTCGACCGCGCCTACTGGTCGCTCTTCCACTTCCACTTTCACGCGCAGCGCCATCGCAACGGCGATCACGCGGGACCGGGCATGGGAGACAAGAACTACGCGAACAACACCCGCGCAAACTGCCTGGTCCTGACCTTCGTCAACGAGGACACGATGAACGTGGACTTCTATCGCCACGGCCACGTCATCGCCGACCTTGGCACCATCGAGCGGCGAAGATGACAACCGATGCGGCCGTCCGCATGCACGGGGCGGGAAACACCTTTCTGGTGCGCATCGACGCCGACGCCGACATCTCCTGTCTCGCTGGCGAGGATGGCCTGCTGCTGGTGACCACCTGCGAGGGCGACGAGGCGGACCTTGCGATGCGCATCATCAATCGCGACGGCAGCGAGGCGCAGCAGTGTGGAAACGGACTTCGCTGCATCGCGATGCACGCGATGCACGCCGGCCTCGTCGAGGGACCCGTGATCCGCATCGCCACGCCGCTGCGCATCTGCATCTGCCGCGTCCTTGGCGAGGGACGGGTCGAGACCGATCTTGGAGTGCCGAAACTCGGGGCCGATTCCTGCGGCATCGACGCGACGCTGCTTGGCGATCTGCCGCCGCTTCACCTGGTGTCCATGGGAAACCCGCACGCCGTGGTCGTCGTGGACACTGACGTGCGATCGGCCCGCGATGCACTGGGCCCACGCATCGCGGACCACGAGGCCTTCAGTGAGGGCATCAATTTTCACGCCGCGGCGATGGACGGGCGCTGCTGCTGCAGCGTCGCGACCTGGGAGCGCGGCGTCGGCGCGACTGCCGCCTCCGGCACCGGGTGCGCGGCGGTCCTGGCGGCGTTGACCGAGGCCGGCCTAGCCGATGCACCCCTGGAGATCGCCTGCGAGGGAGGCACGCTGATGTGTTGCTTTGGTGATGAGGGCCAGGTCCTTGTGACCGGCCCGGCCGCCTACTGCTGAGAGAACGCCACGTCGCGAGCCGTAACGGCCACCTGCCCGCCGGGCAGGTCAAAGTGCCGCGGATGCCGCTGATCATCGACGACTGCCTCGGCGACCGCCGACAGCGCTGCAAACGACGCTTCGGGCCCGACTGCCCGGTGCAGGACGGCCGCCACCAAGGGCACCGGCAGGTGTTTCAGGTCGGCGCGCGGCCAACTCGAATTGCTCCCTGGTGCATCCTCGGTGATCGCCTCCAGTGCGTCGGCGGCGGCGTGCAGCGTCGTGGCCGCGTGCGCCGCGTGTGCGGCGCTCCGCGGCCAGAGTTCCTCGAGGATCGGCAGCACGGTTGCCCGAAGCCGCCCTCGCGGTGTTCGCTGGTCCTCGTTGGTCGGGTCGCTGCACCAGGTGGCCTTAGCTCGCTGGCAGACCTCCTGCAGCGCCTCGGGATCCACATCAAGCAGCGGCCGATGCAGCGCAATGCCATCGCCGATGGGACGCGTCGCGGGCATGCCCGCCAGGCGCCGCGGTCCGCCGCCGCGACAGAGCGCCATCAGCATCGTCTCGAGCTGGTCACGTGCGTGGTGGGCGGTGGCGATTGCCGCAAGTCCCAGGTCCGCGGCCGTTGCGCGCAGTGCCTCGTAGCGAGCATCGCGCGCAGCGGCCGCAGACCTGGACCCGAGTGAGAGTTTCACGCTTCGGCAGGGGATGTCGAGTGTCTCGCAGAGAGACTCAACATGCGCCTGCTCGGAGTCCGACTCGATTCGCAGGCCATGGTTGACATGGGCCGCGGCTACCGTGAAGTGCGTCGCCGATCGCTGCGCGGCGACCGCGCAGCTCAGCAGCAGCAGCGCAGTCGAGTCAGATCCGCCACTGATGGCAACCAGCACGCCCGACTCCGGCAGCGCGGCGCGGACCTGGGCGACCAGCGCATGACGTCGTAGCGCTATGGGCAGGGCGTCGCGGTTCACGGGGAGGGGGTAATGCGGTCCTTGCCCAGAACGGCAGCCAGGGCGGGCGGCACGCGCACGCTGCCGTCCTCCTGCTGGTGCATCTCCAGGAGCGCGACGAGGATCCGCGGGCTGGCAAGGACGGTGTTGTTCAGGGAGTGACAGTGCACGTTGGTCTTGCCGTCGCGGTAGCGAAGGTTCAGGCGACGACACTGGTAGTCGTAGAGCCGCGAGGCGGAGTGGGTCTCGCCCCAGTCCCCCATCGGCCGCCCGTCGCCGTCAAGTTCGCCGCGGCCGGGCATCCAGCACTCGATGTCGATCATGTCGGCGTTCTTGGGACCAAGGTCGCCGCTGCAGCATTGCAGCAGGCGATAGGGGAGTTCGAGGTCCACCAGGAGCTCCTCGACGATCGAGAGCATGGTCTCATGCCACCTGCGGCTCTCGGCCTCGTCGGCCCTGCAGATGACGACCTGCTCGACCTTCTCGAACTGGTGAATGCGGAAGAGGCCGGCGGTGTCGCGGCCAGCGGCGCCCGCTTCTCGTCGAAAGCAGGTCGAGACCGTCGCGTACTTCAGCGGAAGGTCCGCCTCGTCGAGCATCTCCTCGGCGTGGAGGCCCATCAGGCCCACCTCGCCGGTCCCGGCGAGGTAGAGGTCGTGTCCTGCGCCCCTGGAGGTCTCCTCGATGTGGTACGCCTGGTCGCGGCCGCCCGGGAAGAACCCCGTGCCCACCATGCACTCCTCGCGCACGACGACGGGGACCGACATGGGCGTGAAGCCATGCTTGAGGACAATGTGGTCGAAGGCCATCTTCAGGACCGCTCGGTGCAGCAGCATCCCGTCCCCACGCAAGGCATAGTGACGAGTCCCGGCGATGGCCACTGCCCGCTCGAATTCCACGAGCCCCAGGTGCTCTGAGAGCTCAAGGTGGGTGCGGGGCGCAAATCCGCGGTTCTCCGCGAACGAGCGACTCTCGTCCCAGCCGTCGGGACTCCATGTGCGCAGTGGGACATTTTCGTCGGCGCCGCCGCCGCGGGGCACATCGTCGTCTGGAGGTTGTGGGATCGCAAGCAGCAGCGCGTCGAGGTCCGGGTCGATTACTGCGATGGACTCGTCAAGCGCCTGGATGCGCGACTTGAGTTCTGCGGGTCGCGCCTCGAGCTCCATCAGCTCGGTCGTCGCCGCGGCATCCTCTCCATTGGAGAGCTGCTTCTTGAGCGCGCCGATTCGCGGGCCCGACTCCTTTCCCAGGGTCTTCTGCTCTGCGCGCAGCTCCTCGCGCTCCCTGGTCAGTGCGCGTCGCTGTTCGTCGAGCGCGAGCGCCGCGGGGATGTCCACGGCGATGCACTTGACGGCGGCGCCGTCGATGAATCGCTGGGGATCGTCGCGAAGTTGCTTGAGGTCGATCATGATCCGTTGGTCTCCCCCGGGGGTGCAGCCCAGTGGAGTTTGTCGGTGAGGATCTTCCACCAAGTCGTGGTGGGATTCAACACCAGCGAGAGGGTACGCGCTTCTCGAGTGATTCGGACGACGTCGCCCTCCGCGAGGGTGCAGCGACGGCGACCGTCGACGACCAGGGCGGTGCCCTCGTTGGACGACCGAACATGCAGTTCAAGGGTCGTGGACCCGTCGAGCACGATCGGCCGTGCCGCCAGCGAGTGGGCGGCGACGGGCGTCACGACAATGGCATCTGCGGCCGGGTCGACGATCGGGCCACCTGCCGAGACGCTGTGCGCCGTCGAGCCGATGGGACTTGCCACGATCACGCCGTCCCCTCGCAGGACCGGGGCCTCAACGCCATCGATGCCCAAGGCCAGTTCCAGGATGCGAAACGGGTCGCCAGCGGTCACCAGAGCCTCGTTCATGGCCGTGAATGTCCGCCCCGCGCCTGCGTCGACTGCCAGCAGCAGTACGTCGATGGTCAACGGAGCGCCCCCGAGGACTGCCTGGCGGTGCTCCAGGAGCGAGTCGGCGTCGAATTCCGCCAGGAAGCCCAGTCGTCCGCTGTTGACTCCCACGAGGGGGATCCCGTGGGGCAGCAGTCGGACCGCCTGGCTGATGAGCGTGCCGTCGCCGCCGATGGCGATGGCCAGGTCCACGTCGCCGCAATCCTCGATGGGATCGTCAATCGCGGCGACTTCGGCGACGATCTGAGCGACATCGGCGAGGCCCTCGATGAGTCGATCTGCGATCGCCGCGACATCGCTGTTCTGGCGGTCTGCAAGCAGGATCACCTTCCGGTGGGACATGTCGCGGATTGTACGAGCAGGAACGCCCTCAACTCACGAGGCCGCGCGTCAGGCGCATGAACGCGGTCTCGAGGTTCACCTGCTCGCCCTGCATCGACTCGATCCGAAATCCACGCGCAATGAGCCGGTTTGGGAGTTCAGACACGGGGACGCCGCCGCCCGGGTTCAGCGTGACGTCGATGCGGGATCGACCGCCATTCTCCACGACGTCCACGCTGCGGATGCCCTCGACGCCCCGCAGCAGTTGCGCTGCCTCCTCGGATCGCTCCGTCACCTCCATCTGGACGACCTGGCCGACCTTTGCCTTGGCGAGAATCTCCTCGACTGGACCGCTGAACAACAACTTCCCCTGCTCGATGATGCCCACGCTTGTGCAGAGCTCGGCGAGCTCGTGGAGAATGTGGGAACTGATCAGGATCGTCTTGCCCATGCGATGGAGTTCGCGCAGCAGCTCGCGGATCTCGATGCGCGCCCGCGGATCAAGGCCCGAGGCAGGTTCATCGAGCAGTAGCACCTGTGGGTCGTGGAGCAGCACGCGCGCAATTGACAACCGCTGGCTCATGCCGCGGCTGAGGCCGGCGATCTCCGCGCTGGCCTTGTAATTGAGTTCTGTGAGCTCCAATACGTCGCCGACTGCCCGCTTGCGATCGTCGCCACTGAGGCCGTAGCAGGCGGCGAAGAACTCGAGGTACTCGGTGACGACCATGTCGTCGTAGGAGCCCATGAAGTCCGGCACGTAGCCGATGATCGGGCGGATCTCTGGATTCTGGTACCCGACGACCTTGCCGTCGATGCGTGCCTCGCCCCAGGTCGGCTTGAGCAGCGTGGCGAGGATCTTGATGGTCGTGGTCTTTCCCGCGCCGTTTGGGCCGATGAATCCGTAGCACTCGCCCGCCTCGATCTCAAGGTTGAGGTTGTCGAGGGCGACGATGTCGCCATACTTGCGGGTGAGGTTGATCGTGCGAATCACGGCGTGGCGATCGTATCAAGGGGGTAGATCCACCGCACCATCACGGTACCCGTGGAGGCGACCGGCTCGCGGTCGTCGACCGTGATGGGAAGGGGAATCTCCGCATCGGGCACGAAGCCGGTGACGATGATGCATGGCCGGCCGAACCACCGCGCCAGGTCCATCGTGCGGGCGTCGACTCGAAGCACGCGGCCGGAAGGAGTCGCCTGGGGGTCATCGGGCGCCTTGAGCCAGGTCGGGGGCGGAAGGTGCCCGTAGAAGGCGAGCATCTCCATGCGCCGCCGCCACTCGCCATCGGGGACCGGTCGATCGTCGTAACGGTCCCAGTTGTTGCGCGGCACGTAGCGATTGGCCAGCGCGACCTCCAGCGAAGCACCCTGCTCGCTGGTGTCCAGCAGGCCCAGGTGGAGGCGATCGTCAGGTTCCCAGCGGGCCATGCGCCACATGTATGCGCGGTTGAGTGTGCGGCCCGACTCGTCCCGACGCACCCAGGACTTCCGCTTGCCATCATCGACGAACAGCCGCGGTCGCTGCAACGCGCCGTTGGTCACCCACAGGATCGACACGTCCTGGAGCGCAGCGGGCAGTCGATTGAGCAGCGCGCCGGTCAGTCCCCGCCATGTTCCCCCACTCTCTCGCACCGCGGGAGGATCCGCCGGGTCGATGCGAATGAGGTCCCCGGCACGGTCCTGATCGACTCCACCGAGCGCGTCGAATGTGAAGGTTGCAGTGGTGGCCCGCGACGGCATGGTGATGGAGGAGGGGGGTTGGTCGATGGCGACGACCAGTCGCCGCGTGTCGGCGAATGGCGCGCTGGTGCCCCCCGGTGGCGTCCATGGCAGTAGCAGCACGTCGTCCTCGACGCCCCCGGCGCTGATAGTCCGCGTTCCGTAGCCGGGCAGGAAGGCCGAAAACCAGCCGAAGATCCGCTGCGTCTCCGCGCCGTAGATGTGGTCGAGCACGGTGACATGTCGCAGGGGCTGGCGGGTGGACGTGGTGAAGGCGGCCAGACCCCAGGTGCCGGCGGCGAAGATCGCCGCGCTCGCCACGAACCACGCCCATGACCAGTGCGACAGGCGGCGACGCTTCAGCAGCAGGAATCCAACTGGCCCCGCGATTAGCCAGTACGCAATCAGCACCAGCAGCACCAGGGCCACGCGGCCGCTGGCGGCCGCGGACATCGCCACGATCGCCGCGGCCATGTGGCCACCGCGCAGCGTGATGGTTCGGGGTGCATCGGCATTGAGATAGTGCTCTGCGTCGGCCTCCGCCATGGCCGTCGGCGAGGGCGTGTCGGCGCGTCGTCCAAGAATGCGATTCCAGAAGATGTCGGCCTCTGGCAGACCCAGGGAGGCCAGCCGTCCGTCGGCCAGATCGATCCCCACGATGGTGACGGCTCCGTATCCCCACCGCCGCTCGGCGGCCACGACGCGTCCGTCGGCCATCGTCAGGATCGGCTGCAGGTCGCCGCCCCAGTCTCCGACGGCCGGCGAGAGCACATGCATCGAGACGGGGATCGCCGGTACGCGCCCGGAGCGACCAAGCAGGCCTCGCACATCACCCAGCGTCGCCGTGCCGGGCGTAGCCGCCAGCCCCACCAGCACCTCGCGCAGTGGCCCCTCCTCGCTGCCGACCTCCCAAGGGTTTGCGATGCCCGGGAGGATGATGACCAGGTGTCCGCCATGGCGGACCCAGGTCAGCAACGCGCTGGCCTGACGCCGATCGAGCTCCGGGGGCGCGTCGGCCCAGATCAGGGCCTGCAGCGGCCCCAGAGCAGGCCACAGGTCGGGGATGTCCTCCGCGTCGAGGCCCGAGACGATCCGGGACGCCTCGCCTTGCGTGAGGACCACGCCGCTTGGCTGGAAGGCGTCGAGGCCCATGCGACGGGTGCCGAGGACGGCAATGAGCCCCTCGCTGCCATCGATGAGATTCGTGGAGATGGTCGCCGGCTCCACTGGCTGGATCGCCAGGTCCTCGCCGCCCACGCCGTCGCCGAAGGATCGCACGCGCAGGATCCAGATGGTCTGGTGGTCGTCGGTGGTGCGTGTGGGCGCCCAGAGCCAGGTGGCCGTGGCACGCCCCGGTGCCAGAGTGATCGGTCGGCCGTACTCGACGATGTCCCCATCGGCGTCGGGGACCTCCCACTGGATCCAGGCTGCCTGAGGGGCAGGCAGCGCGGAGGTCACCGTCACGTGCATTGCCGTCACATCCCCGGGTCGCCAGGAGTTTCCGATGCCGATGGCGTCGACGGTGACGTCTACGTCGCCGGGGGCAAGCAGCAGCAGCGCGGCGAGCAGGGCCGTCACGCGGGAACCTCGACGCCGGAAAGAGCCTCCATGATGGCCGCCTGCGCGCGGGTGCCGTCGCGGAACGACCTCACCTCGTATTTCTCGTTGGGGGCGTGGATCAGGTCATCCTCAAGTGAGAACCCCAAGAGGATCGCGTCGATGCCCAGGATCTCGGCGAACGACCCGGCGACGGGAATCGAGCCACCGCTGCCGATGCAGACCGCCTTCGTGCCGAACGCCGCCGTCAACCCGTCGGCGGCGGCGGCAAGCCACGGCGAATCGGTGGGCACGGCGATGGCCGGGGATGCGCCGTGGCGGATGATCTCCCAGCGGCACGCCGGTGGCGTGCGGGTCTCCAGGAACGCGACGAGCGCCGTCTCGATGGCCGCCGGGTCCTGGTCTGCCACCAGGCGGCAACTCAGCTTCACCGACGCGGTGGCCCCGATGACTGTCTTCGCCCCGGCGCCGATGTACCCGGCGAGGAGGCCGTTGATGTCACAGGTCGGCCGTGCCCAGGTGCGTTCCAGCGTCGAGTAGCCCGCCTCGCCGAAGGTGGCGCCGCTGCCGCTTGAGCGCAGGATCATCTCATCTGCGTCGCCCAGGGCGTTCCACTGCGAGACCTGGGCCTCGTCCACGACGCGTACGTCGTCGTAGAAGCCCTCGATCTGCACGCGTCCCTGGTCGTCGTGCAGCTGGCCGAGGATTTCGGTGAGCGCGTTGGCGGGATTGACGACGGCGCCGCCGTACATGCCGCTGTGCAGGTCGTGAAGGGGTCCATGCAGCGTGGCCTCCAGGTAGACCAGTCCTCGCAGCGAACTGGTGATCGCCGGGGTGTCGGCGTCCCACATGCCGCAGTCGCAGATGATGCAGGTGTCGGCAGAGAGCGCCGATCGATGTTCCTTCAGAAAGGGATCGAGGCTGAGACTGCCGCTCTCCTCCTCGCCCTCGCAGAGAATCGTGACGCGCACCGGAAGCGATCCGTGCACGCTGCGCCAGGCCCGCATCGCCTCGACGAAGGTCATCAACTGGCCCTTGTCATCGGCTGCGCCCCGCGCGACGATCCGCGGGCCAGCGGGGCCCTCGACAATCGTGCCGGCGAAGGGCTCGACGGTCCACTCATCGAGGGGCTCGATGGGTTGGACGCCGTAGTGGCCGTAGTAGAGCACATGGGCCGCATCGGGCCCCGCCGAGTCGTCGTGGGCGAGCACCATGGGGTGCCCCTGCGTCTGGTGGGCGGCGGCCTCCATTCCCATCGACTGCAGGTCCTCGGCGAGGTGCTCTGCGCATCGAGCGACGTCCTCCGTGTGGGCCGGATCGGTGCTGATGCTCGGGATCGCAAGCAGCGCCTGCAGGCGGGCGATGGCCGCGTCGAGATCCGCGTCGATGCGATCCAGGACTGCATCAAGGTGTTCGCTCACGATCTGCTCCTTCTCTACCACTGCAGACAGGCAGGGCTCTCTGGGTCCTCGCCTTCCACCGCGCAGCGCACGATGCCGTCCTCCAGCGCAATGACCAGCGGCGTCGTGATGATCCAGTCGACGCCGAAGACCAACCGCGTCTCCGCGCAGTCAAAGCATGGGTGATCCAGTTGCCCGTCCTCCAGGAATCCATTTGCGGTCTCCGGGACCGCCACGAGCGTCGTGGGCACCCGCGCGCCCATACCAAAATGGCTGTACAGCAGCGCCTCGCAGTGCTCGCATGCGCGGCCGTAGAAAATCACATACTGCTGGCCGGTTGTGATGTCCGCAGGCCACGATGCGACCCACCCATGCAGGTCGATGCTCGCAAAGGACTGGCCTATCCACGCCGATACATCGCGCGGGTACCAGGATGCCGGAAGATCTCTCTGGGTGGGGCGGCTCTGGCCCACGATGACAAAGGTGCCCACCGTCGCGACAGTGGCGAGGACCACGGCGATCGCGGTGCCCTTGACGGCACTGCCCGTGGCCACCGGCGCCACGCAGCAGACCACGCCCACCAGCAGGGCAAGGTCCAGTGCGAGCATCGCCGCTGGCGGCGGCGAGAAGGTGCCCAGGCACCCACAACTGCTTGCGCCGTTGATCAGCTCGATGACCAGGACCAGCACGAAGACGCCGAGCATGCAGATGGCAGCGAGGCGGGCTCGGCGGGCGATGCAGATCATGACGGCTGCAGCAGCCAGCTCGATCGAGGCAAGAAGAGACAGCAGCAGGAAGTGGTCGCTGAAGCCTATGGCCTCGCCCGCCTGCAGCACGGATCGTGGCAGCAGCTTCGGGGTGGCGGCGGAGATCTTGAAGGCGGCGCCCGTGATGATCCAGGCTGGGACAATGACGCGCACCAGCAGCGCACCGATGGTTGCACGCGTCGAGGACGAGGGCGCCGGGTCGCTCATGCAGTGGATGGTAGGGGCTAGGCGCGTCGGCGACGACGGGCGGCCAGCAGACCCGCCAGCAGCAGGGCTGCTGCCGGTGGTGCAGGAATGACCGTGCCGGTGAAGGCGTAGTCGCCGGTGACCTTGAAGGTCGAGGTGGCGACCACGGACCAGCCCAGATCGTTGTCCCAGTCTACGAACTGGAAGGGCACCTCATCGAGGCCTCCCTGACCGTCGGCCAGGTCATCGAAGAGGAAGGAGACGGCATCGCCGCGTGCGAGATTGCCCCAGGCGAAGCCGTCGCCGCTGTCGAGCGATCCCCAGGTCAGGGTGGCGCCGACAACCTGCGATCCGAAGGGAGGCTGCACGAGCGTCCAGGTATCGCCGGTGTCGTCGTTGATGAAGGCCAACAGGCTCGATGCGCCCGTCGTGGTCATGCCCAGGAGTCCGTCGGTACCGCTGTCGCCGCCGCCGAATTCCCGGTCAACCAGCACGAGCATCGAGAGCCCGGCCTGGGTCTCGGCGGCGAGGATCGTCACCTTGCCGTCGGTGTCGATGTCCCAGCTTGCGAGGTTCCAATGGAGCGTGGCGAGGTCCTCAGTGCGAAGCAGTGGGGCGTCGCTGCCCAGCAGGGTGGGAAAGGAGACGGGATTGATCAGGAATGACCCAGCCTCGTCGATACGGATCAGATCCGCCGACGCCGGTGTGGCGATCGCCGCGGCGAGGACCATCAGGATGGCTCTGTGCAGTGACATTCCAGTTCCGGCGCGCAGGCGCCGCTTGTCCCTTGTCGGCATGGCCATGGTGGTGGCTGAAGATGCCGCCGACACCTGGGGCGACTTTCAGGTCGGACTGTGCGGGCATGGCGCAATTGAGTGTCACACTGGAGAAACCCTGCGGGTCGCCGTAGCATGTCCGCATGCAGATATCGTCCATGCTGGCCGCCTCAGCAGACCCGGCCATTCCCGTCTGGATCGAGGGCGTGCTCTCGCCCTGGATGCTCGGTGACTTCCTGGGCTTGGCCTACTGGCAGTGGATCGGACTGCTGGTGGTCATCGCCGCGGGGATGGTGGTGGATCTCATTGCCCGGAGCGTGTTGCGCGCCGTCGTCGCGACGGTCACTGCGCGCCGCAGCAGCGAGGGCGAGGCCGCACCCCATGTGCGTCCGATGGTACGACCGGTAGGGGTGGCCGCCGCCGGCGCAACCTGGCTGCTGCTGCTGCCGCTGCTTGCGCTGCCCGCAGGGGCGCTGGCGATCGTTGAATCTGCCATTCGCGTCTTCATCACCCTGGCGATGATCTGGGCGGGATTCCGCGGCACGGACTTCCTTGGCGGTCTCCTGGCGGATCGCGCCGCGCGCACCGAGAACAAGCTTGACGATCTGCTCGTGCCGCTGATGCGCAAGACGCTCAAGGCATTCATCATCGCCTTCGGCATCATCTACCTTGCCGACAGCCTCGACGTGGAACTCACTCCGCTGATTGCCGGCCTTGGCATCGGTGGTCTGGGGTTTGCGTTTGCGGCCAAGGACACGATCGAGAACTTCTTCGGTTCGGTGACGGTCATTCTCGATGGTCCCTTTCAGATCGGCGACTGGGTCGTCATCGGCGGCGTCGAGGGCACCGTCGAGAGCGTCGGGATGCGATCGACGCGCATTCGAACCTTCTACGACTCGATGGTCACGATGCCAAACTCGACGATCGTCTCCACCAAGGTTGATAACTATGGCCGCCGCCGATACAGGCGGTGGAAGGAGACCATCGGGATCGGCTACGACACGCCGCCGGAGCGCATCGCCTCCTTCTGCGAAGGCATCCGTGCGCTGCTGCTGGCACACCCCTACACCCGCAAGGACTACTACCAGGTCTGGCTTCATGGCTTCGGCAGCTCGAGCCTCGACGTCCTGATCTATGTCTTCTGGACCGCCCCGGACTGGCAGACCGAACTCCGCGAGCGGCACCGATTGATGCTTGACATCATCCGACTCGCCGGAGAACTCAAGGTCGAGTTCGCCTTCCCCACGCGCACGCTCTACATGCGCAAGGAGGACACCTGGCAGGAGGGGATGGATTCCCTGTCGGCCGACAGGCCCGAGGGCTGGATGGCCGACGCGGAGGAGGAGGGCCGCCGCATCGTCGAGCGTTTCACGGCCAACGACGACTGGCGGGCGGGCCTGCCGCCTCCCTACACCTTCACCGGTGCCCGCGATGGCGGCGACGGCGGCGGCGAGGGCGGGGAATAACGTTCAGGACGTGGCCGAAGCGCAGATCCAGCGCTCGATCAACTCACAGAGACAGTGCAGGGCGGCCTGGTGGCCGTCCTGGATCGCAGCGCTGTCGGTAGCGGCCAGCACGATGGCGTGATCGCAGAGGGCCAGGGACTCGCCGCCGTCTCCACCGAGGAGCCCCATCGTGGTCATGCCACAGGCGCGTGCGACGATGAGCGCCTCGTTGATGTTTGCGCTGTGTCCGCTGGTCGTGCAGATCAGGAGCATGTCGCAGCTCTGGGGCGCGTCACCCTCGGTGAGCGACACGTGCGCCTCGACCTGCCGGGAGAAGACCTGATCCCAGCCGAAGTCGTTTGCAATGCAGGTCATCGCCGCCGCGTCGCAGCAGAGCGCCATGGCGGGCAGCGCCGGGCGATCCTCGCGGAAGCGGCCGGTCAGTTCCTCGGCCAGATGCATCGCGTTGACCGCCGAACCACCGTTCCCGGCGGTCATCAGTGTGCCGCCGGCCTCGAAGCCGGCGATGATCGCCTCGCCCATGGCCAAGAGCGCGTCGCTCTGGGCCCGCAGCGCCTCGATGGCCGCGATCGCCGAGTCGAGCCGATCTCCGATCGCGTCGCTCATGCCGTCACCTCTTCGAGGCGACCGCTTGCGACGCGCGCTACGGCGTCGATGAGTCGCTCAATGTCCTGTTGATCGTGAAATGGTCCAAGCGAGCAGCGCACGGTGCCGCCGATGGTATCGGTCCCCAGTGCCCCGTGCGCATGGGGAGCACAATGCAGGCCTGCGCGGCAGCGTATTCCCGCCAGATGCTCCAGTGCGAGGGCCGCATCGAGCGGACAGCGGCCCTCGAAGACCAGCGAGAAGACGCCAACGCGCTGCGCCGCGTCCACCGGCCCTACCAGGCGCACTCCCGCGATGGGGCCGATGAGTTCGAGGACCAGACCGATGAGCGCCTGCTGCCGCGCGTGGAGTGCGTCGACGCCGATCTCGAGGATCCAGCGAGTCGAGGCGGCCAGGCCCGCGATGCCGACCATGTTGTGGGAGCCGGGCTCATAGCGATCCGGCAGCCGCCGCGGCTGCACATCAGCGTCGCTCTCGCTGCCGGTACCGCCGCAGCGCAGGGGGGCGATGGTCGCCTCGCTGCCGCTGCGCATCACTAGGCCACCGGTGCCAAGTGGCCCAAGCAGCCCCTTGTGACCGGGGAAGGCCAGGAGGTCGATCTCCATGGCCGACACGTCGATGGGCCAGTGGCCCAGGGTCTGCGCCGCGTCCACCAGCAGCGGCACGCCGCGACTGCGGCACGCTGCGGCGATGGCTGCCACGTCCTGGACGCTTCCACAGACGTTGGAGCCATGGGCGACGGCCACGAGACGCGTCTTGGAATCGATTGCCGCGGCGATGTCGCCCGGATCGACCACGCCCGCAGCGTCGGCGGCCACGATCGTGGTGGTGACTCCCGACCCTGCCAACTCGCGCAGCGGCCGCAGCACGCTGTTGTGGTCCATTGCGGTAGTGACCACATGAACCGCCTCGCCGCGTCGAGCCCAGTAATTGGCCGTCCCGACGATGGCGAGGTTGAGCGAATCGCTGCAGTTGAGCGTGAATATGACGTGGTCGTCGACGCCCGCCCCGGCGAGCTCAGCGACGCTGCTGCGGGCATCGCGCAGCACATCCGAGGCCTCGATCGCCTCGCGGTAGGCGCCGCGGCCCGGGCTTGCGCCGCAGGACTCGCAGAATGCGACGATGGCCTCGAGCACGCAGTCGGGCTTTGGGTGGCTGGTGGCCGCGTTATCGAAGTAGGTGACGCCCATGCGTCAGACCGCCAGCGGTTCGTACTCGAGGTCGTGCGCCTCGGCCACGGGGCGGTTGGTCGGCGATCCGCGACTCGTGTTGATCGCGTTTGCAAAGTGCGGCGAGTCCTTCGCAAGGTCATCTGCGCCGCTGTTGGCCAGCCGCTCGATCCACGGGAGGGTTGCATTGGTCAATGCCTGCGTGCTGGTGCGCGCGACCGCGCCGGGCATGTTCCCCACGCAATAGTGCATGATGCCGTCCACCTCGTAGACCGGGTTGCTGTGGGTGGTCACCTTGGCGGTCTCCACGCAACCGCCCTGGTCGATCGCCACGTCCACGATCACCGCGCCGGGCTTCATGATCGCCAGGTTCTCGCGCGTCACCAGGTTCGGAGCCTTGGCGCCGGGGATCAGCACCGCGCCGATGACCAAGTCCGACCAGGCCAAGTACTCGTTGATCGCGTGTGGATCGCTGTAGATGGTTCGGATGTTGGGCGGGAGGATCTCGTCGAGCTCGCGCATGCGGTCGATGCTGATCTCGAGCATCACGACATCTGCGCCCATGCCTGCCGCGACGCGCGCAGCGCACGTACCTACGACGCCGCCACCGAGCACCAGGACCTTGCCGACACTCACGCCGGGGACGCCCCCAAGCAGGATGCCCCTGCCCCCTTGCGGTCGCTCCAGGTACTTGGCGCCCTCCTGAACGCTGAGCTTGCCGGCGATCTCGCTCATCGGTGTCAGCAAGGGCAGGTGCCCATCGTCGTCTGTGAGCGTCTCGTATGCCGCCGAGATGCAGCCCTGCTGTAGGCAGCCGACGGTCAACTCGCGATCGGCGGCGAAGTGGAAGTACGTGAAGACGGTCTGGTCGCGCCGGATGAGGGCTACTTCCGCCGGCTGGGGTTCCTTGACCTTCACCATCAGGTCGGCCGACCCCCAGGTCTCCTCGGCGGTGCCGACAATGCGGGCGCCGGCATCCACATAACGCTGGTCGTCGTAGCCGCTGCCGAGTCCGGCCCCGGACTGTACGAGGACCTCGTGGCCGGAGCGCGACAGGACCTCGGCCCCGACGGGACGCAGCCCGACGCGATACTCGTCACTCTTGACCTCGGTTGGTACGCCGACGACCGTCATGCCCGCATCTTCCCCTTATCCCCCGCTGGGTGCGAGGGATGATATCGCCGCCGCTGCCAGGGGGCCACTGGCAGCGTTCGGACCGGCGATTCCTCCTCTGCTACACTCGCCGGCCCTTCCCATGGCCGCGCGCCTGACCCCATTCCTGTGCGTGATCACCCTCGTCGCATCGGCCTTCGCCGACAGCCGAGCGGAGGTCCTCGATCGTCTCAACGCAACCGCGTCGGTGGACGCAGAGCAGGCGCACACGGCCTGGCGGGGGTTCTTCGACGCCTGCCTCAAGATGACAGAATCGCCGCGGCCGGTCGGCGGCGACTTCAGCCATGAGACTATCTGGCCGGGCATGGACGGCTGGCAGGCTGTGTCCAATTGGGCGTCGCAGAACGAGCACATGGAGGAGGCCATCATCGATGCGGCTGGCCAGGTCATCATCGGCCTGCCCTACGGAGCCGATCACGAGGACATTCCTGACGCGTATCGGTCCACGGATGTCGTCGCCGAGATCGGTGTCGACGGCCAACTCCACGTCTACCACTTCGGCTACGTGACCCAGGTACGGCGCGCCTGCGCGTGGACGACGGCCGAGTGTTACCGCCTGCTGGAAGAGGAGCAACATGATCGCGCGCTGCGTCTGGCAATCTCCGAGATGGTGGTTCTTCGCAAGTTCTGCGACCGCGAGTTCCTCGACGAGAAGTTGGTCTTCATAGAACTGCTCTCACAGTCCCTCGACACCCTCCGTGACATGCTCTTCGCCTACGGCGAGGGCATTCCTGCCCGCCGCTGCGCGACGCTCGCCGCGCGGGATATCCCGTTCCTGCGGGTGGACGCAACGAGGCTGCTGATGCCCGAGGGTGATCGGGTCGTGGCCGAGGCGGTGCTCGATGGGCTCTTCGACGCGGCCTCCGGCCTGGCCGACGGCGGCCAGTTCCGCGATGTGCTCACCGACATCCAGGCTGACCGCGAGCCATTGACTCGCTTTGGAGCCGCGCGACACTGGGAGCGGGTGGCAGACCTCCACGGTGGCCTCGAGGCCTCGATGGAGCGTCTTGAGCGGATCTATGATGACTGGTGGCGGCGATGGCGCTTGCGGCCATTCCACCCCATGCTCGAGATGGACAGCGAGCTAGAGCGGTCCAACCCAGTGCGGTATGCGGCCGTGATCCTGGTGATCCGCGACATCAACGCGCTCTTCGAGCAGCGGAGCATCCTGGCGACCGAGATCAACGCCGCGGCGGTGGCCGCGGCACTCTGCGGCTACCGAAACCACTACGGCGTCTACCCGGCGAGCGTGAAGAAGACCTACACGCAGTTCATGGCCAAGACGAGCAATGCCGACTACTTCCAGCCGCTGGCACTTCGAACCGACAGGGACTGGATGCTCTTTGACACCGATGTAGGCACGTTCCACTACCGCCGCATCACCGACCGCATGCCTATCGACACGCCCCTCGGCCGCGCATGGATCGAGCCGGGCCAGTGCGTCCTCTACAGCGTAGGAGGGGACCACGAGGACGGCGGTGGGTGGCGCTACAGCGGCGCCGCGCCCGGGGGCGACTACGTGATGTGGCCGCCGATCAAGATGATCGAGCGCAACGCGGGACTGCTGGATTGATCCCCATGGCCGACGCGCAGCGACTGGTCATCATCGGAAGCGGTCCGGCGGGATGGACGGCGGCGATCTACGCCGCCCGCGCCGAACTCTCCCCGCTGTGCATCATCGGCGTCGCCAAGACGAACCCGTCCCCGGTGCTGCCCGGCGGACAGTTGATGCTCACGACCGAGGTGGAAAACTACCCCGGGTTCCCGGAGGGTGTTACAGGCCCTGCGATGATGGCCGACTTCCGAAAGCAGGCGGAGCGATTCGGCACGAGCGTCCGCGGCGAGGACGTCGTTTCCTGTGACTTCTCGCAGCGACCGTTCAAATTGACGCTCTCAGGGGGCGATGTGATCCACGCCGAAGCGGTGATCCTCGCTACCGGCGCGACGGCCAACTGGCTTGGACTGAAGAACGAGTTGCGGCTGGCGCAGAGCGGCGGAGGCGTCAGCGCATGCGCCGTCTGCGACGGTGCGCTCCCTGTCTTCCGCGACCAGCCTCTTGCGGTGGTCGGCGGCGGCGACAGCGCCATGGAGGAGGCCAGCTACCTCACGAAGTTCGCCTCGCAGGTGCACGTCATCCATCGCCGCGACGAGCTTCGGGCCTCCAAGGTCATGCAGGAGCGGATTCTCGGGGCGGACAACGCCACCGTGCACTGGAACAAGACGGTCATCGACGTCATCGGCGAGGACACCATCGAGGGCGTGCGGATGGTGGACACCGTCAATGGCGAGGAGTCAACGCTTGACGTCCGCGGGCTCTTCGTGGCCATCGGCCACACGCCCGCCACCGGCTTTCTCGAGGGCAGCGGCATCACCCTTGATGACAAGGGCTACGTGGTGCTCGCAGATCGCAGCAGCGCCACGAACGTCGCGGGCGTCTTCGCCGCCGGCGACATCGCCGACTCCATTTACCGTCAGGCGGTCACCGCCGCGGGGATGGGCTGCCAGGCCGCCTTGGACGCGGAGCGCTGGCTCACCGAGCAGGCCTGAGGCCCGCTCGACTCCTATTCCTCGTCGGGCGCAAGTTGCGTGATGATCCGCGCGCCGACCGCATCGCCCCAGACATTGACCGCCGTGCGGCACATGTCCAGGAGGCGATCGACACCGATGATGATGCCGATGGCGGCGATGGGCAGCGGGCCTTCGGCCGATCCCGTCAGGCTCGTGTTGACGGCGGTGATGACGATGACCATCGTCACCAGCCCCGCCGAGGGAATGCCCGCGGCGCCGATGGCCGCAAGCGTGGCGGTGATGACCACGACAAGCAGCTGGCTGAAAGCCAGGTCGATCCCGAAGAGTTGGAACAAGAACACGACGGCGACCGCCTCGTAGAGGGCGGTGCCGTCCATGTTGATCGTCGAGCCCAGGGGCAGGACGAAGTTGGCTGCTCGCTTCGAGCACTTGCCGCTGGTCTGCGCCGCGTCGATTGTCACAGGCAACGTTGCGCTGCTCGAGTCGGTGCCGATGGCGGTAAAGAGCGCCCGCTGCATCGCCCACATGAACTGGTAGGGGTGTACGCGCGCAAGGAGCCAGAGCACCGCGGGTAGGATGACGAAGGCGTGGATCGCAAGGCCAAGGAGCACCGTGCCCATGTAGGCGCCCAGAGGACCTGCAATGGTGCCCAGGCCAATGCGACCGACGGTCCAGGCGACCAGGAAGAAGACACCCACCGGGGTGAGCCAGATGATCCAGCCCACCAGGATCATCATCGCCTCAAAGCACGCGTCGCAGACGCGCCGCGCGGCCTCGGTGCGGGTGCCGCCGGAGGCCAGGGCGAGCCCCAGGAGGATGGCGAAGACGATGACGCCAAGTGGCCGCCCGGCCACCATGTCGGCAAGCACGTTGCTTGGGATGGCCTGGTGGATGATGTTGAGCCACGCCGAGCCCAGGGACTGGGTGGTCGTCGCACCGACGTCATAGACCGCCTGGCCCTCGGCGGCCAGGGCGGCGGCAGTCTCGGCGGGAAGGTCGCCGGGCGCGAACCACGTCACCAGGGTGGCCCCGATCACCACGGCGATGAACATCGTGGACAGGTAGTAGAGGAGCGTGGCTCCCCCGACGACGCTCAGCCGCGACGGGTCGCCGATGCGCGCGATGCCCGCCACCACGCTGAAGAAGATCAGCGGGATGATCAGGAGCGTCAGCGGTCGCACGAGCACTATGTCGCCGACGGCCTTGAGCCAGTGGTCGCTGCCCATTGGCGTGGCCGGGTCATGGAGGACCTGCCCGACGATCGCGCCCAGGACCAGGCCCGCCAGGATCAACAGCGTCAGGAGGTTTGTGCGATGTTGCGCCACGGCGGTAGGCTACCAGCCGTGTGTGGGATTGCCGGTGTACTGAGACGCGATGGACGGCCGATCCCGAGGCATTGGCAGACGCTGCTCGATGAGGCGATCGCACCCCGCGGCCCCGATACCGGCGGCCGCTTCCACGATCGCATAGAGACCGGCGACGAGACTATCGAGGTGCTGCTGCTCCATCGGCGCCTGAGCGTGATCGACCACGCCGGCGGCGCGCAACCGATGACGGTTGCCGGCGAGGAGGGCGACGCGACGGTCGCGCTCGCATTCAACGGCTGCATCTATGACAACGCCACGCTCCGCGCCGATCTCAAGGGAGGCGGGATGCGATTCCGCAGCGATCACAGTGACACCGAGACGCTGCTGGGGGCGTACCTGCGCTGGGGCAGCGACCTGGGCCGACACGTCGATGGCATGTACGCGGCGGCGATCTGGGACCGCCGCAGCGCGGAACTTGTTCTGCTGCGCGATCTCTTCGGCCAGAAGCCCCTCTATGTTCTGGACCTGCACCCGGCCGGTGACGGCCTGGTCTTCTGCTCCTGCGCCGCTCCCCTGCGCGTCATCGCCGCCGAGCTTGGACTCGCCGCGGCTCCGAGCGTCGCGGCGCTGCAGCGCTACCTGCAACTCGGATACGTCCACGGCGACGATGCCACGCTCCTCTCCCCCGTGCAGCAACTCCCACCACTGACCGCCTGCTGGCGCCCACCCCCGGAAGTACTCCACGGTGATCCCCTGGACGCAGTCGAAGAGGCCCTCGAGGCGAGTGTCGCCGCGCACCTGGAGGCCGACGTGCCCCTCGGGTGCTTTCTCAGCGGCGGCGTGGACTCGTCGCTGGTTGCCGTCTACGCCCAGCGCGCTCTGGGAAACCTCCACACCTTCTGCGTGCGCATGGATGACCCGCAATACGACGAATCGATCCACGCCGCCTCCGTCGCCTCGCACCTTGGCACCGCCCACGAGACGCTCGACGTCGATCCGCACCCCGCGGCGGACCTCCTGTCGCTCGTGGCCGCCCTCGGGCAACCCTTCGCAGATAGCTCGATCCTGCCCATGTACTGGATCAGCCGCGCCGCTCGGCGCGTCGTGACCGTGGCCCTCAGTGGCGACGGCGGCGACGAACTCTTTCTGGGCTACCAGCGCTATCAAGCCGCCCCCTGGCTAGCCAATCTCCACCCGCTGCTTGCGCTGTTGCCCCAGTCGCTGCTTTCTGCGCCGCCACGCTCCACGCGCCATCGCATCGGCCGCATGGGACGCGCAGCGCGGAACTGGCACGCCATGGGCGAGGCGTCAATTGCCGCCCTGCACACACGTGACGAGATCGAGGGGATGACCGCTGCCCCGGCCAACGACCTTCATGGTCCGCGGCGATCGCTGCGAGGGGCGATCCATCGCCTCCAGCGCTTCGACCAGGACGCGTACCTGCCCGATGACCTCTTGCGCAAGGTGGACACGGCGTCGATGGCCGTGGCCCTCGAGGTCCGCGCGCCGTTCCTCACTCCGCGCGTCTCGTCGGTGGCCGCGGGCCTGACGCCCGCGCAGTTGCAGCGGGGGGGCCGCAAGGGACTGCTGCGGGCAGTAGCGCGGCGACACCTGCCCGCCTCCATCGTGGACCGGCCGAAGATGGGCTTCACGCTGCCCCTCGGTCGCTGGTTCCGTGGCGACCAGGGCGGCCTTGCGCAGTTGCTTGGCGACACGCTCAGTGACCGCGATGCCTTCTCGGGCCTGGCGATCGATCGGCGCGTTCCCTTGGCGATGCTCGATGAGCATCGCAGCGGGCGTCGGCACCGGGAGCACCAGCTCTTTGCGCTGCTGACGCTTGCCCTTTGGTGGAAGGATCAGTCCTCGATCGTCGCTGCCTGAGCGACGCTGATGCCCATTTCTTCGAGGTGCGCCGGGTCGGCGATGCCCGGTGCCTCACACATCAGGTCTGCGCCGGTACCAGTCTTGGGGAAGGCGATGACATCGCGGATGTTGTCCGTGCCTGCAAGCAGCATGACGAGGCGATCGAGGCCGAAGGCGATGCCGCCGTGGGGCGGGGCGCCGCTGCGCAATGCGTTGAGCAAGAACCCAAACTTCGCCTGCGCCTCCTCGTCTCCGATGCCCAGGGCGGCAAACACGGTCTCCTGCACCTTCGGGTCGTGGATTCGGATCGACCCGCCCCCGGTCTCGGACCCGTTGATCACCATGTCGTAGCCCTCGCTGATGCAGTTGCCCGGGTCGGCGGTGAGTGCATCGAGTTGGTCTGCGCGGGGCGCCGTGAAGGGATGGTGTTCGCTTGCCCAGCGATCGTTGGCCTCGTCGCGGCTGAACATCGGGAAATCGACCACCCACAGCCCCCGGAATACTCCCTCGGGAATGAGGTCCAGGTCCGAGGCGACCGCGCATCGCACTGCGCCAAGGGCAGTCAGGGCTGTTCGGAAGGGTCCGACACCGAAGCAGACCAGGTCACCGGCCTCCAAGGAGAGGGCGGACACCAGGTCCTCGGCGATGGGCTCGACGAACCGGGCGACGCCCGTCTCGAAGCCATTCTCCGTGTACTTGACCACCGGAAGGCCGCCTCCGCCGTACTCCTTGGCCACCTCCGCGTAGCCGTCGGTGACCTTGCGAGACAACGCCGCGCCGCGCGGGACGCGCATCGCCGTGACGATGCCGCCGTCGGCGATGGCGCCGGTGAACACCTTGAAGTCGGTGCGCGACGCGAGCTCGCTCACATCGACAAACGGCAGGTCGAAGCGCGTGTCGGGCCGGTCGCTGCCGTAGCGTTCCATGGCCTCCTGCCAGGAGAGCACGGGCATGTCACTTAGGTCGACTCCCGCGACATCCTTAAAGAGCCCCTGGGCGAATCGGGTCATGATCTCGATGACGTCATCGCGCGTGACGAAGCTCATCTCCAGGTCGATCTGCGTGAACTCCGCCTGACGATCTGCGCGCGGGTCCTCGTCTCGCAGGCAGCGGCAGATCTGCATGTATCGATCGCACCCTGCGATCATCAGGATCTGCTTGAAGATCTGCGGGCTCTGGGGCAGCGCATAGAAACGACCCGGGTACTGGCGAGAGGGCACGATGAAGTCCCGCGCACCCTCCGGGGTCGGCGTGATGAGCAGTGGCGTCTCGACTTCGATGAACCCCTCGTCCATGAAGAAGGTGCGGGTGTACTGCGCCACGCGGCTGCGCAGGGCGAGGATCTCCTGCATGCGAGGTCGCCGCAGGTCGATGTAGCGATGCCGCAGGCGATGCTCTTCGGCGATCTTCTCCGCCTCGTGCTCATCGGGGAGGATCGGCAGGTCATCGGTGCGATTGAGAATCTCAAGGGTGCCGCCCACGAGCTCGATCTGGCCGGTCGCGAGGCGGTCATTGGGCCTTCCGTCGCGCATGCGAACGGTGCCGGCGATGGCCACCACGTCCTCGCGGCGCAGGGTGGCGGCCAGTTCC
The DNA here is from genome assembly GCA_964555625.1 of uncultured Isosphaeraceae bacterium. Taxonomy (GTDB): domain Bacteria; phylum Planctomycetota; class Phycisphaerae; order Phycisphaerales; family SM1A02; genus CAZJKE01. The sequence continues at coordinate 3,217 of CAZKTE010000001.1, read as the reverse complement.
ATGGCCTCTGCGGGCGAATCCTCGGCATCGAATACCACCTGGGTCATCCCATGGCGGTCTCGCAGGTCGATGAATACGAGTCCCTTGCCCTGATCGCGGTAGGTATTGACCCATCCACAGAGCACGTGCTCGCTTCCGGCGGCCTCTGCGCGGAGGTCTCCACAGGTGACGGTTCGCTTGAGCATTCGCGGTATCGTATCTTCCTCGCTGATCATGGTCGATCGGCGTACACGCCCCATCCTGTTGAGCGCCTTCGAGCCAAGCGGTGACGCGCTGGGCGCGATGGCCATCGCTGCGCTGGCTGCCGGCGGTGATCGACCCATCGCCGCCGTCGGGGGCGAGGCGATGGAGGCGGCAGGCGCGGATCTCCTGGTCTCCTCCTGCGACGCTGCGGCCATGGGCATCGATGCCGCCGGCCGCATCGCCGCGGTGCGTGGCCATGTGGCCGTGGCCCGGCGATGGATGAAGGAGCACGAGCCCACCGTCGTCGTCGTCGACTCACCGGCGGCGAACTTCCACGTCGCGGCTGCTGCACACAGGCTGCACCTGCCGGTGGTCTTCCTGGCCGCGCCGCAGCTCTGGGCCTGGGGGCCCTGGCGCACGGCCAAGCTGCGTCGCCTCAGCGACCACGTCCTCTGCCTGCTGCCCTTCGAGGAGGAGTGGTTCCTGCGGCGAGGCATCGCGGCGACCTTCATCGGTCACCCGGCGATCAACGCGCCGTCCAGGGCCGCCAAGGTCAAACTGCCAAAGGGCTCGCCGCGGGTGGCGATTCTGCCCGGGTCGCGAGCGGCGGAGATCGATCGAAACCTCCCCATGCAGTGCGCGGTCGCGCAGCGCCTGCGCCAGGAACACGCGGGCCTCGAGGTAGCCGTCGCCTGCCGCGGCGGCGACGTTGCGCGCATCGAGGCGATGGCCGACGGCGTCGTCATCGTGCCGGAGAACCTCCCGGCAGTCCTCGCGTGGGCGGACATCGCCCTGGCCGTCTCGGGGACCGTGACGCTGCACGCTGCGGCCGCGGGCGTGCCGATGGTCGGGCTCTATCGCAGCTCGCTGCTGACGCGCATGATCGCGCCAATGCTTCTCTCCACACAGGATCGACTGCTTCCGAATCTCATCGTCGGCCGCCGCGCCGTTCCGGAGTTCGTGCCCTGCGGTGACGCAGTCGGGTCCATCGCTGAGGCGGCACTGGACATCCTCGAGGATGGTGAGGCGGCGGCCACGCAGTTGGAAGCCTTCCGCGAGATCGCCGATCGCTACGAGGGCCACGACCCCGCAGCCGAGGCGGCGGCTGTCATCTGCGACGTGGGCGCGTAATCCACACTTGGTCAGCACTGGGTTTGGTCGACGGGATGGCGGCGCACCGGTGGTCCTATCAACGATCGCCTCGGGATACCCCTGCGTGCTGCGGGTCTACTCTGTACACCGCCGCTAGTCGCCGCGATCAAACTCCCCGGCCTTCAATCGTCCGATGTACTGATGGTAGGCGCGCATCGCCATGAGACCGAAGATCAGCATGATCGGGACGTTGGCAAAGAGCATGACTCCCGTACCCAGGCCCGTGAGCGCGTCAAGGGCAGCGTCCGTGGTGATGAAGCCCAGGCAGGAGACGACCGCAAGCAGGCAGTAGATCACCTTGTAGGGCATGACCGCCCAGTTTCCGAGCATGAAGACCACGCCCTGCTCGCCGTAGTAGCTCCAGGAGATCATCGTGGATATCGCAAAGAGCCACGCGGCCAGCGTCACCAGCCAGCGTCCACTCTCTGGAATGATGCGATCGAAGGCGTGGCTGGTCAGAGACGCCCCGGGAAGATCGCCATAGACGCCGCCGTCGATCATCGATGGCGCAGCATCGAAGGTGTCCGCATCCACGTGGTTCCACGCCACCTGCCATCCGTCGTCGTTGGTGACGCTGCCGGGGAGGCGTGTGCGCGTGCCTGCAGGATCATCGTCGCCGAGGACACAGAAGACCGTGCCGTCGCCGACGCGCCAGGGACCATCGGGCAACTGTGGCGTAATGACGCTCCAGCCATCGATGTCGCTGGTGACCGTGATGGCCGACGCGTCAATCGTCGCGTCCGGTCCGCGGTTCCACGCGCCGCTGGTGATGATGACCAGCGCAGTGATCGTGCAGACGATGAGCGTGTCGATGAAGGGCTCGAGGCCCGCCACTACGCCCTCTCGGACCGGCTCGTCGGTCTTGGCCGCGCTGTGGGCGATCGGGGCCGAGCCCTGGCCGGCCTCGTTTGAGAACAGTGCGCGTTTCATGCCCCAGAGGAAGGCATACCCGGCCGTACCCCCGACGAAGGCCTGCTGGCCTTCGAGCGGGCTGAAGGCGCCCTTGAAGATGAGGGCGAATGCCGCGGGGACCTGGTCGATGGTCATGAAGATGACGATGATGCCCATCAACAGGTAGAGGCCGCACATGAACGGCACGAGCTTGCCAGCCACGGCGCCGATGCGCTTGATGCCGCCGATGATGACCATCGCGACGATGACGGCGAGCAGTACGCCGGTGACGGCCGCGGGCACGCCGAAGTTCAGGTGGGTGACCTCAGCGACGTTCCATGCCTGGAACATGTTTCCGCCGGTGATCGTCGAGATCAGCAGGGTGACGCAGAAGACCGCGCCGATGACCCAGCCGAGGGGCGCAAGGGCGGGCGAGACGTTTCTGAAGCCCCGAGACACGACCCACATGGGACCACCGTGGGGATTGTCAGGGTCATCCGTGTTTCGAAAGAGCATGGACTGCGTGACTTCCGTCATCTTGATCGCCATGCCGAAGAATCCAACGACCCACATCCAGAAGACGGCGCCGGGACCGCCAAGTGCGATGGCTATGGCCACGCCGCCGATGTTTCCCAGGCCAACCGTCGCAGAGAGCGCCGCAGAGAGCGCCTGGAAGTGGCTGATGGCGCCCGGATCGTCGTCCCTGTCATAGACGCCGCGGACGACCTGCACGCCATGGGTCAGCGCCTTGTACTGCCCGAAGAGCGTCCAGAGCGTAAAGAGCACGCCCACGCCAAGCAGGATGATGAGCACGCTGTCGTGCCAGAGGATCCCGTTGATGTCGTCGATCATCTTCATCAGGGCGTCCATGGGGGATCCTTCCTAGAGCAGGTTGATGGCGTGCAGGAACACGGCAAGCACGCCGATGGGGACGAGGTATCGAAGCAGCGCGACCCAGGCCCAGTAGAGGCGGGCCGCCGGGTTGCTCGCC